>JBEKPV010000047.1:0-3943 GCA_049520395.1 Tepidisphaeraceae bacterium
TAGTGGCGGGGGCGGTGGGGGGCAATGTGGCGGAAAGGCAAGAAGGCACGGAGGCACGAAGGGAAGGGGAAATGCCGAAGGGTGAATGCGGAATGACAAATGGAGGGCGGGGGCTGAGCGTGGGGTTCAGTGAATGCCTTCGAGCCGGCTAAGGCGATCATAAAGCGCTGCGGCGGTGCGGGAGCCTTTGTGCAGGGCGTCCAGATCGAATTTCTCGTTGGGGGAATGGACGCGGTCGTCGGGGAGGCCGAAGCCGATCAGGAGGGTGTCGATTCCCAGGGCGGATTTGATGACTTGGACGACGGGTATGCTGCCGCCGCCGCGGATGAGGGCGGGGCGGAGGCCGAAGCCGACTTCGACGGCCTCGGCGGCTAATTCCATCGCGGGGGAATGCATTTTCACCAGGACCGCGGGCGTGTGGCTTTCGCACGTTACCTCGGCGGTTATGCCTTTGGGGCAGCGCTCGCGGACTGTTTTGATGAAGGCATCGCGGATTTTTAGCGGGTCCTGATCGGGGACCAAGCGCATGGAGACTTTGGCTGAAGCTTTGGCGGGGATGACGGTTTTGGCGCCGGGGCCTTGATAGCCGCTGGTTATGCCGTTGACGTCACAGGTTGGGCGGGCCCAGCAGCGCTCGAGCGTGGTGAAGCCGGCTTCGCCGGTGAGGGCGCTGAGTTTCAGTTCCGCGGCATATTTCGCTTCGTCGAAAGGCAGCTGCTTCCAGGCTTTTCGTTCTTCGTCGGAGACGGGTAGGACGGCGTCGTAGAAGCCGGCGATGTTGACTTTGCCGTCCGGCGTGTGAAGCGTGGCAAGGATTTCGCAGAGCACATTGGCGGCGTTGGGGACCGAACCGCCGTAGAGGCCGCTGTGGAGATCGTGGCTGGGGCCAGTGAGGGTGACTTCCATGTAGACCAGGCCGCGCAAACCATAAGTGATGGCGGGGAGGCCGGGGGCGAATTGGTTGGTGTCGCTGACCAGGGCGATGTCGGCCTTCAGTTCCTTGGCGTGTTTGTGAATGAAGTCCGGGAGATGAATGGAGCCGATTTCTTCTTCGCCTTCGATGAGGAGTGTGACGTTGACGGGGAGTCCGCCGTGGGATTGCCAGGCGAGAAGGGCCTCGATATGGGCCCAGACCTGGCCTTTATCGTCGGCGGCGCCGCGGGCGAAAATGGCTCCGCCGCGCACCGTCGGCTCGAACGGCGGCGTCGTCCATAATTCCAGCGGCTCGGGCGGCTGAACGTCGTAATGCCCGTAAAGCAAAACAGTCGGGCGGCCGGCGACGTGCTTATTTTTGGCCAGGACCACCGGATGCCCGGCCGTCGGCATCACCTTGGCTTCGAAATCCCCGACTTTGAGCCAGTCGGCTAGCCACTTGGCGCATTGCTGCATCTGTGGCTTTGCTTCCGGCTTGGTGCTGACGCTGGGAATGGCAAGGAATTCCTTTAGCGATTCAACCGATCGCTTCTGATTGGCGTCGAGGGTTTTTAGAACTTTTTCTAGCATCGGATTTCTAGCTTCACAGTTAAAGAACTGGCACGGACGGAATGCTGAATGATGAGTGCTGAATGCTGAATTGAATTAGGAGACTTCCGCCGTGGGGTCTGTGTCCTTTCTTTGGGGGTCTGGGGAGCGTTTTGTTGGGTCTGCTCGCAGCCATTGGACCACGGCCGAATTATCTATAGCATCCAGGGATGCCGCAAGAACCAATCGGATGTTTGGGGAATCTGCTTCGCTTTTTCGGTACTAGCGGAACTCCGGCGGGCGGCGGCCCGCCGCTTGCCGAAGTCCGAGTCAACAAGTATTTCGTTTCGGACGCTGAGGCCAATTTCTTTCGCGTTCTGCGCGCCGTAGTAGGCGCGCGCGGGCATATCCTGGCTCAAGTCTCACTGCGGCAACTCATCTGGTTCCCCGGTAATCGCCAATCGAATCCGGGCCGTCTGACCTGGCAGAATAAAGTTGCTGCCAAGAGCATCGATTTTCTGGTATGCGATCCCGGCGCGCTTCAGCCAAGGCTGGCGATCGAACTGGATGATTCGACGCATTCACGTCCGGATCGCCAAGCGCGCGATGATGAAGTGGAGGCCATCCTCCGTGCGGCGGGTTTGCCGTTGATTCACGTTCTTGCCTCGCGCGCCTATGACTCACGCGAGCTTGAAGTCGCCATACGCCAAGCGATGGGTGCCTGAGGCCCGATCACCGCCGCAAAGCGAAGAACTAGAATTCGAAGGCGAATTTGAAGCGATGGACCTTCATCGCACTTGTATTGCAAACGCACAACGCGTCCGCAGTTACGGGAAACTTGTATTGCTATCGCGCCAGAAAAACGGTGGGAATATAACGCCGATACTACTGCCAAGTTGCTGCCAATTATACCGAAAATTGAATTGGGATCGGATCGAACGCGTGGTTATGCGAAACGCCACGAGCATCGTGAGCCTGCTGTTCACCACCGATGCAGTTGTGATATAATAGACGAAGATAATTCGGAACCCGCCGACGCATTGGGAAGCGGAATAGGCGGGATGCACGAAGCACGCTCAACCGTCTCTCCGTTACTCCCGCTATTCTGGGCGGTTGAGGCCCAACTGACTTGTCCGTACGGGTGCTGGCTGATTAACCCAGCCGGTCTTTTGGATGACATTTCGCTTTGGTGATCGGTGTCGAGTGTTCGACCAAAAAAAGACGAAGCATTGAGCTGCAAAGACCTCAAGCCATTTCTCGACCCGGTATCTTCGAGGACGGCGCAACGGCGCAAGATAATTGCGTTGCTCCCGTTAGTCCTTCTCATAATAGTGATCTTTTTCATGGCTTGGTGGACGTCGCGGGTTTACTCTCAGTTCTTCTCCGATAATTGGTACTACATTTTCTGGTCGTTTTGGCTTGCCGCCACCGGTGCAGTCGCGGGCCTTCTGGCGTATTGGATCGCAATTTGGCAGATCGCCCAATCGCGTGAAGCAGCGAGGCAAGCGATGGATGCCGCATCTGCCGCAGCTGGCGCCGTCGAGAGAACGCTAGAACGCCTCGCGTGGGTCAATATAGTGGTGGACCTCAACGACCTTTGCGCAATTTCCGGGTCGGTTTGTGCTTTCCTTGCCGCGCGGAAATTTGATCTGGCAAACGCGAGACTTTGCGATTTGCGGCGCGCAATTGCGCGGGCTCGCCCACATTTTGAGAATGGTCAAGTGGATCTTGAGAGTGAAATAGCTGACGTCTTTAATAGCTGTGATGCCATTCAGCGGGTGTTAATACAGCGTATCGGCGCGCCTAAATCCGTCACGGATACGATTGTGTCGGAACACGTTCTTAAAATGAACAAAATCGATTTCGCACTTAATAACGCACATAGCCGAGCCACGCAGAAACTAGGAGAAAACCATGCCCGTGCCCAGTGAGCTTCATGAGTTCATCGACGAACTCTCAAAGAGTACCCAAGAGAATAAAGTCAAATGGACCGAGCCGACGCGGTCAGGGCGTTTTGTGGCGGAGATAGAGAGTGTGTCCGTACAGATATGGAAATGGAGCCGCACGTACCTAGATGGCCATGATGCCGAACGGAACGAAGATGTCATAAGCGTGCAGCTTTTCGATCAGAATAACCGGGAAATCATAAGCTTTGATGTGGGAAGTCTAGAGAACGAATATGAAACGGTTGAGAACCTCCACGGAAGCGCACTGATGCAGGCTCGTGATGTGGGAGCGCTCGTGAATAGATTAGTCGCCCGACTGAAGAAAGGTCCACCAGAACCTCAAACTGCTGCCAATGTATTCAAGGGTATCTGGCAGCTCCGGTATAAGAGTACTTCTGGAACCGCCCGCGGTGCGGAGTTGTTTTTGATTGCTAACGATAATACCTATCGCACCCACACTGGCGCCACCTTTAATATAGCGGAACTACGGCGCGACGACGCTGCGGGCCAAGTCTCGTTCGAAAAGAGAGGAATCG
>JBEKPV010000047.1:3955-24752 GCA_049520395.1 Tepidisphaeraceae bacterium
AGGGATCCGAAACCATGGCGCCGGACGGTGAGGTGTTCAACGTCGACTATAGAAGAGTTGCTCCAAAGGTGACCTCCGAAAAGCCGACAGCGGCAGATATTCTGGTCGGGACTTGGATCCATACCTGGGACGCGGCCAAGCATAAAGGTCAAGTCGTCATTACACCGGACCTAGACTATTATTACGACGAGGGGGAAGGCAAAGGCACAACAAAGAAGCGTTTTAGGATAGAGGATCCTAAATACGTTGACGGCCGAATTAAGTTTTCGTTGAAGAATGTAGACAGCGGTTTACGCGATTCCGTTCAGTTGCTAGAGATAGTCAACGAGAAACTACTCAGTGGCGCGATCGAAGGGAGCCCGAACTCTTTGAGAGTTTACGAGCGGAAGAACGATTAACGGCTTGAGGCTTTCCACTTCTCGCCCGCACTCTTTCGGCCCAAAAACTGGGGAACTAGGATTCGAACCTATAACGATACTTCCAAATTACCGCGGGAAACTTCGAAATTCGATAGCTCGTGCCCTGTAGATCGCCCGGTTTCTGAGGTGCCGGACGATTTGCGAGAGGTGCTCGGGGCGTGGGAGCGTCTGCCCGCGTGGAAGCGGCGAAGGGTACTCGCCGTTGTGCGTTCGCCCGTAAAGAGACGGCCGCCTGGACGCATGCGGCCCACAACGGAACGGGTGCGGACGCGCCGGTTGGGTGACTCAGGAGTTGCCTGAGCGTGTGCCGCAAGGCGCAGGATAGGACGGATCGGACGTGTGCTGTTAGCGCGTTCGATTTCACCCAATCGGCGTGCCCGTCGAAAGGCGTGGCCCGACGTCCCCAAGGGAGGTCGTTCAAGCGGGCGTGTCTTCGGGCGGTTGAGGTCGAGCGCCTTGTCGCCGAAAGAATGGTCTTCGTGTGCCTGTAGAGTCGTGTGGTGCTTTGGTGGTGGCTTCGGTGGCGAGGTGAGGGCGGCGGGATGGCGGGCCCCTTTAGGGTGCCGCCCGCCGCCCGGGTCGTGTGTGGTTTGTCAAATGTTGTCGCGGTTTTTTGTTGGCCCCCCCCTGGTATTACGGGGGTTAAATTCACAAAGGTGAAAATAGTGCTTAAGTCTTGACATGTCGTATCGGGTTGATATCATCATGGCATGGCGAAGCAAAAACGTCAGGGCGGCTGGGCGAAGCGGGACCGGTGGGCGATTGCCCTTCGGGTCAGCCCGCGTGTGGCGAAGTGGTACGCGGATCGGTCTGCGGAGGCTGGTAGGTCGCGGAATAACTTGCTTGAGTTGTGGCTTGAGGCTTTGCCGGAGGTGATGGATGAGTTCACGGAGTATGCCGAGATTGAGCGAGGCCGCGGGGAGGGCCGTGGACGGTCTGGTTCCGCCATCGTCGAGTTTTTCGGTGAGCGGTTCGTCCGCAAAGTCGCCCATCTCGGTTTGTCGTCCAAAGAGCTCCATGCCGCCCTCTTTGAAAAAGGGGTTTTTGGTGGCTGATCCCGTGCCCGTGTCGGTTGGTGCGGGTGTGTCGCCGCTGTTGTACTGGGTAGATGAGCTCGAGGTGTTGTTGGGCGTTCATCGCCGTACGATTGCCCGCTGGGAGGAGCTCGGTGAGTTTCCGCGTCGCGTGCCTGTGCCCGGGGGTTGTAGGGCTTACGATCGGGGTGAGGTTGATGAGTGGTTTGCCCGGCTGCGTGGCTCGAAGGATTGATTGATGCGGCACGTACATGCCTACATCGCTAAGAAGCGGTCGCCGTTCTGGAAGATCTTCTGGCGTCTGCGGGGGGAGCGTCGTTATCGCCAGCGTGGTTTGGGGGTCAGGGACAAACAGGTTGCGGAGAAGCTGCTGGCGGATTTCGTGCGGGAGAAGGAGGATGAGTCTGTCGGGCTGTCGTCGCCGTGTTCTGTGAAGGACGCTGCGGGTCGTCCTCTGGTCGAGCACCTGTGTAAATATGTCGGGTGGTTGCGTGGTCGTGGCCGCGATCCGATGTACGTGTACAACGTTGACCGTCGACTGCGTAAGCTTTTTGAGGCGTGCGGTTGGCGGCTGTTGCGTGACGTCAGCAAGGATGGGTTGCTGTTTTGGCTTGACGTTCAGTCGTTGGCAGTTAAGACTCGTAACGATTACGCCAAGGCGTTGGTGGCGTTTTTCCGGTGGTTGGTCCAGTTTAATCGGTTGCCGTTCATGCCTGTTCAGGCTGGTGAGGTGGTCGTGGATGCCCGTGGCATGGAGCCTCGGCGCCGCCGGCGTGCGTTGACGGACGCTGAGTTCGGTCGTTTGTTGGATGTCTCGGGTGGGTTTCGGTGCGTGTTGTTGGTCGCCGCGTTCACCGGGTTGCGTCGGTCTGAGTTGCTTGGTCTTCGTTGGGGTGATGTGCGGTTGGATGCTCTGCGGCCGTTCCTTTTGGTGCGTGCGGCGAATGCGAAGAACAAGACCACGGCTAAGGTTCCGCTGCGGGCTGATTTAGTCAGTGAGTTGCGGGGGTTGCGTGCTTCGAGTCCTGAGGGTGCAGCTGTGTTCGCTTCGGTGCCTGGGATGCGGGAATGGCGTAGGCTGCTTGGGCTCGCTGGGGTCGCCTATTTCGACGAGCAGGGTCGGCAGGCTGATTTCCACGCGCTGCGCAAGACGTTTAACACGAATCTTGCTCGCGGTGGTGTGACCGTCGACGAGCGTATGGCCCTGATGCGTGTGTCGGATGCCCGGCTGGTTGCGGAGACGTATATGGATTCGGGTCGGTTGGCGTTGGGGGAGGCACTGGAGAAGTTGCCGCGTTACGGGGTGCGTGCTGCGGATGAGTCGGTTTCGACTGGTACCGGGGGGCAAATTTCGGGCCCTGTAGACTGCCCGGTGTCGGTAGGCTTTTCGTGTCCGGGTTCGTCTTTGTCTGTCGGGGTCGGCGGTGCCGCTGGCGTGGGGAATCGCTCGGAAGTTCCGGCTGATTGTGGTGGTTTGTCCTCAGATGCTCAGAACGTCGGCAACTGGGGAACTAGGATTCGAACCTAGACAAGCAGATCCAGAGTCTGCTGTGCTACCGTTACACCATTCCCCAAGAGGTGTTCGATGTTAATCGACGCCTTGTTTCTTCGCCAGAGTGGGTGGGGCGGGGACTGGGGAGTGACGATCTCTTACGCTCGCTCGGCGTGCTGCGCACGCCCGCTAATTAGGGGTGGAAGAGACCCTGGGGATATCGCGCGCCCGGTTCAGGGGTCGGCGATGACTGTTGCTATCGCAAATCCGTCATAGCCTTTGGAGCCGACGGTTTGTATGGCCGTGGCGGAGACGCGTTTTTCCGCGGCTAAGAGATCGTTGAATCTCCGCACGCCTTGAACGAAGGGGTCGGTGCTGGCGGCGTCGAGGACCTGGCCGTCGCGGACCACGTTGTCGACGATGATCAGACTACCCTTGTGGGAAAGTTTTACCGCCCAATCGAAATACTCGGCGTTGTTCGGTTTGTCGGCGTCGATGAAAATCAAATCAAACGGGCCGCGACCGTCCTTGGAAAGTTGGGGCAGGGTGTGGTACGCGGGGCCGAGGATGACTTCCGTTATCTTGGAAAAGCCGGCCTTGGCCAAATTGGAGCGGGCCATCTTGGCGTGTCGCTCGTCGGATTCCAGTGTGATGAGTCGGCCGTCCGGCGGCAGGCCGCGGGCGAGCCAAATCGTGCTGTAGCCGGCGAGCGTGCCCACCTCCAGAATGCTTTTGGCCTTCTGCGTTTGGGCGAGGATCATGAGGAACTTGCCGAGGATCGGAGAAACGTGGATTGGGGGCAGGCCTGCCGATTTGCTCGATCGCAAAACCTCTTCGAGGATCGGGTCGGGCTCGTGCAGCAGGTCGGTGAAGTATCGATCAACCGCCGTCCAATGGTCCTGCGGCATCAGAGTTTCACCGTGAGTAAAGCCATGAGCCGATCGTAGAGGCGATCGCATCGGTCGGCAAGAGTGCTTAGGAACGCCTTGCGAGATGGATCGGATTCGATTTCATAAAGCGCTTTGCACAATTCGCTGGCGTAGCTCATGGCTTGGGCTTGGGTAAAAATCAGGCGCAGTTCAAAATCCTTTTCGCCGCTGGTTAGAAGCTCGCGGGTTTCCCAATCGGCGGTTAGTTTGCGGCTCCTCTGCTCGATAAGCGGCAAATCGGGTTCGTCGAATTCGACGGTATCATCGGTCTTTGCAAAGGCTTGCAATTGCGCCTTGGCCTCCTTGCAGGTTTGACCGACTTCCCTGACCAGATTGCCGACCGAATCATCGGCATGTTTGATAAAGAAAATTTCGCCGACGTCGCTCTCGTCGCCCATCAACTTAAAGAGCAGGCTGTACCCTTCATTGCGCCGGTGAATCAAGCCGCCGTCGGCGGGATGATCGGTCGAGGCCGCGCACCCGGCTAGAAAAATAACCGGCAGGCAAGTTAAGAGACGACGAACCAGGCGCTGGTTAATTGAGTCCGGCATTCAGCATTCAGCGTTCAAAATTCCGCAATTTCCGATCATCAGTGGATCGAAATTTTCCAGATTCCCCATTGTCCGCCGCGGTTGCTGCGGAAATAGATGGCGTTGCCACTGGGGTCCCAAACGGGGTTGTCGTCGATGCTGCCGTTGGTGGTGACCTGAGTGGGTTTGTCCGGGTGGCTCAGGTCGATGATCCAGATGTCGGGATTGCGGCGGCGGTCCTCGTCCATGCCGCGATCGCTGACGTAGGCGATCTGGCTGCCGTCCTTCGACCAGGAGGGATCGTAGCAATCGGAATCCGGATCATTGGTGAGATCTTCGGGCGGGCCGCCCTGGTCGGGGATTTTGTAGATTTCGCGGTTTCCGGTGCGCTGGTTGACGCTGGTAAAGATGACGCTGTCGGCCTTGGGGCTGATGCGCGGCTCGGAAACGGAGATCGTCGCCAGGTCGAGGCGCGGTCCGCCGTCGACGGGGGCGGTGTAAAGTTGGGCGTCGGACTGGCTGTCGCTCATGGCCTGATAGAAAAGGCGCGGATGGGGCGAGGCATCGACGCTGGGCCAAAGGTCTTGTTCCTCGACGTTGGTGAGTTGCTCGATGCCTTCGCCGCCGGTAACGCTCTTGCGGCAAATATTGAGGCGTTTGCCGGCTCGGTTGGAGGAGAAGACGATCGAATTGCCGTCGGGGGTGTAGGAGGGATAGACGTCCAGAGCTTTGCCGTCGGTGACTTGCTGCACGCCGGCGGCGGAGGTGGTGCTGACGGCCATTATCTGGGAGCGGAAGCTGGCGGAGTCGGTGCCGCTTAATTGATCGAAGAGAATCGTTGTTCCATCCGGAGAGACAGAGAGCGATCCGATGGTGGTTCCGGCCGGCGCGGCGTAAATCAGCGCGGGCGCCTGGCGGTCGGGGCCTTCGGTAATATCCTTTTCGCCCAAGGTTTGGGTGACCTGCGGGCTCACCTGCCACTCGCCATCGGAATCGCGGGCCAGCGAAATTGAAAGCATGGGCACGTTGCGGGTCTTCACTTCCTTGAGTGTCACGGAATAATCGGTTCTGCCGTCGTCCCAGGGGATGGAGAGGTCCACGGGGTACCATTCGGTTTCTTCGGTCTTTTTGCTGACGTTGGCCGTGAAGACGGGGAGATCGCCCTTGTCATTGATGGGGGTGTAATCGAGCAGGGCCGTCGGGACGCCGTTATCGCCGGGCGGCAGCACCTTTCCGTTGATGATGACGATGGCGCCGGCCGGGTCGGTGTCGATGTGGACGGTCTTCTGTTTGCTCGGCAGAGCGATAGCGTAATCGGTTTTGCCGTCATCCCAGGCGATGGATTGGTCGGCCTCGTCGTAGCCAGGCTTGGTCAGGGCGAGCTTGTGGACGACGTACTGATTGGCGTCGACATCGTAAAGAAACGCCTGGGCCTTATCGGTTAGTGGAGTCGTACCGAGCAGGGCCCCGTCAAAGGTAACGGTCGCGCCGGGCGGCGTGCTGGTGATGTTCAGATCCTTGCGCATCGGCTGAAGATCGAGGGTGTAATCGGGGGAGGGATCGGTCCAGGTGACGTTTATTTCGCACGGCTGAAATCCCGGGCGCGACGCGGTGATGGTGTAACTCGTCCAGTTGTCGTGCTCGTCCTTGGTGAATTCCATTTCGCGCGAAATTTCAGTGACCGGGTCGGAACTGACCGGCGTGCCGTCAATATCCAAAAAGGCGGGGACGGGAGTGATGGTGAAGCTCAGCCGACGGGTGAGAGGTTTCAGGACGACCTCGTAATTTGTCGAGGGGTCGTCCTTGGAGAGGATAATGGTGTCTTCCTTGTAGCCAGGGCGGCTGACCGTGATGCGGTGGGTGTCGTCGGAGCCTTTGAATTTGAATTGCTCGGTGAGTGTTCCCACGCCGCGTGGGATGCCGTCGACGCTAAGGATGGCGTCGGGCGGGGTGGGGCTGATGGTTATCGTTCTGCGGGTGGTGCAGGCCGCCAGACAAATCAAAAATCCTACGCATATCCATCGGGTCATTGAAAAAGCTCCGGAGCGGTTTCCAGATTTAGCCGAAATCGGCAGTTACGGCAATATACCATCCCGCCGGGCGCTGGCACGGCGGCTTAGTCGAGTCATGGATGCGTCGAAGGCTCGGTGGAGGATTCGGTCGTCACTTTGGCCCCGGCAAGCATCTGCATTGCTTTCTGCAAGTTATCCCTGGCGTCGGTGTAATTCGGGTCGATGTTTAAAGCGTCCTGGAAGCATTGGATCGCCAGGCGAAGCTGGAAAAGATTGGTCGGGTTGGAACGGCAAATGATCCAGCCGATTTCGTTGTAACTCGGAGCGTACCTGCCTTGCGGGGAATATAACGCGGCATTCAGCAGGTAGACCTTGGCGTTCGTGTAATCGCCGAAGCGTTCGTAGCAGAGGCCGGTGCGATATTGGGCTTCGACATTCGTGGGATCAATGCCGAGGGAAATTTTGTAATCGTACATGGCGTCGCGGGCGAATTGATCAGAGGAGGCGTCGTCGCCACGCTGCTCGGCAAGCCCGCCGAGTATGAAGTCGGCGTTGCCGCGCTGGAACGAGGACAGGCCGAGCATCTGCTCGGCGGAGACGTGTGTGGTTATCCGATCTCTTGAAAGCTTGGCCGCGTCCATCGCCTGCTGTAGGAAATCGCGCGCGGCTTCGAGGCGATCGATAATTTGCAGCTCCTCGGGCGTCGCGGGACGCGTGGTGGCGGGGGCTTTGCTCTTCGGCAGCGATTTTTGCCCCAGTTCGGCGATCTTCAATTGAACCAATCCCATGTTGTAATAAGGGAGAGGATCCGGATAGGCTTCGTCGAGTTGGCGCTCGCCGGCGATGGCCATGCGGAGTTGGTCTTCGGCATGTTGCATCAGCGCGGACACATCGGCGTCAGGCCAGCGCGTGCGCGTCACATCGATCGCGGCCAGTTGGCTGTGGCTGAGATAACTAATATTCGGCGGCGTGCCGGGATTGGCCAGGACGTTGTGCAGAAGATCAACCGCGTCATCCAATTCGCTCGATGCCTGATCGGCCGTGCCTTGCGAGGCGTCCGGTTCGTTCTGCGCCGCCAATTGCCCGGCGAGGGTCAGGTCGCGGTTGGCGGCGTTCATGCGGTCGCGCGCCAGATTGTAACCGGCAAGCCAACTGTTTGGGTTCTTATCCAGGGTATCTTCCCACAGTGTGACGGGATCGACAAAAACCTTCGCACGTGCCCAGGAGGCTCCGCCGAAAACCAGCAACGCCGCGCACGCGATGACGGCCAGCGGTTTGACACTGTTCCCAAGCACTTTGGCGACCGCAACCACTGCCAGGGCGATGAGCGGGATGCCGGCCAAATATTGCAGGTGGTCGGCAACGAACGAATAGCGGAACGGATAGGCGTTAAAGAACCCCAGCGCGGGGAAGATCATGGCGACATAGCAGATTACCGCCGTTACCGGCCCGCGGCCCAGAGCCCGGCGGAACATGAAAAGAAGATCGATCACGATAACGGCGGCGGCGATGAATACCCAGTCGCCGGAGTTGCCGGCGGCCGGCACGATGCGCGGATAATTGAAGCTCAGATGCACGGGCGCGAAAAGCTTTCCGATGTAAAACCAGAAATCGCGGCCGGCGATCAAAAGGCGCTGCGGCAGCGAAAAATCCCATTCCGGCCCGGTGGCCCGAACCAGACCCTCGGGGGAGGTTTCAAAATGACTGGTGACCAGCGCGCCGATGGCGCCGACGATGAACATCGGGATCAATCCCGCCAGCGTGGCCGCGCTGAGGCGGCGCTTCCACCAGAGAATCATGACCAGCGCGGCGGGCAGCCCGCAGATCGCCGTTTTGGAAAGCATCGCGGCGACGAAACAGAGCAAGCTCATGGCGTAGGTCTGCCAGCGATCCTGAAGTTGCCAGGCGGGCTGGTCGGTATCGGGATCGCGCAAGCCCGCAAAGTCGAGATAAAAATATAGCGAACTGATGGCCAGCAGGCCGCTGAGGACATTTTTTCGTTCGCTGATCCAACTGACGGTCTCGACTTGCAGCGGATGGATCGCCCAGAGGGCGGCGATCGCCCAGGCGCCGGGCAGCGCCAGCCGGCGCAAAACCCGCCAAAGTACGATCGCGCCGGCGGCGTGCAGCAGGAGATTCACCACGCGATAACCGAGCGGGCCGTTTTGCCAGATATGGTGCTCGATCCAGAGGGTCGTAAATGTCAGTGGGTAATATTGAACGGTGTGGAGGTCGGTTGCGTTCCAAATGTGCACGAGTCCGCTGCGGTTTAGCAGAGCGCCATTTTGGACCACATAGCTGTCGTCGTCCCAGATAAACGAGCCGGGAATGGAGGGCCAGAAACAGACCAGGGTGATCAGGGCGAGTACGCCCGCCCAGAGCGCCCAATCGCGGGCGGAAATGGGGTCGTCCGGGAACGAGAGGACGAAGGGCTGAATTTCCTGGTCTGGCGACGCGTCGGGGGAGGCGTTGTGCTCCGAAGCCGGTGGAACCGGCCCGGGGTTCTCTATGGGATCACTCATTAGCTCCTCGAATCGCCTTGCAGGCGTGACTTTGGGCGGTTGATATGATTACATAAACAGCCATTGGGAGCAACTTTCTTTATGAGCGCGATTGCCGAACCGACCGACTTGGCCGATCCGATTAACGCCCGCATTTTATCGGTCTCGGAGGACCGTATCGCGGGGTTTAGCCGCGATCCGATCGGGGAGATTTCGCGCCTATCGGGCGTCGAGAGGGAAACGGTCGTCGGCCGCATCCAAGCCATGCTCCGCGGAGGAACAATCCGGCGCGTGCGGCAAACGCTTCTGGCGACGAATCTGGCGCAAGGGGCGCTGGTGGCGTGGCTGGCGCCGCCGGATCGGTTGCAGGAGGCGTTCGATTGGATGGCCCGGAATGATCCTTTTTCGGGGCATGTGGTTATTCGCAGCACGGATGGGCAAGTTGCCGGAAGCAAATATCGACTTTGGACGACCTTGAAGATCCCCAAACCGTATTCCATGCGGCGGCATTGTGAATATCTCTGCAAGCAAACCGGGGCGGAAGGTTTCATATTGATGCCGGCGAAGCGATTGTTCGCACTCGGAGTCGGGCACGTTCGGCGGGCGGGGATGGAGCCGGGCAGTAAATCGAAAGAATTGGCGCAGGCGATGGAGCCTTCGGTGGTGGCGCTGAGCGATCTGGAATGGCGCGTGCTCATGCCGCTGAAGCGGGAATTTGCGCCGGAAGAGATCGGCGGAAATATTTGGACGGCAAGGGCGAAAGAGGCGGAGGTTTCGCTGGATGAATTCTTCCGCGTGGCCGAGGGGCTTAATTCTCGCGGCGTGATCGGGCGGTTCTCGACGTTTCTGGAACATGTCAAGCCGCTGGCGGATGGACAGCGAGTGACGCGATTCAACGCCTTGTTTCACTGGGCGGCGCCGCCGGGGCGGGAGATCGAAACAGGCCGGCAAGTGGGGCGGTTCCATATTCTGACTCACGCGTACTGGCGCGAAGGGGGGCCGGAATTTGCGGGCGTGAATATCATGGCCGTGGCGCATGGGATGGAGAAGGATTTGGTGCTGGCGCATAAACAGGCGATCGATCGGCATCTGGCGGAGGTGGGGATTCCGATATCATATACCAACGTCTTTTGGGGCGGGCGGAGCGAGATTAAGCCGAGCGAAATTTCGCCCGGGGAATATCGGCAGTGGTGCGCGGCTCAGGGGTTCGATCCGGAGACGGGGCGGGAATAGGCGATGGCGTACGTTTTCAAAGATCGCCAGCCGCCCGAGCCTTGGAAGGAATTTAGGCAGCAGGCGCCGTTTGCCGCGCTGGTTCCATTTTATTACGCGGAATGGCTCTGCGACTGGCTGGCATACCAATTGAGCCGGTCGGCGTTTCTGGAAGTGTTGGAATACGCGGGAACGCTGTCGATTCTGGTTGGCGTCATCTTCTATTTCGCGGGGTCGCACGACCGATTGGAGCAGAAGCACTACCAGGCCTGGCTGGTGATCAATACGGCGCAGGGGAAAATCGGCAACGGCGGGCGAATGTCGGCATTGCAGGAATTGAACGCGGATGGAGTGCCGCTGGTGAATGTCGATATCGCCGATGCTTTTTTGATGGGGATTAAATTGCCGGGGGCCGATTTAAGTCGCGCAAAAATGAGCGGCGCGGATATGCGCGATGCGGTCCTGCAGAACGCGAATTTGTTCGAAGCGGAAATGGTGTTTACCAATTTTCGCGGGGCCGATCTGCGCGGCGTGGAATTGCAAGGCGCGGACCTGACCGACGCGGATTTAACCGGCGCGGACCTGCAGGGGATTCGGGATTGGAAGTCGATTCAATCGATCGCGCGGACGGCGATCTATGGCGTCAAAAATGCGCCGGATGGATTCGTGGATTGGGCGAAGCAGCGGGGGGCTTCCGTACAATCGGACGATACGTCTTTGAAATAAGAAAATGGATTGAACCGCCAAGAACCCCGAGTTCGATCACGCCAAAAATAAAAGACGATCGAGCACGTAAATTAGCGCAATAGCGGCGGCGTACGTGATCATGTTTTGCCAGGCAAAGGTGGTTCCAAAAACGATGCGCGAGACGGGGGATGATGCCCAATGAGCAGGAAGGCCGGTCAGCTTGAAGAATTCGATGGCGACGCAGAACAGAAGAGCGGCGGGGGCGAGAAACCTAGGATGCCGTCGTGGGAAAACCAGGAGTAGGAGTAGAAAGACCGCCGCGGCGTAGGCGGCGTCGGCGACGGTTTTGTCCCAGAAATATATTCCGGCAGGAAAGCGGCGCGAGCCCAAGCCGAGGGCGGCGACGATGGTCAGCAGCATCAAACGCCGTGCGGTCGGGGGCATCGGGCGTCATGATAGCGACAAAGCGGGGGGTATGCCGTTAGACTTCCGGGCATGCATATTCAGTTTTGCGGTGCGGACCGGACGGTGACGGGGTCTTCTCATCTTTTGCAGATCAATGGGCTGACGATTTTGCTGGATATGGGTATGTATCAGGGCCCGCGGCAGGAGGCGGATCGCGTCAACCGTTGGCTGGCGCCCCAGGCGCCACATTCCGACGTGGTGATTCTTTCCCATGGGCATCTGGATCATTGTGGAAAACTGCCGGTGCTGACGCGCGCGGGATTTGCGAAGAAAATTTACTGCACGCCGGCGACGGCCGAAATAACGCGGATCGTGCTGGAGGATTCCGCGGCCATCCAGATGGAGAACATCCAGCATCTGGAGCGACAGGAAGAACGTCCGGGCGACTTTGCGGTTGGGCCGCTTTATGAGCCGAGGGATATTCCGGGGGTTTTAAAACTGATTCAGACGGTTCCATATGCGCAGAAGGTTGACCTGGGGAAGGGCGTGCAGTTCGCGTTTTATGATGCGGGCCACATTATTGGTTCGGCGTTCGTGGTGGTGGAATGGTCGCATAATGGCACGGATCGACGGCTGGTTTTTACTGGCGACGTGGGGCGCTATGACACTCCGATCATCCGCGATCCGCAAGTGATCCCGGGTCCGGCCGATTATTTGATCACCGAAAGCACGTACGGAAATACCAAACACGCGCCGATGAGTGGGGTGGAGCCGCAGTTTTTCGATGCGGTTCAATTTTGCATCCAGCACAAGAGCCGATTGCTTGTTCCCAGCTTTGCGGTGGGGCGGACGCAGTCGGTCTTGTGGTACATACAGAAGTTCATTGAGGAAAAGCGGATTCCGGAGATTCCGATTTTTGTGGACAGTCCGATGGGGACGGCGATCAGCCAGGTTCACATGAAATATCGCGATAGCTACGATGACCAGACCCTGGCGGAGATCGGCACGCGCGATTTGTTCGGCTTGTCGCGGGTCACGTTTGCCAGTTCGGTCGACGACAGCAAAAAGATCAATTCGCAAGCCGGCACCTGCGTGATCATCGCGTCCAGCCCGACCTGTGAGTTCGGGCGTATCGTGCATCATCTGAATTTGAGCCTCGATCGACCGAATGATCTGATTACGTTTGTCGGATATATCCCACCCGGCACGCTGGGCTCGCAATTGCAATCGGGTCTGAAGCACGTCCGAATGCTGGATCAAATGCGTGACGTAAAATGCCAGATTCGCACGATTCACGGCCTCAGCGCCCATGCGGATGCCGACGAGTTGATGCGATTTTTGGGTCCGGCGCTCAATTCGAAGACATCCGCCTGGGTCGTACATGGGGAAGTGGATCAGTCGGAGCCGTTTGCGGATCGGCTCTCGGCCGCGGGGGTGGGAAGAGTGGGGGTGCCGGCGAGGGATACGACCGTGAATCTGGCGGAATAAGGTCGGGCGCTGTTCTCGACCCAATCCGATAGTTCGCCGGCCATTATAATTTGGCCCATTTCCACCGGGGGCATTCTACGGCAAGAGCGGCCAAAGGGTGTCAGATCGCCGCGGCATTGCCATGGATAACTTGCCGGCTCAATTCACGCATAGTCACGCGAATCAGCGCGATTCGCGCGGCATAGTGATCCATGAGACCATTCGATATGCCCGCCGCGCTTGCGCATCGGGCGATCAGCGCGGGCGGCGCTATAACCGATTGAATGCTCCCCAGCGTAACGACCAGATGCGCCCAATCGAACGCGCTGTCCAGTTGATATAAATCCGGGGACATCACACAAGGGTCAAGCGAATAAACCACCCCCTCGTGGATATACAAATTGTCGGCGGCCAATTCGCCGTGGGTTTGGCGGCACATCCCGGCACGATCGCGCCGGCGAATCTCGTCCATAAACGGCTCGCGGGAGCGGCGCAGTTCTTCCCATATCCGCTTCAGGCTTTGGCCCTTCACTTCCAGCCGCGAATCGATCAGGTTCATGATTCGGCCGTCGCCCGTGTCCAATGACGATTCGGTGGTCGTATCGGCCAGGGCCATTGTTTCCGTTGCGCGGCGCTGGTAATCAAAGAGCAACTCGATCAGTTCGCCAATTTTATTTTCGCCCATCGCCGCGCAAACTCGATCGAGACGGCTATTGTCGGGCAGGCGGCGCATGACGATTGCCGCGGCGCAGAATTGGCCGGAGCCGGCGGCGCAGGGAATCAGCTCGCAACGGAGGTAAACCGACGGAGCGAACCTTGAGCCGCGGAGAAATGCGATCCGGGCATGTTCGATTGCCGCGCTCGCATCCGTCGGAGTCGGGTCCTGCCGCGCGTAACAGATTTTCGCCAGGAGTCGATCTGTTCCTGCCCAGGCGTATATGCCGCGCTGGGGTAGCCACTGGTAATTTCCAAAAGCGCCGGCCAGCCAGGAATTTGCGCAATCCGTATGCATACGTATCAACCATTGGCGGAACCGGCCTCGCACCACGAGCGCCACATTTGGCGATAAGCCGATTCGATATCGCGGGTGAATGCGTCGGCGTCCATCAGCGGGGAGGCCAGCAAGCGGGAGCGCAAGGTTCGGCGAAGGGAATCCAATTGGTCCAGGTCGCCAGCGAGCGCGGCGACGATCCGCATATATTCATCGCGCGTGTACGCGATCAGGTGGGGCAAATTCAAGTTGGACAGGATGCTTCGTCCGCCGCGACCGACAGCGGTTTGGCCGGAGAGCGTGACCAGAGGCACGCCCATCCAGAGTGAATCGAGGCTCGTCGTGTGGCCGCAATACGGGAACGGATCCAAACTGATGTCGATGCGATGATATAGATCGACATATTGATCCCACGGCAGGCGTCCGATCAGCTCCACACGCGTTGCGTCAATTCCACACCGGGCCAATGTCGCCAGCACGCGCTGCGACGCCGAACCGGGCGGGCAGCGCAGGATCAGCCGGGAATTCGGCAGTGACGACATCAATTCGCCCCAGGTTTGCAGGGCTTGCGGCGTTACCTTGCAGAAATTGTTCAGGCAGCCGAACGTGATAAATCCTCGGGTTCGGGCCTGCGGCGGTCCCACGGAAACGTCTTTGCCGTTCCATTGCCAGCAGAGACTGGTATGCGCAAGTCGGTAGGTCTTCTCCGTGTAATCGACATCGGTTCCGGGGGGATCAAGAAACGGATCGCTAAGGCGGTAGTCGATTGCCCGGAGGCCCGTCGTGCCGGGATAACCGAGATAGGCGACTTGCACGGGGGCGGGTTTGCGAGCGAAGACCAGGAGGCGGTTGCCACCGGTGTGTAGTGCGAGGTCGATCAGGATATCGATCTGATCCGCCCGGATTTGCCGGACCACTTCATCATCCGATCGTCCTTCGATATCGCGCCAGCGATCGGCTTTCTGCTCACACAACCGAGTGATCGCGTCGGGGCGTTGCGGGTTGGAATAACAGGTGACCTCGAATTGTCGGCGATCGTGATGGCTTAGCAAAAGTAAAAGCGCGCGCCCAACCGGGTGCTCCCGAAAATCCGGCGAGACATACCCAATCCGCAACCGGCGTCCGGGATCGCGACTATTGGAATGGCCGCCGGCGGGTCTGCCGAGCGCTTCGACATGCCGGCGATTCCAGCGTTGCAGCTCCTCGGCGATAGCCTTGGCGTCAAACGCGGGATGATAGTGCAGCGAAAAAATCAAGTTGCTATGGGCGTCGAGCAAACCCGAATCGAGGGCAACGGCCTGGCGAAACGCGGCAATCGCCTCATCGGTCTCCCCTCGCTCCGACAAGGCGGAGCCGAGATTGCTAAAGGCGCCGGCGAAATCGGGCTTGAGGGCGATGGCCCGTCGATAGGCGTCAATCGTCTGGTCTAGTTCACGTTGCGCTTTCAGGACGTTGCCAAGGTTATTAAACGCCTCGGGAAAATCGGGCCGGGCCGCAACGGCCGTGCGAAGCGCGGTAATCGCCCGCTCGGTTTGGCCTTTCTCCCAGAGGGCGGCGCCGAGATCGCAATAGGCCTCGGCGTAATCGGGCTTCAGCTCGATCGCTTGCTCGTAGGCGGCGATGGCCTCATCGAGTTGTCGGTTGCCTTTCAGGACGCCGCCAAGGTTACTATAGGCCGCCGGCAAATTGGGATTTAGCGCAATGGCCTGGCGAAACGCGACGATCGCCTCATCGAGTTCGTCCGTTGCTTTATACGCAATGCCCAGATTGTAGTGAGCCTCGGCATACTCAGGATTCAGGGTAACCGCCCGTCGATACGCAGCTATCGCATCGCGAAATTGAAGTTCGTGTTTTAGGGCGATGCCAAGATCGTTAAAAATTTCCGCGTCGTCCGGAGCCAGGGCAATGGCCTGTCGGTAGGCCGCGATGGCGTCACTGTAATCTTCGGTCTCCTTCAATGCGTTGGCCAGACCGTAATAGGTCTCGGGATCGCTGGGCTTCAGGGCAAGCGCGTCGCGAAAGGCCAAAATGGCGGCCTCGAATTGCCCGTTTTCGGAGAGGGCGCTGCCGAGGTTGCAATGGGCTTCGGCAAGGTCCGGCTTTAGTGCGATCGCCTGGCGATAGGCGGCAATTGCTTCTTCCAGCTTTCCATGGAGGGTCAAAGCGCTGCCAAGATTATTAAAAGCCTGCGGAAAATTGGGTTTGAGCGCGATCGCCCGGCGAAACGCGGCGATCGCGTCATCCAGTTGCCCTTGAATCGTCAGCGCGCTGCCCAAATTGTTGTGAGCCTCGGCATCGCCGGGGTCGGCGGCGACGGCTCGACGAAGCAAATCCAAGGACCGCTGGATCGTGGGTTGGGTCATTGCCGTTGGCGATCACTATGGGGCGCGGATCAATCGCTGGCAAGTGTTCCTTGGCTCCAAACTCGCCAAATCCGGCGGTAGACCGACTCCATGTCCCGGGCGAATTGTTCCGCGTCCATCAGCGGCGATGCCCGCATACGCTCTCGCATCGTCCGTCGCAAAGTTTCCATTCGAGACGGGTCGTTGGCAAGGTCGATCGCTTTCCGCACGTATTCATCTTGCGCCAGCGCGATCAATTCCGGCAGGCCAATATTGGATAGGATGCTACGTCCGCCGCGACCGACGGCGGTTTCACCTGAAAGCGTGACCACGGGCACACCCATCCAAAGGGCGTCGCAGGTGGTGTGTCCGCCGCAGAAGGGGAAGGGGTCGAGGGCGATGTCGATTTGGCCGTAGCGGTGAAAATATTCCCGGCCAGTGGACTGGGAAAATTGGAGACGCTCGGGGTTGATCCCGGCGCCGGCAAGACGTTTCCTGGCTGCGTCGCGATGGCTGCCGGGTGGGGAGAAAACAAGAAATCGTGAAGTCGGCGCTGCCCGCAGGATGGCCATCCACGCGTTCCAAAGCGGGGGGGATATTTTGCAGTAGTTGTTCTGACAGCCGAAGGTGACAAAACCGTTCTTCACCGCCGGAGGGGGCGAAACATCGAGCGCCAAATCCTCATCAGGCTGGTAACACCAATACGATTTGCGCAGGCGAATCGTCTTTTCACTGTAATACGATTCGCCCAATTCGGGCGGATCGATGAAATGATCGCTGATTCGATAGTCGATTGCGTCTAATCCGGTGGAACCGCAGTAGCCGAGATAGCTGACCTGCACGGGCGCGGGTTTGCGCGCGAAAACCAGCGATCGGTTGCCGCCTGTATGCAGAGCCAGATCGATCAGAATATCGATTTGGTCGTCGCGGATTTGCCTGGCCGCTTCCTCGTCGTTCAGTGCGACGATGTCGCGCCAACGGTCGGCGTTTTGCCGAAGCTGACCGGTCATCGCGTCGGGTTGGCGCACGCTCGCATAGGCCGTAATCTCAAAATGCCGACGATCATGGTGCTGAAACAGCGGCAAGAGATTTCGCCCGACCGGATGATTCCGGAAATCCGGCGAGACATACCCGATGCGCAGAACCCGGTCCGGATCGCGATCGCTTGAGTGAGGCTGAATGAATTGTCGCAGCGGCTCGGCGTGCCGACTATTCCAATCGCGAAGTTCATCAGCGATCGAGCGGGCGTCATAGCCTGGATGATAGTGCATGGCGAAAATGACATCGGAGTAGGCTTTCGGATCGCCGGGGTTGGCGGCAATGGCTTGCCGATAGGCGGCGATCGCCTCATCCAGTTGTCCCGTATCTTTTAGCGTGTCGCCGAGGTCGATGTGAGCTTCATACAAATCGGGATTGACAGCCAGCGCTTCACGATAGGCTGCGATGGCTTCATCGAAGTTTCCAATCGCCTTCAGCGCGGCGGCTAGATTATAGCGGGCTTCGGCATATTGCGGATTTAGAGAGATCGCCCGGCGATAGGCGGCAATTGCATCGCGAAATTGAAGCTCGTGTTTTAGGGCGATGCCCAAATCGTTGAAAATTTCCGCGTCATCGGGAACCAGGGCGATCGCCTCTCGGTAAGCCGCGACGGCGTCGGCGAATTGTCCGGTTTCCTTCAAAGCGTTGCCCAAATAATAGTGAAGTTCAGCTTCATGGGGCTTCAGAACGACCGCTCGGCGATACGCGACGATAGCCTCGTTGAATTGTCCCTTGTCGGTGAGGGCACTGCCGAGATTACCGTGGGCTTCGCCGAGGTCGGGATTGAGCGCGATGGCATCCCGATACGCTGCAATCGCCTCATCGAGTTTTCCGCTTAGGGCAAGCGCGCTACCAAGATTATTAAAAGCTTCGGAATAATTTGGTTTGAGCGCGATAGCCTGGCGGAAGGCGGCGATCGCGTCATCCAGTTGTCCTTGAATTGTCAGCGCGCTGCCTAGGGTGTTATGAGCCTCGGGATCGCCGGGGTTTTGGGCGACGGCCATTCGCATCGAATGAATCGGCGGTTGGGGCATTGCGCGGACACTATGCGGCGCGCGCTACACGGTAGCAAGAGGTCGCTGGCACCAGATGCGCCACATTTGCCGGTACGCGGATTCCATATCGCGGGCGAATTGCCGCGCATCCATTAGTGGCGAACCTTGCAACCGGGCGCGCATGCCGCGCCGCAAGGAATCCATTCGATCCAGCCTACCGGCGAGATCAACCGCGATTTGCACGTACTCGTTTGGCGTCGATGCGATGAGTTCTAACAACCCCATATTCGACAGGATACTTCGCCCGCCGCGGCCTACGGCGGTGTTTCCCGAAAGCGTCACCACGGGCACGCCCATCCATAGCGCATCGCAGGTGGTCGTTCCGCCGCCGAAAGGAAACGGGTCCAGCGCGATGTCGATTTGATTGTAACATCGGAAATATTCCTCGTTGCGCGATTCGGCAAACGCGAGCCGGTTGGGATTGACCCCGGCTTCGGCGAGAATCTTGCGAGCCGTTTCGCGGTGGCTGCCGTGAGTACAATTGATCAGCAATTTCGAATTCGGCACGCCCCTTAGGATAGCGGCCCACGCATTCCAGACTGGCGGGGTTATCTTGCAATAGTTGTTTTGGCAGCCAAACGTGACGAATCCGTTCGCCAGAGCCGGACACGGCGAAACTTCAACCTTAGGGTCCACGCCCGGGTGATAACACCAGTAGGTTTTGGGCAGGCGCACCGTCTTTTCACTGTAAAGCGACTCGTCCCCACCCGGCGGATCAAAAAATGGATCGCTGATTCGATAGTCGATGGTTTCCAGCCCGGTCGAACCGCAGTATCCGAGGTAGCTCACCTGAACCGGCGCCGGTTTGCGGGCAAAAACCAAAAGCCGATTTCCTCCGGAGTGCAATGTGAGGTCCACCAGGATGTCGATTCGGTCCTCGCGAATTTGCTCGGCCAACCGCTGATCAGAAATGCCGGCCACGTCGCGCCACGCATCGACATTCTGTTGAAGCATCCCGGTTAGAAAATCGGGACGAATCACATCCGCGTAAGCCGTGATTTCAAATTTCTGGCGATCATGGTTTTGAAACAAGGGCAAAAGATTTCGCCCGACCGGATGATTCCGGAAATCCGGCGAGACATACCCGATCCGCAAACGCCGCTCGGGATCGCGATCATTCAAGTTAGGATGGATGTATTGACGCAGCGGCTCGGCAAGCTGCTGACTCCAACGACGCAGCTCCTGTGCGATCGCCCGAGAATCGTAGCCGGGATGATAGTGCATCGTGAAGATCAGATCGCTATGAGCATGAGGATGGTCCGGCCGAATGGCGACCGCGCGGCGAAGGGATTCGATGGCGTCATCCAGTAGACCTTTGTCCTTTAGCGCATAGCCAAGATTGATATACGTTTCAGCGCTGTCGGGCCTGAGAGCCAGCGCCTGACGGCAGGCGGCGACGGCGTCATCGAGTCGCCCCTTGGATATCATCGTATTGCCGAGATTGGTGTAGGCCTCGGCGAGGTTGGGATTGAGCCTAATAGCGCGACGATAAGCCTCTATGGCCTCGTCAAAGCGTTCCAGGCCGTGCAGGGCCAGCCCTAAATTGCAATAAGCATCGGCACAGTGGGGGTCGAGCGCGATCGCTTGCCGGATCAAATTAACCGCCGCTTCGCCGTTGCGCGACTGATTGGCGATCACCCCCAAATAAAGCATTGCCCCCGCGTGCTCCGGCTGCCGGGCCAGAATCTTCCGGTAAATCAACTCCGCCTCCAGCAGTCGCCCCGCCTGCTGGTGCCGGATCGCCTCATCGAAGCTCTGTTGAATCGCCGCAGGGCTCATCGGAATCTCGCTTTATGCGCCCCCAATCGAATCATCACACCAGTCACGCCAAATCCGACGATATAGCGCCTCGATATTCCGGACAAACTGCTCACCGTCCATCAGCGCGGACGCCAGCATTCGCGCCCGCATCCCCCGGCGCAGAGCCTCCAATCGATCCCGATCGTTGGCCAAGCCGACCGCGATCTTGATGTAGTCCTCTGTTGTAAAGGCGATCAACTCCGGCAGGCCTAGGTTGGATAAAATACTCCGCCCCCCGCGCCCGACGGCGGTTTTCCCGGATAGCGTGACGACAGGCACGCCCATCCAAAGTGCATCGCAGGTAGTCGTACCTCCGCAGAACGGGAAGGGATCCAGCGCAATGTCAATCTCGTTATAGCGCAGAAAATAGTTCGATCCGCGCGCATCGGAGAAGAGAAGCCGCTTGGGATCCACCCCGGCGGCAGCCAGATTTCCGCGGGCCGTTTCTCGGTGGCTTCCATGGCCGCAGTAAATCAGCAGCCTTGAATTCGGCTTCGCCCGCAAAATCTCCGTCCAGGCCTCCCACACGGGAGCCGAAATCTTCGAATAATTGTTTTGGCATCCGAACGTAATAAAACCATTTGCCATCACCGGCGACGGCCCCGGCTCAGGCAGCGAATCCGCGGGCGCACGATAGCACCAATACGTCCGCGGCAGACGAATCGTCTTTTCACTGTACGCCGATTCATCGCCGCCCGGCGGATCGAGGTAGGGATCGGAAATTCGATAATCCATCGTGCTCATTCCAGTGCTTCCGCAATACCCCAGGTAACTTACCTGCACCGGTGCCGGCTTATTGGCAAAGACCGGCAGCCGGTTGTGCGCCGTGTGCAGGGCAAGGTCGACCAGAATATCAATCCGATCTTCGCGGATTTGCCCGGCC
>JBEKPV010000048.1:0-20742 GCA_049520395.1 Tepidisphaeraceae bacterium
GGAAATTGTGAATGTAATGAGGGGCGATGATTCCGAAGAGGGCGACGGAAGCGCCCGTAATGACGGCGGCCCAGGCGGCGGGGCCGGTCCCCTTTTTCCAATAGAGTCCGCCGATGATGGAGATCCCCGCCCCACTGACGAAGATGGCCTCGGTGACGGCCCACCAATTGGAGATGTATTCAGTTTGCGTGAAAAACAAGCTGAAGAAAAAGGCGAAGACGGCGACTCCGGTAACCGACCAGCGGAGGATGCGGACGTGTTGCTTGGGATCGAGGGGGCGGCCTCGGAAGGGCATGACGACGTCCTGAATGAAGATGCCGCCCCAGGTGAGGATGTGGGCGGAGTCGCCGTCGGTCATGCCCAGGACCATGATGGTTAGAAACAGGCCTTTGATGCCGACGGGAAGCAGAAATCGCAGGGCGATGGGGACTTGCAGTTGATCATACATTTGCGGGCTTTTGACGGTGGTTTGAAGGGATCGGAGGGTGGCGTTGGCGGGAAGATCGGGGCGCTGCAGGTAGGTTAAGGCTCCGAGCGCGACGACGACCAGCATGACGGAGCGGGCCATCATGCGCCAATTGCCCAGGACGCCGCCCATCTGGGCCTCGTGCGGATTGCGGGCGGCGGAACTGTAGTTGTTGTCCTTCTGAACGGACATGGTGGTGTAGATGTACATCGCCCAATAGATCAAGACGTACCAGGCGTTGAAATTTTTTACCTTTTGCGCGTCGAAGGGATTGATCATGGAATGATGCGCCGGCTGCGAGGTGATGAGGTGGCGAATTTCCGGCCAGCCGACTTTGTAGAAGATGGCCCAGATCATCAGAACGTAGACGAGATGGGAGATGATGCCGTCGATGCAATTGACGACGATGAGAGTGATGGTTCCGCCCACCAGCATCATCCAGAGGCAGGAGCTGAGATAGATCGCCATGACGATGGAGTTGGTGGGAACGGTGATCGGTCCGAGGGAGGTATGGGCGGGAAGTCCGAGGAAATTGACGAAGAAATTCGAGGCGACGGCGGGGAAGATGCCGTAGTTGAGAATCCCGGCGACGAAGCCGAGCATGCCGGTGAATTTTCGGAAATTGCGCGAGTAGCGCATTTCGAAAAATTGTCCCACGGTCATGGCGCGGGTCTCGCGATAGCGATAGACGATGAAGCCGAAGAGGGAGGCGATCATCAGGGCGGGAAGGCCCAGGGCGTCCCACCAGGTGGTGACAAATCCGGCGGTGACGTAGGTTTGGAATTTGGCGATGGTATTGGCAACGCCGGAGGAGGCTTCTCCCTTGGCGTTGCAGATGAGGTACCGCCCCGCCGCCCTGCCGCCGGCCATGAAATCGGCGACGCTTTTGTTATATCGCTTGGTGTAAATCGCGCAGGCGAAAACCAATAAAACGGACGCGGCCGTTAGAGCCCAATCAATCCAAGACATCTACCGCTCCCGTTTCACACACTCCGACTCGCTTCGACTTGCACTAAAGTTTAATGGATACGGTAAAAGTTGCCATCATTCATTTGGGGGGACCCACGACAGCGTCGTGGGCGTTGGCCGAAGCTATCTAAATGCTCCTCCGGCGGAGGTCCGATAACCGAATGGTAGGACGACATCGGGCATTCGCCGGCGATCATTTGGGGGTTTCGCGGCTTTCGATGTCGCGCAGGAGGTTGTCGGCGCCGGTCATCCCGGCGGTTCGAGCGGTGCGTGCGGCGGCCTTGGCGGCGGGGAAATCGGGAGGGACGAGGTTCATCAGGGCGACCGCCTTGCAGTAGGCGGCTTCGCCGAGCATGGGATTCCGCGCCAGGGCGGCGTCGAACCACTTGATCGCCTCGGCGTGATTCGCGCCTGCCATCAGCACGCGGCCGAGCGTGGTCATGCATTGTTCGCTGGCGTTGAGCGCCTGCGGAAATTCGTTGGCGGCGGAGATCGCCTGGTCCATTTCATGCAGCTCCAGATAGAGGAGCATGAGATTGTTGAGGGTCACGGAATTGGCCGGGCTGGCGCGCAGGCTGTTGTACATCTGGATGGCTTGCTGCATTTGCTTCTGCTGGGAGGCCTCGACGGTGCTGGCCAGGGCGCTGGGCGAGAGGCGGAACTGCATCCGGCAATTCCCGCATTGGCTGAGCGTGATTTTCCCGCCAACCGGAAAGATGGGGATGAGAAAAAAGGTGAACCAGGATCGGGCGGTTTGGGGCTGAAAGAGAGCGCGCTGTTTGCAGTTGGGGCAGACGGCCTCGACGGGGGCGCCGTCCTTGGAAACAATCCGCCGGGTCCCCATCAAAAAGAAAAAGCCCCGATGGCGAGGGTTAAACCGCCTGTTTCTTCCGCGCATAGATTTCCCACAACCGGCGACAACTTTAACCGGCGGATCGCCGGGTGGGAATATGCGGCCTCGCCGGGCTGAGGGCGGCGACTTACAATGCCGCGTATGACCGGGCGAAGTTTGATGTTTATCTGCCTGCTGGTTGGGTGCGCCGGATGCCAGACGTATAAATTTGACATTCTTCAGCCGCCGGTCGCCGATCGGCAGATTGGCACCGACCAGCAAACCCGGGTGGTGATCGATCCGCTGGAATATCGCCTGCAGGCGGATGAAGGTCGGCTGGTGATGCTGATCTACAATCCGACCAGCGATCCGATCCAATTGCTGGGAGGGAAATCCGCGGTGGTGGACCCGGATGGCCAGAGCCATCCGCTGCGCGATGTGACGATGGCGTCGGGCTCGTACGTGAAGGAGATTTTCCCGCCCATGCGCGGGTATTACGGGCCGGGCCCGTCGTTTCAAATCGGCGTGGGGGGGATCATCGGAAACGCCGAGCCTTCCCCTAAGGATGCCGAACCGATTTGCCTGGACGTTTATGGCGATTCGAGTAATTACTTTTGGGATTGGCAGGGTGAAACGGACGTGCGAATGACTCTGGTCTACGCGCGGGGCGATGCGACTTTTTCACAAGAACTGGCTTTTCATCGAGTCAAACGCTGAATGAGTTGCAGGCAACCGGAAAGATCGAAATGAGCGATCGCCAGTGGCGACTTCAGTTTGGAGGAAAAGCGGACATTGCGGGAATGGACGCCGGCCCGCGCAAGGGACGGGTGCCGAAGGACGGATATCTTCGCGCGTGCGGGCTGCAATTTGGAAACATCCCCTCGCTGTGCATGAACGATCCTGATTTTCAGGCGGCCATGACAATCGCCAGCGAGCGGACGGAGATGTCGCCAATCCGCCTGATGAATCTGTACATGCTGGTGACGTTTTATCTGGCGAATATACCGGCCGGGCATATCGTCGAATTTGGAACGTATAAAGGAGGGTCGGCGCTGTTCATGGCGTATCTTGCTTCGCGCTATTTGCCGCAGACGCGGGTTTTCGCGTTTGACACCTTCGCCGGAATGCCGGAAACCGATCGGGGCGTGGACGGCCACAAGGCCGGGGATTTCAGCGATACGAGCCTGGAAACACTTCGGGAGCTGGCCCAATCCCGCGGCCTGACCAATCTGGAATTCATCCCCGGGCGCTTTGAGGAGAGCGCGCCGGCCGCGATGCCGCGGATTGGAAAGATCGCGCTGGCGCATATCGATTGCGATATCTACTCGGCGGTTCGCTTTTCTTACGATGCTTGCAAACCACTTTTGGTTCCCGGCGGGTATGTGGTGTTCGACGATCCGCTGGACTCCTGCTGCCTGGGAGCGCTGGAAGCGGTTGAAGATTGCGTCGTCGGGCGCGATGGGCTTCGCGCGGAGCAGGCCTTTCCGCACCTGGTTTTCCGACATCCGGCGGTCTAATCGCAAATGTTCGAATTTGCCGGTATGGTGCCGCGAATGTGGTGGGCGCTGGTTTTCGCGGCGGTAATCCTGATCGGGATCACCAAAAGCGGATTTGGAAGCGGCGTGGGGCTGATGATCGTGCCGATTGCGGCGATCGCGCTGGACCATGTGCCGGGGCGCAGCGCGGAAATGGCTTTGGGGTTGCTTCTGCCGCTGCTGATTTTTGGGGATTTTCTGGCGGTTTGGCAATATCGGAATCTTTTTTTCGGCGGTCCGGCGCGGCAAGTGCTGCTGCGTCTGCTGCCGGGAACGGCCGTGGGCGTGGCGCTGGGGGGCGGGTTGCTGTGGCTGGCGCAGCACCAGGCGAATCTGGTCGGGGCTTTGATGCGGATCGAAATCGGTATCGAATCGATTTCGCTGGTCTCGCTGCATTGGTGGCAGCAGTGGCGCGGGGCGCGGCGGCATTTGCTGCCGGAGCCGTGGCGGTCGCATTTGACGGGGGGATTCGCCGCCGTCAGCAGTACGCTGGCGCACGCGGCGGGGCCGATCATCGCCATGTACCTTCTGCCGCTGAAGCTCGATCGGCAGTTGTATGTGGGAACTTGCGCGGTCTATTTTTTCATATTGAATACCGCCAAACTTCCCGCCTATTGGGCCAGCGGGCAATTCGGCCATTTTGAGCCGGCGTTTACGCTGAAGCTTTTGCCGCTGGTTCTGGCGGGGGCCATTTTTGGAAAATGGATCAACCGGCGGCTCAACGATCAACTTTTTACTAAAATCGTTTATGCGGTGACGTTCGCCCTGGGATGGTACATTCTGGCGGACGGGATTCTGAGTTTGTACGGAAAGCACATCGCCTAAGGAGTCGCCAATGGGCCAGGGAAATCAGACGGCGCTGATCACCGGAGCGTCGCGCGGAATCGGGCGCGGAATCGCGATGGGACTGGCGCGCGAGGGGTTCAATATCGTGATCAATTATGTCTCGAATGCGAGCGCGGCCGGCGAAGTGCGGGCGGAGGTCGAGTCGATTGGGGCGAAGGCGGTCACGATTCAGGCGGATATCGGTTCGTCGGCGGACCGAAAGCGATTGAGCGAGGAGGGTTGGTCGGCGTTTGGGCGAATCGACCTGCTGGTGAACAACGCGGGCGTCGCGCCGTCGGTGCGGGCGGATTTGCTGGAGGCGACCGAGGAGAGTTTCGATCGACTGATCAATATCGATCTGAAGGGGCCTTATTTTTTGACGCAACTGATCGCGCGGAAGATGTCGCAGGCCCAGCCGATCGGGGCGCCCAAGATCGTCAATATTTCGTCGGCCAGCGCTTATGCGGCCAGCACCAATCGGGGGGATTATTGCGTCGCCAAGGCGGGGATGGCGATGATGACCAAACTGTATGCGGCCCGGCTGGCGGAGTATGGGATCAATGTTTACGAAATCCGTCCCGGGATCACCGAGACGGACATGACGGCGGCGGTGAAGGCGAAGTACGACCAAATGATTATGAATCAGGATGTGCTCCCGATTCATCGGTGGGGTCAGCCGGACGATGTGGCGCGGGCGGTGGTGGCGATCGCCAAGGATTTGCTTCCTTATAGCACGGGCGAAGTGATCAACGTGGACGGCGGATTTCATTTTCGCAGGCTTTGAAGACCATGCTGATCGGTATCCTCAGCGACACGCACGACCGGGCCGATGCGATGGCGGCGGGCCTTAAAGTCCTGCGCGAAAATGGAGCGGAAATGTTCATCCACTGCGGCGACGTGGGTGGGCAAAAAATTATCGACCTCATGGCGGGGCTGAAGGGGCTGTTCGTCTGGGGAAACACCGATTTCAACCAGGCGGCTTTGTCCCAATATGCCGCCGATTTGGGCGTGGATTGCCGAGGGGAACTGGCGGAGTTGGAGGTGGATGGGAAGAAGATTGCAGTCACGCACGGTCACGATCATCAGATCATGAGCCGGATCAGAGCGGATAAGTCGTACGATTATTTGCTGCATGGTCATACGCACATCGCCAGCGACACGCGAGCCGGGCGGCTGCGGATTATCAATCCGGGGGCATTGCACCGCACGAGCCGAAAGAGCGTGGCGCTGCTCGATTTGCGGAAGGATGAACTGCAATTTCTGCCGGTGGCCGTTTAGCGCTGTTTCCGATGCCGGGGAATGCTAAGATAAGGGTTACATGGAAAAGACTACCGAATGGAAAGTTCGGAGTTTCAGGCCGGAGGATCTTCCCGCGTGCCGGCGGCTTTATCACGAAGGATTGCTCGGCGGAGAGCTGGCGGCGAATGATACCGGACTGGATTTGGACGACATTCCATCCAACTACCTGAACAAGCCGGGAAATCATTTCTGGGTGGCGGAAAACGAAGCGGGGGAAGTCGTGGGAATGGTCGGCGTGCAACATTGGGAAGAGGAGAGTGCCGGACAGGTTCGACGGCTGCGCGTCGCTCGGGACCACCGCCGGCGCGGGGTCGGGTCGGCGCTGGTCGAGACGGCGCTCCAATTCTGTAACGAAAACCAATATCTCAAGATCACTTTGGAATCGTACATGGATCGCGAGCCGGCGCTGAAGATTTTCGATAAATTCCGCTTCCGGCATGAAAGATCCCGCATGGTGGGGACCAAGGAACTGTTGTATTTTTACCGCGACTTGTATGTCGGCTCGCCACGGGCGCTCAAAGGGGATGAGTTGCACTCCGGGCCGGGGGGAATGGGCGGTTAATCAGGAAGTGGATTCATCGGGGCCGGGCTGCGGGCTCGTCTGCTGGTCGTCGTCGGGGGTCCAATCGTAGAAGAGTTTGCCGATGTCGTCGGCCATGCGGGCGACCATATCCTGATGAACGTCGGGCCGGGTGGGAAGTGGGGAATCGCTGTGGAGCCAGGGGGTTTTGATTTGCAGCAAGGCGCCGTCGCGGGAGTCGAGGGGATAGCGCGTTTCGCCGCTGGCGGCATCGACGACGCGAACGACGGCGGTGATGCTGCCGCGCGCCGAGCCGCTGCCGGTGGGGGCGTCGATCTCGGCTTGCAGGACGTTGACGTAAATCACCTGTTTGGCGCCCAGGGCGCGGCCGATTCCGTCGATCGTCATCTTGTCATATTTTTCCTGGTCCTGTTCGCGCAATTTTTCCAGGAGTTGCGGATCGAGGATTTGCGCGACCTGATGATCCTTCAATTCGCGGACGAGTGCGTATCCTAACTGATCGGCGTCGAGGGTGGCGTCGCCGGCGCTGCCGTAACTTTCAACCAGGACCAGTGTGGAAACTTTTGCGGGGACGTATTTGGCTTTGATTTTGGGTGTGCCGGAGGCGCCGTAAGCCACCAATCCCGCGGCCGAGCACCCGCCGATCGCCAGGAGCGACGTTAGCAGGATTACCCGCCGCAGGTTGTTCCAAAATTGTGTCATTCCGCATCCGCTTCGTGGGTGACGAACCGAGTGGCGACTTCTTTGGCCAGTGTGTCGACCGATTCGTGATAAACGTGATCTTCATCGAGGTCGGGCAGGCCCTCGGGGGGCGCGTTGGAGGGATAAATGATGGAGATATTCTCTTCCTGGTAAGCGACGGTCGCCTTTTGGGAGGCGATCTCGACGACTTTGAGATTGGCGGTCGCCGATCCGCGGGAGAGATCGACGGCCTCGTCGGCGTGGAGGGAGAAGCCGGTAATCTCAACGTAAATCAGGCGCGTAATCGAAATGGGCAGGCGCAGGGCCACATCCTCGGCGGCGTCGGCTTCCATCTCGGGGTGATCCTCCTGAAATCGCAGCGTGTCGTCGATGCCGACCCATTTGACGTCTTTGACATCGCCGATGCCCGCGTCGGAGGCTTCCTGGAGTTTTCCGTAGATGGCGCGGGCGACGTCGGCTTGAATGGTGGGATGGTCGGCGGTGGTGGCGCTGTCGGTCCAGACCATGATGCCGACGCGCTGGTTTTTGAGACCGCCATAGGCGGCGGCGACCTTGGGCTGGGGAGCTGCGTAGGCGACGGCGCCGATGGCGTTGCACCCTTGCGGCAGCAACAACAATAATGCGACCAATACTCCGGCCCGCCAGGACATATTTGAGTAATTCCTTACCGCCGGCAGGTTTAGCTGCTCCAACCGTCAAGCCCGTGCAAGTGGATATAAATCTTCCACGCCCAGGCGAGGATCGCCCAAGACACCAGCGGGACGGCATAATACCGGGGGGGTATGAACTGAAGCAACCGGTAGACCCCCCGGCCGCTGACGGCAACGTATGCGGCGGTCCAGAACCCGGCGACCGTGAGGACCGCCAGAACGAATCCCATCGGTTGTATATAGAAACTCGCGAGCCAATTCCCGCGGACAAACCAGGCAAAACTGGTTGTCATGCCGCAGGTTGGGCATGGAATTCCGGTCTGGGCGAGCAGGGCACAGGGATACATTCCCAGTTCGGTGTGGGTTCCGACGCCGGTGGGGCTCGGCTGGAGCTTTGTGGCGGTGATGAGAACCGCGAGGCAGCCCGCCGCGATCACCGTCGACAGGAGACGGGACCAGGCGGGAACGGACGCCACCGCGATTCGGGGAGAATAGATCGCCGGCACCGGATATGGGTTGCTCACGTTGCAAACTCTATATCTGGTTGCGCGGCGACGCAATCGGTTTTACTCGCTAACTATTGCTTAATGGATGTGCAACCGCTTATACGCCGGGATAAATAATTCAGCACCCTAATCGCCCGGTATCGCGTTTGCGGAGCGGGCAATCAGAGTGAAGAAACCGATCATTAACCGCGGGAAAAGTGTGTGCTTACGAAGCTTGGGTAAGCGGGAGGAAATTTTTGCTCATTGACAACTAACCCGTTGGCGTTCTAATACGGAACCGTCGAGCGATGAATTTCATTTTAATGTTGGATGCGAACGCAGTTATAGAAACTGGCGTATACGTCCGATGAAGAAACAAATGGAATTTCACCGCCCTGCCCGGTGGAGTTTCAAGCTGTCGATCTCGGGCATTGAGATGTCGTCGGCGTCAGGGATGACGCTGCGGATGGCGCGTTCCACGGGATGACCAAATATTGTGCAGGATCAGAAGTCGGCAATTCGCTCGCTGGGAATTTGCGCAAGGACCCCAGGAGTGTTGAACCACCGAACCGGAAAGTGTTTGACCGATGATGCGCGTTTTCATGCTTGGCTGGGAATTTCCACCGTTCATCAGCGGCGGCCTGGGGACCGCATGCTATGGATTGACCAAGGCAATGAGCAATATCGGTACGGACATCATGTTCGTGCTGCCGCGCCCGGTGTCTACCCCATTTTCAACCCATGTCAGGCTGGTTAGCCCGCGGGCGGGGTCTCCGCTGGCTTCGCCGAACACGGAATTCCGGCTGGATGAGTTCGATCATGTGACGTTCCGCACGGTGGATGCGGCTTTGACCGATCCCTACCAGACACCCGCGAAGTATGCCGAGGAGCGCGAGGCGGAGCGCCTGCGCAAATTCAAAGCGACCCCCGTCGCGCCGACGGAGGACATTCCCGCCCCCCCGCCGCCCAGCGGCGCGACGCGCGGATTCATAGGCGCGGATGCCACCGGCGGTAAACAGCAATACGGCGGCGATCTTTTTTCCGAGATTCAGCGCTACGCCATGCTGGCGGCGGAGATATCGCGAAACGAAAGTTTTGAGATCGTTCACGCCCACGACTGGATGACTTTCCCCGCCGGTTTGGCGGTGGCGGCGCTCAAAGGCGTGCCGCTGGTGGTGCATATCCACAGCACGGAGTTCGATCGGTCGGGGGTGAATGTCAACCAGCGGATTTACGATATCGAACGCCGAGGGATGCACGGCGCGATGAAGATCATTGCCGTCAGCTATCTGACGAAGAATCTCATCACGCATCATTACGGAGTCGATCCGGCGAAAGTGGAAGTTGTTTACAACGCGATCGAGTCCAACGGAAATGGATCCGACATCGAGAAATACAATATTCATAAGGACGAGAAAATCGTGTTGTTCCTGGGGCGAATCACGATGCAGAAGGGCCCGGAATATTTCCTGGCGGCGGCGAAAAAAGTTTTGGAAGTCATGGACAATGTGAAGTTCGTGATGGCAGGGTCGGGGGACATGATTCGCCGAACGATCGAAATGGCGGCGGGGATGGGGATCGGTCATAAGGTGCTGTTCACCGGATTCCTGCGCGGCAATGACGTGGAAAAAGTATTCAAAATGGCGGATCTTTACGTCATGCCCAGCGTTTCCGAGCCGTTCGGCATCGCGCCGCTGGAGGCGATGAGCCACGATGTTCCGGTCATAATCAGCAAGCAATCGGGTGTCTCGGAAGTGCTGACCCATGCACTCAAAGTCGATTTCTGGGACATCAATGAGATGGCGAATAAGATCATCGCCGTGCTGCGGCATCCGCCGCTGGCGAGCACGCTTCGCCAGCATGGCAGCTTCGAGGTGCGCCGGTTCAATTGGACGGACGCCGCCAAGGCCTGTTTGGGCGTTTACGACCAGGCCCGCAGCGCCATGAACGGCGTCGGCGTCTGATCCATCCCGCGCATGGGGCGTGAATCATCGGTTATAACTTAGGGTCATGACGCTTCAGCAGGTGGACCGATCCCGCCGCAGCCACGAGGCGATCGTTCGCGTCATCGGGGTGTTCAAATTACTCAAGGGCCTGTTTCTGGCCATCGGTTGCATCGCGGCCCTGCGGCTGATTCACGAAGATGTGGGAAACGTCATTCTGGAGTGGGCCCACCGCCTTCACGTGGCGCCGGGGAATCAGCATCTTCAGCGTCTTCTTGCCAAACTTTCCGTATCTCACCACGAACTGAAATTGCTGGCGATCGCCTTCGCGGTTTATTCCGCGATGTTCCTCACCGAGGGAACCGGCCTCCTCCTGCTCAAACCCTGGGCGGAAAAGATGACGGTCTTCACCACGGCCGGCCTGATTCCATTTGAGATTTATGAAATCGCGCGCCGAGTCACGGCACTGAAATTATGGCTGCTGGTGGTCAACGTGGCCATCGTGATTTACCTGATTCGAAATCTCCACCCCAGAAAAAAGATCAGCCCCAATGGAACGTGATCGGCAACTGCATGTCGGGGTGCACGCTCCGGGCGACCGGGCAGGTCCTGGCCGCGTTCTCCAATTGCTGCTGCTGCTCCGGCGTTACCTTGATGGGAATATGAAACGTAGCGGCGAGCCGGGCGATGCGCCGCGGGGCCGGCGACATTTCCTTGGTCACCACCAGGCGCGTCCCCTTCAACTCGATCTGCAGGCGTTGGGCGACGATGCCCATCGTCGTGGCCATGCACGTTCCCAGGGCGGTGGCGACCAGATCGGTGGGCGAAAAGGATTGTCCTTTTCCCATGTTGTCGACGGGTGCGTCGGTGGAGAGAGTCACGCCGCTGGGTCCGTGGCGGGCGGTGCAGTGCAACTCTCCTTCGTAAGCGATTTGGATTTCAACCATGCGGCCAGCTTGCCGCCGCGCGGGGTGGATTTCAAGTCCGGGTGCCCGCGCGCTGCTACTCTTCCTTTCCCCACGTGCCCGCGCGGAGAGGGGATAAATGCGGATGATGCGTTTTTGCCGGTGTTTCAAGTGCATTTCGCGCCAGAGCCGATAGGTCTGAGATGACCACGCAAAGCCCAATAACCTCCGATTCTGAAACGTCAGCCTGGAAATACCGGCTCGCCGCGTGGTGCCTGATCGTGATCGGCATCGCGGTGCGGGTGCGCGTTTATCTGGGAAACCGCTCGCTGGAACGCGATGAAGCCGCACTGGCCTATAACATTATTCACCGCGGGTTCTTCGGATTGTTCAAACAACTGGACAACGATCAGGCAGCGCCGGTCGGATTTTTACTCGTCCAAAAAATGGTCGTGTGCCTGCTGGGCCCCGGCGAACATGCGCTGCGCCTCTTTCCGCTTCTGGCGTCGATCGCGGGACTGGTTGTTTTTTGGTTTCTGTGCCGAAGAATTCTCACGCCGCGCGCGGCGGTGATCGCGCTGGCGGTGATCGCGCTCTCGGCTAAGCAATTTTTTTACGCGTCGCAGACCAAACAATATTCCACGGACGTTCTGGTCGCCGTCGCGATGCTTCTGCTGACGCATGGATGGGTCTGGGACCGCGCGACCGAGCCGCTCTCGCGCCGGCGGCGCGCGGTGCTGGCGTGCGGCGGGGCGGCGGCCGTCTGGTTTTCACACCCGGCCATCTTCATCCTCGGCGGAATCGCGGCGGTCGGCGCCTGGGAGTATTTTCAGTCCGCCGATCGACGAACCAAAGATTTCGCGATCGTCATGGGCGCCTGGGCGTTCAGCTTCGCGCTGAACTATATATTCGTGCTGCACCGATTGAGTCATCATCCCTTCATGCAGACGTTCTGGTCGGCGGCGGGCGCGTTCGCGCCGTTTCCAAAATCGCCCGGGGCGCTGATCTGGTACAAAAAAAACCTTTTCGAGATTTTCGAGGACCCGCTTTCCCTGGCCTTCGCGGGGCTGGCGGCGCTGGCGTATGCGATGGGGCTGGTCGCCTGGTGGCGCGGAAAAAAATCGCTGCCGGCGGTTATGGTCGCGCCGATCCTATTTGCCCTGGCCGCATCTATATTGCATAAGTTTCCCTTCAAGAGCCGGATGATTCTGTTCCTGACGCCGCTGCTGGCCGCGGGCGTGGGGACGGGGATCGATCTGCTTTGCAGCGCCCCCGCGCCGCAGCGCTATGGAGGCGTTCTAGCCCTGGTTTTCCTGCTGATTTCGCCGTTTACTACAGCCTTGGATTACGCGCGCCATCCGCCCCAGCTCCATGAGATGCGCGACGCCCTGGCGTTCGTCGCGGCTCATAACCAGCCGGGTGACGTTTATTATGTTTATCCGTTTTGCGCCTATGCCTTTAACTACTACCAACCTCGCTTCGGGCTCGCCGCTGCCGCGCCGATCGTGGGAACGTCAAACCTTGCGGATTGGAACGCCTGGGAAAAGGAACTTTCTCCCCTGGCCGGGCATCGCGTCTGGATCTTCTTCGAAGACCCAAGCGATCACGACGGCGTAAATGACGAGCAGATGGCCTTGCGCATCCTTAGCGGCATGGGCCGCGAGGTCTGCAGAGACGAACCCTTCGGCGAATTCGTCGCCTGCTACGATTTGCGCCACTAGCAGAATAAACTCCCCGGAATAAACCCACCTTCTCTTCTTGGACGTAAAGATAGTGCGACCGCGCCGATCGAATGTTTTGCGCGGGCGCCATTTTTCTGACTCACCGCGGTTATGCCTAAAGCTTGAGGAAGTGATCCGTCGGTTGTCCCGATTCGGATCACATGAAGAGACATAAACAAAAACAAATCGCTAAGGCGGGCTGGGAAGTCCTCGAAGAGCGTCGATATATGTCGGCGGTAACGCTGACCAATGGGACGCTGACCTTAAAGGGCAACAACGGCAGCGACAACACTTTCTATGTTCGCGCCGCGGCCGACAATGGCGTCTTCGCCATGGCCAACGGAACCGGTGAAGTCCAGCCGCTCTCCCAAATCAACAATATAGTGGTCGATCTTGGCAACAAGGCGGATACGGTTTTCGTCTCCGAAGCGCTCAATACCAAGGTGGAAGTGATTTCCGCCAACGGCGCCGTCACGATGATGAACCCGGGCGAAGTGAAGACGTTCGCCCCCGCGAAGGTGAGCCAAAAGGCGACCACCAATACCGTGGTCGACCCGGTCGTTCCCACGGCCCCGACGCCGGTGACCAAGTCCGCCTCCGCGCCGGTCACCACCACCCAAACTTCGGGAAATACCGGTAATGACGCTGGAAACACGACCTCCGATGGCGTGCAGGCCAACATTACCGTCACCGGCAACAGCGATGTTTATCCTTTGCAGACCGTGAACGTCTCGGCCGTCACTTCGAATTTCGGTAACGAAACGGATTCGGCTATTAAAGATGCGATTCAGTGGAACTTCGGTGATCCGACCTCGCAGTACAATACGCTGAACGGCTTCAACGCCGCCCATGTGTATTCCACGGCCGGGACCTATACGGTTACCCTGACGATTACCTCCGCCACCGGGCAGGTGAGCACCGCCACGCAACAGGTGACGGTCATGCCGGATAATCGGGCGACGATTTACGTCTCCGCCAGCGGCAATGACTCCAACAGCGGCAACTCGGCGTCCGATCCGATCCAGACCATCGACCGATTGATGCAGCTGATGACCAGCAACACGCGCGTGCTCTTCCAGGCGGGCGGAACGTACACCATCACCAATACCAATACCTTCACCACCCAGGGAATGTCGAACGTTTACATCGGGTCTTATGGGTCGGGCGCGCAGCCGATCATTATGTACACCGGCCCCGCCGGCATTCAGGGCGGAATGCTCGGGATGTCGACCAGCACGACCGGGCTCACGGTTCAGGGCCTGACTTTCGATTCGATCTACAGCGATAACAACGACGCGCAGGCTATTCCGTCCGCCTTCTTCGTGAAGGGCAACGGGATCACCATTCTGGACAACACCTTCCTGAACGTCCTGAATGCCATGAACATGAACAGCTGCCCGGATAACGTGCTGGTTCAGGGCAACAGCGCCCCCAGCGCCACCGGCCTCAACGCGTACTTCACGTTCATTCAGGGTTCGAACATCGTCGTGGTCGGCAACAACGTGGCCAACGGGGTGGGCGAAAGCCTGATCCGCGGCGGCGGCGAGGGAGTCCTCATCGCCGACAATACGCTGAACAACAACCAGAAGGTTGCCATCACGATTCAGCTCGGTTCTTACGAGTACGTCTACGGCAATCAGATCAACAACGGCCAGATGGGCGTTGGACCCCTGAGCGCCGGCGGCGGACCTTCCACCACCAACGTGAACAACATCGTGTTCGAAAACAACGTCTCGAACACCAACATCGATATCACCTCGGGCTCGCACGACATCATGGTGCGAAACAACGTCCTGACCCTCGATGGCGATTCCATCACCATCAACGCGCAGGACCCGAGCCTCGGTTGGCAGGCCCAGAATATTTACCTGGAATACAACACCGTAATCGATACTTCGAATTACGGCGGGTTCCTCACGATCAACAACGGCGTGGCCCAGGACATCTACGTCGATAACAACCTGCTGGTCGCCCCCGAACTGCAGACCGGCGAAGGCCAGGGAATCATCAAGGTCGATTCCACCAACCTGGACAGCTTCGCGCAGATCAATGACAACGTCTGGGCGATCCCCAGCCCCTCCGGTTGGGCGCAGGGCGGCTACTTCTACGTCGATCCCAACGGCGGCGTGCAGGCCGGCTACCTGACCCCCACGCAATGGGAAGCCACCGGCGTGCCGACCAACGATGTCTATGAAAACGTCACCCTGAGTTCGACTTACTCGGTGACGGCTAAAGGATTCACCGCCGGGTCGAGCCTGGCGACGCCGAGATAGTGTGTTCGCCCCTTACGAATGGAGGGCGGCCCATGAGGGGCCGCCCTCCGTTTTTTTTTAGCCCAGCCGCTGGTTATCCTGCCGATCCTCCTCACATGACCGCCGCCGCGACCGAAACTCCCCAAGCCAATAGCGACCGCTGGCGGCGCCTACTGGCCAGTCCCGCCGCCGCGTGGCTAGTGATCGCCATCGGAGCGCTCCTCCGCGTCTATCGCTTTATGCAGGAACGCGGGGTCATGCACTCCGAAGCCGTGCTTTGCTACAACATTCTGACCCGGGATTTCGCGGGGCTCTTTCGGCCGCTGGAAAGCGATCAGGCGTCGCCGGTCGGGTTCCTGCTGATGCAGAAATGCTCGACCCTGCTGCTGGGGGGCTCGGAACATGCGTTGCGCCTGGTTCCGTTGCTCGCCGGCGTGCTGGCGCTGCCGCTGTTTTATCGTCTGGCCAAATCAATTTTGACGCCGCGGGGCGCGCTGCTGGCGATTGGATTCCTCGCCTTTGCCGAGCCGCTGGTGCGCTACTCCGCCGAAGGAAAACAGTATTCGACGGATGTGCTCTGGACGATCGTCGTCGTTTGGATGGCGCTGCGAACCGTGAAGCGCGCGGATCTGATTCGCCTTGGAATCGTCGGCGCCATCCTGATCTGGTTTTGCCACCCGATCCTCTTCGTCCTCGGCGGCGCCGGTTTGACGCTGGCCTGGGATCACCTCCGCCGCAAACAATGGCCCCTGCTGAAAATCGATCTCGCCATCGGCGCAGCCTGGTTGGCGAGCTTCGCCATCAATTATTTCGCGATCTCCCATGCCTATACCGGCAGCTCATACCTGACCGATTACTGGGACAATCAAAACGCCTTTGCCCCGCTGATTCCCAAAACGGCCCAGCAGTGGATGTGGTATCCAAGAACGCTGCGACTGGCCTTGGAATTTCCGGTGGGTATCGCCCCCGGCGGCAATCCAAAGGCCGCCTGGATTCTGTGGGTCGCGGCGGCCGGATTCGTTGCGGGGTGCCTGCTGATGATCCGCCGGCAGGGCCGGATGCTGCGCGTCATTGCCGGCACCCTACTGCTCGCCCTGGCCGCTTCGGGGTTGCACAAATATCCATTCGGCGAGCGGCTGATTCTCTTCACTGCCCCACTGCTCATTATTCCCCTGGCCCTGGCGATCGACGCCTTGCCGTCACGACCGCTGCGCCTGATCGCCGCGGCCCTGTTCTTCATCTACCCGATTTACATGCAAGCCAAATACGCGATCCACCGCCCGGTGCTGTACGACGCCAAACCCGCAATGGCTTATGTCAAAACACATTGGCAGACCGGCGACGGGTTGTATCTGCCCTGGGAATCGGCCGTCCTCGGCGGATACTATTTGCACACACAACCCGATTTCGCGATTCCCGACGCGCATCCGATTCGGCGCGACGACCTACCCGCCGCCGCCGATCGGGCGCAGGCTTACACGCAGGATATTCAGCCTTTGCTGGGCCGGCCGCGCGTCTGGATTGTCTTCTCGATGGACCCGCTGCGCGAACGCGCTCTTTACGAGCAAATCATGACCGAGCATGGCCATTTGCTGGACCGCTACGATTACCCCGGGGGCGCGGCCGAACTTTACGACCTGCGGCAGACGCGTTAATCGGACCCGCGGCGGCGCCGCGCCAAAGCCATCACCCCGAAGACGCCCAGCAATCCGGCCGTCGTCGGTTCGGGGACGGAAACCAACTGGTCGCCGTAAAGATTTTCGGCGTTTCCGTTCGTGGCCGCGGCCGTCAGGCCGGAGAGGTTGAGATTCGACGCGTAATAGATATCCGCTCCGTAAGCGCCGGAGAGACTGACGTTGTTAAACGAGATGGTGTCGATATTGCGCAGTGGATCGGCGGGATTGGTGTCGGTGCTGTTTAGGCCGTAGATGATTGCCACCTGCCCCGACCCGCCCGTGGCCGTAATGTTTGTGTAGGTAATATTGTCGAAAAACGGATAAAGGGACGTATTGTTGCTCTCGTTGACTGAAACACTCGGATCCCCGGGGTTCGACGCGTTAAATGTCACGTTATATGCGGCCGGAGTCGCCAGTTCGCTGGCCGATAATTCCTGCGAGCCGTAGTTGTCCCCTCCGTTGTACCAGCTATTGATGAGAATCGGGTAGGTCACATTCGTCATCTTGATGTTGCTGAACGAAACATTCGAGACCGCGCCCCCCTCCCCCTGCCCGGCCTTGAGGCGCAGACCGTTGGTCGTGCCGTTGAAGGTGATGTTGTTGACGGTCATGTTAGTCAGACCGGCATTGGTTTGACCGCCGACGGAGATTCCATGCCCGACGCCGATGACGTCGTTTTGGATCAGGATCGTGTTCATCGCGACGGATTCCGGCTTGGCGACGATATCGTCGTCGCCGTCGGCGATGTTGGAATTTTCGATGAGGAAATTGTTTCCCGAAAAATCGATGCCGTCCGTGTTGGATAGCGTGGGGACTCGATCGGAAATTGTGATGGCGTTGATGGTGACGTTGTTGTCCGATTCGGTGACGAGATGTTCGTGAGGGGCGCTCTCGATGGAAACGCCGTTGACCAGGAGATTGGTGATGTGCTCAAGCGTGAGCATGTCGCTGCCGGAGGTGGAGGTGGCGTTGTCGGTGAGGACGCCGCCGCCGGTGATTTCGACGTTGGTTTCGCTGCTGCTGGTGGTGATCAGCGTGGCGGTGGAGGAGGAATTCTGGAGCGTGGCTCCGGTGGCGACCTCGAGATTGACGTCGTTCCTCATCGTGAGAGTGCCGGTGATATAGGCGCTGGCGGCCGAGGGAAGCAGCACGGTGCCGCCGTGCACGGTCACTCCATTGACCACGCTGGTGCTGGTCGAGCAGTAGTTGATGAAATCCTGGAGGACGGTGGTATTGACGAACACCCCGTTGGGAACGGCAACGGCGCCGCTATCGATACTGGAATTCGATTGGGTGACGTTGAAGACGTTGGTCCCGATGGTGATGGCGACGGGATTCACGCCGGCCGTGTCGGCCTGGGCGCTGCTCCAGCCCAGCACCAGCGGCGACGCCAGCGCCGCGGTCCAAAGTGCCTCAGTTAAAAGGGAACGCCTTCGCGCGGACCGCTTTCGCGGTGAACACAAAATCCGCATCGAGTTTTCCTCGTCTCCCCGCCAATGCTTCGGCCCGCGAAGCGGTCGGCACTCCGCAAGCCCTCTCAAACTCCGCTAATAGGAATATTTCCTATGCTGCTACTGCGGAATATTACATCAGAATCGAGATTCGTCCAGTATTTTCCCGCCAATTGCAGTTGGATGATCGAGGCAAACACCGGAAATAGCATCGACCCGATTAAATATGATGCGCCAAGCCATGCGGCTGACGCGGGCTCGCCGCGAAGCGCGGCTGGTCTCCCCGCCAATTCTTCTTCACACGCGGTTCGACTTGAATCATCATCGCACTCCCGATCAATTATATTTTCGCGAAAATTTATCCCAAATTTGGCCGGCCCTATTTTTCTCCCGCCGCCCATCGGTCCACGATTTCGCACAGCAGGTGGACGATCATCACGTGCATTTCCTGGACTTCATTGGCGGTGACCGCATGGGGCACGATCAGGCAATGATCGGCCTGTCCGGCGATTTTCCCGCCGCCTCTTCCGAGCAGCGCGACGGTGATCGCGGATTTCTGCTTGCCGGCGGCGAGGGCCCGAAGGACGTTGGGCGAATTGCCCGAGGTACTTAGGCCGACGACGACGTCGCCGGGGCTCGCCAGCGCCGTCACCTGGCGGGCGAAGATCTCCTCAAAACCGTAATCGTTGGCGATGCAGGTCAGGGCGGTGCCGTCGGAGGTGAGGGAAATCGCCGGCAGGGCGCGGCGCTGGCGCTGAAACCGGCCGATCATCTCCTCGGCCAGATGCTGGGCGTCGGCGGCGCTGCCGCCGTTGCCGAAGGTGAGCACTTTTTTCCCCGCGGCGAATGCGTCGCAAAGGATTTGCCCGACCTGCTGAATTTGCGGCCCGAGCTGATCGGCGACTTTCTTCGCCGTTTCCGCGTGGCGCTGGATATAGGCCTCTATAAAATCCGCCATGAAAAGTGATTTTCGGTCAATCGAGCGGGAATTGCAAAGCACCCCGGCGTATTTCCAATTCATTGCCGCGAGGTAAGATCGGGGGCCAATGGTCTCGATCGTGGTCCCGATCTTCAACGAGCAGGAGACTCTGGCCGCGCTGCGGCAGCGCCTGACCGCGGCCATGGAATCCAGCGGGCAAGCCTGGGAACTGGTCCTCGTCGACGACGGCAGCCGCGACGATTCGCCGCGAATTCTGCGGACATTTCAGGAAGAAGATCCCCGGATTAAGGTGGTGATCCTCTCGCGGAACTTCGGGCATCAGCCGGCGGTGTCGGCGGGGATTCACCACGCGACCGGCGATTGCGTTGTGCTGATCGACGGCGATCTGCAGGACCCTCCTGAAATCATCCCCGCCATGATCCGCAAGTGGCAGGAGGGGTTCCAGGTGGTCCTGGGGGAGCGAACCAGCCGCAGCGAACGGGGAGCGCGAGGGCTGGGGTTTCGGCTGTTTTATCCCATCCTGCGCCAAATCACCGATCTGCCCGAGGCGCCCGACGCCGGAATTTTCGGATTGATGGACCGGCGCGTGGTCGACGAATTCAACAAATTGCCCGAGCGAAACCGGTTTATTCCGGGACTGAGAAGCTGGCTGGGATTCCGGCAGACCAGCGTGCTTTACGATCGCGCGGGCCGGGCGGCGGGAAAGCCGAAGCAAACGCTGGCGCGACTGATCCGTTACGCCATGGACGGAATGGTCAGTTTCAGCAATAAGCCGCTGCGGGTGGCGACATGGCTTGGATTCACCGCCTCGGTGATCGCCTTTCTGCTGGCACTCTTCTATTTCGTGACCTTCTTCACCGAGAAAAAGGAATACACCGGCTTCACGACCATCATTTTGGCGGTCTTCTTCCTGGGCGGGATTCAACTCATATCCATCGGCATCCTGGGCGAATACGTCGGGCGGATCTACGAAGAGGTCAAACAACGTCCTCTCTATGTAGTGAGGCAGCGATTGGGATTTGCCGAAGATGGAGAAACAAAAAAGCCCGCGGAAGTGCCGCGGGCTTCGTCGTCGCCATGAAGCGCTGGGTTAATGTCCGTAGTGATAGCCTCCGCCGCCCTGGATATAGAAACGACCGCCGCCGCCCCCGCGCCAATAGTTATATCTGCCGCCATAGCCGCCACGATAGTACGGGCCGCCATAGCAGCCGTATGAGAATGCGTAGGCCGGGGCGCAATAATATGACGGGTAAACCGGAGCATACGCGGGCGCGTAATATGGCGCCGGTGCGTATGCCACAGGCGCGGCATAATAGGCCGGCGCTGGTGCATAGTAAGTTTGCGGGAAGGCGAGGCTAACGGCGAAGGAAGATCCGCCGCGTCCCCATCCACCGTGGCCGTAGCCGAAGCTGGCGGAGTTTAATCCCCAGCCGCCCAGGTTCAGCCCAAAAAACCATCGGGTGCTCGCCGACGCCATATCCGGCAGAAATCCAATCATCAGCGCTGCGAGCGGAATCAATAGTAAGCGTTTCATGGCAGCCTCCTTTAAG
>JBEKPV010000049.1:0-20611 GCA_049520395.1 Tepidisphaeraceae bacterium
CCTGCGCCCGCGGACCCCAGACAGCCGGGCCTTTGGATCGATTCAGCATCCGGAACTGAATGCCGGTATTATCCGTGGCAATCCCCATCAGGCCGCCCAGCGCGTCGATCTCTCGGACCATCTGCCCCTTGGCCAATCCTCCGATCGCCGGATTGCAAGACATCTGCCCAATGCGCGAAGGGTCCATGCTGACCATGACGGTGCTCGCCCCCAGGCGCGACGCCGCCCATGCCGCTTCGGCGCCGGCGTGCCCGCCTCCAATGACCACAATGTCCCAATCGTTTTTCATTTCGGCCAAATCCGCACCACTGCCGCTCCCGAATCATCCATCCACAGAACCGCGCGACCATGATAGTCCCCCGGCGGGACAATTTGCACTACCAGCAGATTTGCATCAGCCGGGGCCCTCCCCTCAAAAACATCCCCCAAATGCTCAAACCGGGCGTAACGATTCTTAATCGGCTCCGAAATCGGCATCGGCGTAAAAATCGTCTCCCGCCAGGTCAGGTAGCTCGTCCAAGGCTCATGATTGAAAACGATCACGTCCTTCGGCATGTTCTGGTGAATCCACCGGCAACCCGCTACAAAACCATCCGGCAAATCCGGCGGCGTAGCAATGTCCTGCCAAGTCGGCCAAAGCGTCAATCCAAGCGACAGCAGAAGCGCCGCCATGATGCCCAGCGGAATTTTCGACAATCGCCAAACATACGCCGCCGCCGCCCCCGCGATCGGAGCCAGGAAATAGGTGCTGTCCGCCAGAAACCGCGAGGCGGTAAACACCGTTGAGACCACCCCCGCCGGCCGCGGCAACATCGGCGGAATGATGTAATCGCAGACGACAAACAGAATCAGCAGCGTCCCCAGTCCGCACAGAAGCCGGGGATCAAGTTTCACGCTGCGCCGCATGGCCGCCAGCGCCAGACCCGCGACCGACACAAAGCAAAAAAGATATCCGAGCCGATCGCGCGGAATGGTGATCGCATCCAGCGGCAATTCCCCGTCGAGCATAATGTGCGTCGAGGTAATCGTCGCGGCGTGAGCCGCAAACGGAATCAGGAAAAACGCGTCCAGGAGCGCGGAAAGCACCAGCGCCGCCAGCAAGATTTTCGCCGTCCCCGCCGCGCCGCGCAGGGTCGACCAGGCCAGACAAGTCCCCAGCACCGCGGCGCTGGCGATCATGACGTGATGGTGCGCGAGAATCAGCGCGGCATAAAGAAGCGCCATGGCCGCGATTCGCCCGCCCGCCGGCGTGGATTCCATCCAGATCGACAAGACCCCAACGAAAAACAGCATGCCCAGTTCGTTGGGGAGTCCGCCCCAGATGGTGTACCCCAGACTGCCGTCGATCGCCCAGAAACCGTAGGCGATCGTCGCAAAGAGGGCCGCCTTGGCGTCGCCGCTGAAATGCCGCGACAGCGTGTACATCTGCGCGGTTGTCAGAATCCCCCCCAGCACAATCAAATCCTCAAAGACTTTGGGCATCGGCACACGCGAGACCGACGAAATCAAAACGATCAAAACGTGGCTCCCGGTCGGATAATTCAATTTTGCGACTTCGAACGGCGACCAGTCATAAATGGCATGATGCGTCAGGCGGATTTTTTCCGCCAGGATCATATGGAACGAGGGATCCCAGCCGCGTGGAAATTCCTGCGGCCCAACCGCCGCCAGTCGCGTCACCCCCACCAGCAAAATCACCAATCCCACCCACGTTTCGATCCCGCGCAGCGAATGATCCAGCCCGCGGCGCCGAGGGCGCCCCGCCAAAAAACCCCCCATCACAATCAGAAAAAAAATCCCCCAAACCGGATAAAACCAGCGGAGATCGAAATGGCTGACCAGCGACCCGAGATAAACCGCCCCCGCCAGCCCAAGCGCCGCCCCATGACTCACTCGATCCAGCGGCGTGCGCCCCAATTCCAGCCAGCCCGCCAGCAAAACGCCGGGAAGCAGCAACACCAGCGCCACGCCCAGGAAGCAGGCCAGCTCCAGAATCATCACGCCCGAAAGTGGAAGCGAAAAGAATGGTGATTGCAAATCAGGCGTCGGCCGAGGTTTCAGCCGTTTGCCGCGATAATTCGTCCAAAACCCCGGCTAGCTGCCCCTGAAGACTCAGAACCATATTGACCGCCTCCACGCACAGTCGCAGGCACTGGACATCGGGCCCAACCGCATTGGGCGTTTTTTCCCCGCCGTTCATGCGCGAAATCAGCTCGTCGAACTTTTTGCCGTAGCTGCCGGCAAATCGTTGAATCAATTCGACCTCATCGTGTATCCGACGGTGCAGTTGGGTGGCCATGACGCTCTGCTGCCTTCCTGCAAAGGTTGGCGACAACTTTGCCTTGTTTAGGTTATCGGATGTGACCACAAAAATTCTTGAAACAACCCGGAGTGCCCCACAATTGCCCTATTGCGTCGGCTGGCTGGCCACGGGACGAGTTGCCGGCTGCCCGTTAATGGCCGCTAACAGCCGCTCTTCCATTTCCGCAGGGATCAGTTCCCGTATTTCCTGCAATCGAGCCCCCCACGCCGCCCGGCTGTTGGCCTCTGAATTCTGCCCGGCGGCGGCGAGCGTTTGGATCAGTGTTGTTCCCGTCGCCTGCCGGCCATTCGCCCCCGCGTTCAGCGAATATTGCACCCACAATTGCGCAAGCGTTTGCTGGTCGTCGTCGGAAACCACAAGATTTGGAGCAAGTTGCCGGGCGTACTTGGCGCTCAGCGTCGCGATCAATTGCGGATCGGCCCCGCTGCGCATTCGGGCGAAAGGATTGTAGCAAAGCTGCTGAACCAGCCTGACGAGTTTCAGATCGTCCCCGGTGTACGCATCCCGCATCGGAACGGCAAAGGAATAAGTGAAGGAGCCGGCTCGGTCTCGCGCGATGGTCATCCGATAAATGCCCGAGCGGATATTCCACGGGCCGCGCGGACCCAGGGACGTAATATACTGATCCTCCGCCAGCCGCATCCCCGGCACGACATTCGCCACCGCGTGACCCGTTCCCTGCAGTTCGGCCGCAATTTGCGGGTCCAGCCGCGTGATTCCCGTGGGGTTCGACAGCCAATACCAGATCATGAACCACGCCACCGCGAGGATCACCGCTAGCGTCACCGCCGGCGCCACCCAGGCCCCCAGAATTTTCCGCAATCCCTTCGCCGCCATGCAGATCCTCAGCGCCGATCAGCTGGCCGGCTGAGTTGGCGGAGCCAGAGTCGGATTGAAATTCCACGGGTCCAGCTCCCCGTATGCCGGCCCAGGCAATTCCGATGCGACGTGCAAATCCAAAAATAAATAATTCGAGCCAATGAATTGCCCGTGTTTGTAAGGCTCGACCACCCGCGTAAAATCGCCCTGCTGCATATAGTAATCGTACACCGTCGTTTGTTTCTCACCCATCAAAATGATGGATGCGTGGCTTTCCCCCGGCGGCAGCGTCGTGCTGTATTTCACGTTCCAATCCGCGACGTGTTCATTAAGGACATACGAATGCTGCCCGTTCGGCTGAATATCCGTCGGACAAACCAAAAACGGCGGGTTCCAGACGTTCCACACCCGTGTCGGCCAAACGTTGTAAACCCATGGGCCCGTGTTCGGAGGGTCCTGATAAACGTGCGCCGTGTCCCACCCCATGTCCGAAGGATAGAGCCACCCGTCGTGGGCGTCGGCGTAGCTCAGCAGGGACATGCCGATCTGGCGCATGTTGCTCTGGCAAACCACCGAATTCGCCTGCTGCCGTGCCCTTGCCAGCGCCGGAAGCAATAGACTGATCAGCACCGAAATAATGCCGATGACCACCAGCAGCTCCACAAGCGTGAAGCCGGCGGATCGCCCTTGAAAACGGGTGGACTTCATAACACACCCCACTTTCTATATGACGCAGTCCGATGCCGCCCCATGACACAATCTCCCTGCTGCGCCGTTAATATATCACCATTTGCCGCCAATGTCCCAAAACCGCAGCCGACCCTGGTTTCCCGCCGTCGCCGCCGCTTTGGCGTCGCTTTTACTCTATGCCGTCACGCTGGGTGCCGCTTACAACATCTACGACGACGGTTTTCTGGTCTCCGGCCCAGATATACGTGTGCGCAACCCCCACCTCTGGGGACAATTCTGGAAAAACGATTTTTTCCACGGCGGCATCGATAACCTCTACCGCCCCCTGGCCTCCCAAAGCTTCGGCCTCCAATGGTGGTTGACCGGCAATCGCCCGTGGCCCTTCCATCTAGTGAATATCCTCCTCAGCGCCGGCGTCTGCGCCGCCGTGGCGGAACTCGGCCGCCGCTTGGCGGGCTGGCGCGCGGGGCTGATCGCGGGGCTCCTCTTTGCCGTGCATCCCGTGCACGTCGAGGCGGTCACGTCCATCGTCGGACGCACCGAGCTTCTTTGCGCCCTGGGGCTCATATCCGCCCTGGTCATTTTTCTGCGCCCGCCGCTGACCCTGTCTCGCGCGATTGCCATCACCGCGCTCGGTTTGATGGCGATGCTCAGCAAGGAGCCGGGAATGCTTCTACCGGTGCTCCTGATCGGAGCACTGCCGGTGCGCGGTCCGCTTGCGAAGTCGGAACGCACAGCCGCCAAATGGCTGGCCGTGCTTGTCCTCTGGTCGGTCAGCGCTCTGATCATTCTGCGCGAGCAAATCCTCGGCTTGAAATTTGAATGGGATCGATCCTTCCTCGACTGGACGATTCAGCCCCTGATTCATTCCCCCCCGGCCGACCGCTGGCTGATCCCCATCGCCCTGGTCGGTCGATATGCGCGTCTTCTGATTTTCCCAACCCACCTTTCCATCGACTACGGCGCCGCGATCATCAATCCGACCATTCCCCGCGATGATCCCTATCTTTGGTTTGGCGTTTTTTGTTTGATCGCCGCCGGCGTGACCGCCATCGTGCTCCTGCGCAAAAAGAACTGGCCCGCCCTCTTCTGCCTTTTCGCCGCCGCCATCACTTACGCGATGGCCTCCAACATCATCATCATCGGCACCATCTTCGGCGAGCGCCTGATCTACCTCCCCTCCGCTTTCCTGCTGATTCTCGCCGCCATGGTCCTGGCGCGATTACCGGCGAAACTCGCGGCAACGATCCTGACATTCCTGCTTCTTCTCGGCTTCGCCCGCTCCTACACCTACGCGATCCAGTGGCACGATCGCGATTCGTTTTACGCCTACAGCCTTCGTCATCAGCCGAACTCCGCGCGGCTTCACTTACTCCTCGCCGAGGTCGACCGGCAGGAAGGCCGGCTCGACGACGCGCGTTCTCTTCTGCTGGACGGCCGGCGCATGCTGCCCGATTATTGGCAGTTCTGGTACGATGGCGGGTTGGTCGAAGAAGACGCCAAAAACTGGCCCGAAGCCTCCGCCGATTTCCAGCGCGCCTTCGATCTGCACCCATCGAACGCCTTGGAGGATCGAGTCAGCCACGCCCAGCGAATGATGCTGCAAGCGGCAACCCGCGGATCAAACTAACCCGATTCGCCCGCCGGCTCGGCGCACGCTCAATCCGCCCGGGAATTGCTGTCGAGCCGCCGTCGCGGCATCCACGGCCATCAGCCGGAGACGATCCGTCGCGACCGGCCCCAATTCCTCCGCCGGCGAACCGCGCGCGATGAGCCACCGCCGCGCCGATTCCCTGCCCAGCATCCCCGGCAAGCGCGATAAACTCCGGCACCAAAAACGTTCCCCCAGCTCAGGCGAACTCTCACGAACCCACTCCGCATATTTCCCGCACGCCCGGCCCAAATCGAGGATCGAATCCCGCAAATCCCGCCGTGAATTCAGCCACCGGCGAATCCGGTTCCGTTGATACCGATCAGACTGATTGCTCTGGTCCTCCCGCCATGTCTGCCCAATCGCGCACAAATAGTCCCGCAATTCCTCGCGCCCGGCGTGCAGCAGCGGCCGAATCACCGTGATCCCCCGCACCCGCGAAACCGCCGACATTCCCGCCACCCCTCCCGGCCCGGCCGGACCTTTGCCGCGCAACAATCTCAGCAGAATCGTTTCCGCCAAATCATCGGCGTGATGTCCCAGCGCCACCCCCTGAAGATTTTCCGTTCTCACGACTCGCGCGAACAATTCCATTCGCAGCGCCCGATAGCGCGCCGAAGGATTGGCCGGAAGCTGCCGCATCTCCGCTTCCAATTGATCCCGCCGCGCGATCGTACACGGCAATCCCAGCGCATCGGCCAGCGATTTTACGAATTGAGCGTCCTCCGTGCTGGCTTTCCCGCGAATTTGATGATCGAGATGAACGACGTGAAGCGAAAGATCGGCACGCCGCGACATGAGGAGCAGCAGCGCGACACTGTCGCTTCCGCCGCTGACGCCAACGGCCCATGCCCCAGAGGAGGGGATCGGACGCAATTCCATTCACGCTATTGTAATTAGCCAGCGACCGCAGGTCGCCGTCCCCCGGGCCCCATCTTAAGCAGATTCTTTACGCCGCTCCGGCTTGAAATCGAATAGCTGCCCCCGCCCTTCAACGATCTCCTCGTTGATGACGTATTTGCCGGACTGCTGCTGCTCGGGAAGCAGATACATCAATTCCAGCATGATCTCTTCGCATACCGCCCGCAAAGCGCGAGCGCCGGTATCGCGCTTCAAAGCGCGTTCGGCGATCAATTCCAGCGCCGCCGGAGTGAATTCCAGCTCGCTCCCCTCCAGCCGGAAGAATTTCTGATATTGCTTCACCAGCGCGTTCTTCGGCTCAGTGAGAATGCTGATCAGCGTCTTGGTGTCCAGCGGCTCCAGCGTCGCCACAACCGGCAACCGACCCACAAATTCCGGAATCATCCCGAACTCGACGAGATCTTCCGGCTGCACTTGCCGAAGCGTCTGCGCCCGGTCCCGCGCGCTCTCCACGGCCGCCGTTTCACTGTTGAAACCAATCTGCCGCTTGCCCAGGCGTTTGCGGATGATGTCTTCCACACCCACGAACGTCCCGCCGCAGATGAACAGAATCTGGCTCGTGTCCATCTGAATATATTGCTGCTCCGGGTGCTTTCGTCCTCCCTGCGGCGGAATATTGGCGACCGTCCCTTCCAACATCTTCAGTAGCGCCTGCTGGACGCCTTCACCGGAAACATCCCGCGTGATCGACACATTGTTCTGCGTTTTCCCGATTTTGTCGATTTCGTCGATGTAAACGATCCCGCGCTGCGCCGATTCCAGATCGTAATCCGCGTTCTGCAGCAGCTTAAGGAGAATATTTTCCACGTCTTCGCCGACGTACCCCGCTTCGGTGAGCGTCGTGGCATCGCCGATGGCGAACGGAACGTTCAGAATTCGCGCCAGCGTCTTGGCCAGCAGGGTTTTTCCGCTCCCCGTGGGGCCGATGAGCAGAACGTTGCTCTTATCGATCTCCACATCTGCCACCGGCGGCGTCGGGCTCGCGGCGTCCGTGCCGTTGTTGCTCGTTTCAGCCGTGCTCAGTCGCTTGTAGTGATTGTGAACCGCCACCGACAGCGCTTTCTTGGCAAACGCCTGCCCCACCACGTACTGATCCAGAAAATCCTTGATCTGCCTTGGCGAAGGAATGCTGCTAAATAAAGGCTGACTGGCGGTGAGCTTTCGCTTTTCCTGGCGGATGATGTTGTGTGCCAGGTCGACGCAATTCGCGCAGATATAAACGTCGTTGGGCCCCTCCACCATCGGTCCAACATCGCGGGAGGATTTTCCGCAAAAGCTGCAGGTGGTAATGCGTCGTCCGCGGAAGCCGCCCGGGGGGTTTTGCGGATTGCCCGGCGGGGGAGGGTTTCCCGGTCCGCCTGGTCCACCACTTGTGCCGCCGCCGGTCCGATTGGTAGTCGCCATCGACTCAACTTCCTCACGGGCCTCAAAAAGGCCCTGATGCTTGTTTCCGTATCCCGCTGGCCTCCGCGCAAACAACCGGCGGCCCGCGAGTTAACCCACTAGGTTATCGAACAACGCCCGGTACGTACTTGACCCCCAATACGCACGGCGAATCACATCTTACTAGAGATCGGCGTCAAAAGGAAAATCAATTCTGAACGATATAGAAATTCTTTGTTATCAGGCAGTTGTATGGATCACAGAGCCGCAATTATCGGTCAGTAAGTCCCCGCCGCTTGTTCAAGCCGCGCTCCCCGGCTTTTTGGGCTTGGCCGTCGACTCCGCGCGGCGTTGCGTCGCCGCCACGATCATCGCCCGCGCTTTCTCAAATTCCTCAGCCGTCAGTTGCCCATTTTGGCGCAGTCGACGCAACTCGCCGAGGGTAAAACCGTCCGGATGCGCTTCAACCCCGGAATCATCGCCCCAGATGCGCTTTCGAATCCGCATAACCCCAAACGCCCCTATCGCAACCAGCCCGATCACCACCGCACAATCAAAGAAGATTGACGTCCCATCCACATCAGCCGGCATCGGCGACATCGGAAACATCATGATGACTCTAAGATCGACCCCAACGCCCGGTCAAATAAAACCCACGGATTCCTCCCGCCCTATCCCATCGCTCCGGCACGCCCCAGAGGCGAAAGTTCACTGCCCCGTCGAACTCTGCGGTGCGGGAATCAAACGCATAATTTTCCCCGTCCCGTCGTAAACTTTGATCTTCCCATCCACCATGCGGATGCGCCCAAAATCCAAAATATACAAAAATCCATCCGGTCCAAATTTCGCATCGATCGGCCTCTCCAGCGCCAGTTTGGAAGCATCCTTCAGCGCACTGGCCGGTCCGCCCGCCGTGTTATATACAAAATCCTTCACCTCGCGCCGGTCCGGATCGACGCGCACCAGTTTGTAACCCGTCGGCGGATTGGACAAATCCATGTTGCCCGTCGAAAACGGCGCCCGATCCCCCCAGAGCGCGACTATCAGATTCCCCGTATACTCCTTAAAAGGCCCTGATACCGGAACAAAATCCATCTTCGCCGCCCCCGCCTGCACCGGCAATTGCGCCGCCAGCCAGCGCGAATCCGGATCGGCCAGCCCGCTCGCCTGGTGATCGATCACAAAGCCCACATCCGGATACCCGGTATTGATCACCATCCAACTCGGCGGCTGAAACCGCGGCTCCACCACCGGATGCAAACTCCGGCTGAAATCCGGCCACCCATACCAGGCATCCGTCACCAATCGAAACAGCCCGTCCGGATCGCGCTCAATCGGCCGCGTGCCTCGCAATTCCATCCCTTGATCCGTGAAATAAACGCGCCCGAATTCATTCACCACCAGACCCACCGGATTCCTCACCCCCCACGCCTCCAGCCGAAGATCGCCCCCTTCCGGCGAAATACTGTAAATCGCCCCCGTCGGCTTCGACAGCGGCGACGCCGGTATCCGAGTGATATCGCTCACCCCGAACGGCTCAAACGGCACCGTCACCGTCGTATCCGACGTAAAAACACTCGCCTCCGGATTCTTGGCGTCAAAGCGGTATCCCAGCAGCTTCAGCGGCTTGGCCGGAGAATCGCAGGCCATCGGATGGTTGCGCACCCACCCCTCCTGCCAGTTATCCAGCCCCACCACTCCGCTGTTCGTCGCCGCTCCGACCCCAAAATACAGCCGCTCATGAATCGACGAGGCGACGATATCCCCCATCCCGCAATCCCCCTGCGTCGGCAAATCCGCCACCACCGTCTGATGACTTCCGTCGTACCCGAAAGACGTGATCACTCCCTTGTCATTTTCATCCCGATGCGCCACAAATATCCGCCCGCGATAGCAAACCACACCCCCCACAGGACCATAGACTCGAAACCCCGGCTTAATAATCGGAATACGCGTTTCGATCGGATAGATATCGAAGCGTTCCCCGGTCGGCCGAACGCCGAAAATACGCGGGTCTTCGTCGTCGTACCCTCCTTCAGTGACGATCAGATTCCCCAGTTCATCGAAGCACATCCCCGTCGGATTATTCAAATTGGTAACGAACGGCCGCAGCTCGAAGCCCGTCGGATATTCAGTAACCCTGCGATCGACGACCACCTGCTGCAAGGGAGACAGAATTCTGGGACCGACGATGCATCCCCCCAGAAACAAGCTTCCCGCGATCCAAGCCGCGCCCAGCGCCAGCGAGGCAAGACGGGCCAGAGGTCGGGTGGATTTTACGCTCAACATGGATTCGCTTTTCGCCGCTGAAATCGACCGGCTGATATCTATACCGCCGGCCCCGCTCGCTGTCACGGCCGATTACATCTTGACGGCCTTCACCAGGTCCTTCACGTGGTCGATGCTGATCTGGAACATTTTTTTCTCATTCTCGTCCAGATCGATCTCGATGATTTTCTCCACGCCTTCGGTCCCCAGCACACAGGGAACCCCCACGAAATATCCTCCGATCCCGTACTCCTGCTCGCAATACGCCGCGCACGGGAAAATGCGCTTTTTATCCTTGATAATCGATTCCGCCATGGCGATCGTCGCCGACGCCGGGGCGTAATACGCGCTGCCCGTTTTGAGCAACCCGACAATCTCCGCCCCCCCATTGCGGGTGCGCTTGACGATTTCGTCGAGCCGATCCTTGCGGATCAGTTGCGAAACAGGAATCCCCCCGGCAAAGGTATATCGCGGCAGCGGCACCATATCGTCCCCATGTCCGCCCAGCAGAATCGCGTGCACATCCTCCACGCTGCACCCGATCTCCGCGGCCAGGAACGTGCAATACCGGGCCGTATCCAAAACCCCGGCCTGCCCGACGACCTTCTTCGGCGCAAAACCGCTGGCCTTCCAAGCCACATAAACCATCGCGTCCAGCGGATTGCTCACCACGATCATCACCGCCCCGGGAGAATAATGGGCCACGTTCTGCGCCACCTGCTTGACGATCCCCGTGTTAATGTTGATCAAATCATCCCGGCTCATCCCCGGCTTGCGCGCAACCCCCGCCGTCACGATCACCACATCGCTTCCAGCCGTCGGCTCGTAGGTCGTCGCCCCGACAACTTTAGCATCGAACCCCTCAACCGGGGCCGATTGTGACAGATCCAGCGCCTTCCCCTGCGGCATACCCTCCGCCTGCGGAACGTCCACCAGAACGATGTCGCCCAGTTCCTTGCTCGCCGCCCAGTGGGCCGCGGTCGCGCCGACATTGCCTGCTCCGATAATGCTGATCTTCGCTCGCCGCATGATTGTTTCCTTTCCGTCGCGAACGATGCGATTATGGGCAAACGAGCAAGAGATTCAAATGGCAACTGCCTAAACTCACGCGTGGCTATGCCTGGGCTTTCCGGCGGCTCTACCATTAACATAGCCCCCGAACCATGACCCGCGCCCAATCCCTGGAAATCCCCGCACCGGCCCAGCCGCCGGTTACCGAACCGACCGGCTTCCTCATGCGCCAATTGCTCGCCCTTGCCCTGCCCGTCTTGGCCGAGCAGGTGCTGAGCATGCTCGTCGGGATTAACGATACCTATCTCGCCAACCATCTCCCGCGGCACGCCGCCGACGCTGGCGCGGCCGTCGGCACCGTCACCTATTTCATCTGGTTCTTCGGACTGCTCGTCTCCTCGATCGGAGCCGGCAGCACCGCCATCATCGCCCGCGCCAAAGGCGCTCGCCACAAATCCCTGGCCAACAAGGTTACAGGCCAATCCGTCTCCGCTGCCGCCCTGACCGGCGTCATCGTCGGACTCCTCATGTTCATCTTCGCCTCCCCCACCGCGGCAGCCACACGCTTGCAGGGCCTCGCCCGACCCATGGCTTTGAGCTACTTCCAAATCCTCAGTTGGTCCCTCCCGTTTTACATGCTCATGTTCGTCGCCAATTCCTGCCTGCGCGGCGGCGGCGACACCGTCACCCCCGCCGCCAGCATGATCTTCGTCAATCTCCTCAACATGCTCGCCAGCTTCGCCCTGACGCGCGGCTGGTGGGGCCTCCCCGTCCTGGGCTTTAAAGGCATCGCGCTCGGAACCGCCATCGCCTACGTTACCGGCGGCGTCCTCCAATTCGTCGTCCTCTGCATCGGCACACGCGGCGCAAAATTGTATCTCCACCGCCTCTTCCCCCACTGGCACACCATCAAGCGCCTCCTGCGCATCGGCATACCCGCCGCCATGGAGGGGATCATCGCCTGGTTCGCCAATTTCGCCGTCATCGCCGTCATTAACATGATGGACTCGACCAACATCTCCTCGGCCGCGCACATGAACACCATCCGCCTGGAAAGCCTCAGCTTTATGTCCGGCATCGCCTTCGCCACCGCCGCCGCCACCATGGTCGGCATGAGTTTGGGACAGAAAAATCCCGCCCGCGCCCAGCGCTGCGCCTATCTCGCCTACGCCGTCGGCGGCGGTTTAATGATCTTTTGCGGCATCCTGATGATCACCCTCGGCCGATACCCCGCACGCTGGCTCTCCGCCGGCAATCCCCGAATCGTCGATCTCACCACCCGCTGCCTTTTCATCACCGGCTTCATCCAATCCGGATTCGCCGCCAATCTCATCTTCGGCGGCGCCCTCCGCGGCGCGGGAGACACACTGGTCGTCATGATCCTCAACCTCTCCACCCAAATGACCCTGCGCTGCATGGGCGTCATCGTCGTCGGACTCTGGTTCCACCTCGGCCTGCCCGCCGTCTGGATGGTCCTGGCCGGCGAATTATTCATCCGCGGATGCCTCACATTCGCCCGATTCTTGCAAGGCGGTTGGAAACAAATTCAGGTCTAAGAAAATAAAATGGGCAGCAGCCTGTCCACGGCGTGCCGCCAGGTGTAATTCCCGTGCACAAATTGCGGCCCGGCGATGTGTGCGCGCTGCCGAATCTCCGGCTGTTCAACAACCCGCGTCATCAATTCGATCAGATGATCCAAATCCGGCTCCAATTGCCAGCCAGGCTCGCCATAGCAGTCCGGCACCGTCATCATCCGGCTACGGATTCGCATGGCAAACTCGTCCCGCACAAAATCGTCCGTGGGCCCTCCCTCGGTGCAAATCACCGGCGCGCCGCACGCCGCCGCCTCCAGCGCCGGAAGGCAAAAACCCTCGGACAAATAAGGACAAACATAAGCATCCGCCAGCCGATAAAGCCGCGCCATCTCCGTAAACGGCCCCAGGCCGCCCGTAAAATGCGCGCGCCCGCTGATTTGCCGCTTTTCGTCCTCGCTTAGATTGGAAATCGTTTCCTCCACGCGAACGTTGGACTCGTAAAGATCGTTGATCCCCTTGATGTACAGATGAGTCCGCGGATGCTTCCGCGAAACCGCGGCAAAGGCTTTGAGAAGAAGATTCACGCCCTTGTTGGCCGTGGCCGCGCCGACGGTCAGGAAAACGACTCCGTCCCACCGCAATCCGCGCCGAATTTCCGCGCGACTGCTCTCATCCAGCGGAGAAAAGATCGTCGGATCGATCCCGTGCGGCACCACCACCACGCGATTCGCAGACGCCCCGCTCCGCAGAAATCCCAGCCGTGACCAGTTGGACGGCGTCACGATCCTCACCGGATTATTTTCCAGCGTCCGCGCGATCGGCCGATTATCGAACGTAAAAGCCGCCGGGATCATTCCGTTTTCGGCCGTGCTGAACACCACCGTGCGCGGAGCCAACGGAGACATCCGCAAATCCAGCTTCCCCCCGATCCGAAAAACCGCATCGAATTCCTCCCCCGCCGCCGGCGCCGGCAGCGCCGCGATGCGCTCTTCCTGCTCAGGGGAAAACAAACCCACCGCGCGGCTGCACCGAAGACCCTCCAGCGGCAAATCCCGAAACGCGATCGTTATCCCCCCACGAGACAAAAGCTCCAATATCTGAAACTGATTCACCAGCGCGTAGGAATGGGCGATCCCCCGCCAACCTTCGATCAGCAACCGTCTGGGCGATGACATGCGGCGGCTCCGCGCGGGTGAAATAAGGAATCACGCCTCGGGAAATAAAACCGCAACGAGTTTATCCACCGCATGCCGCCAGGTGTAGTTTGATCGCACAAACGCCGGTCCCGCCGCGCGAGCGCTTCGGGCGATATCCGGCTCCTCAATCACCCGCCGCATCAATTCGATCAGGTGTTCCAAGTCCGGTTCAAATAAAATCCCCGGCTCGCCGTAGCAATCGGGCACATTCACCACCCGGCTGCGTATCCGCAGCGCAAAATTATCCCGCAAAAAATCGTCGGTTGGCCCCCCCTGCGTGGCGATGACCGGCGTGCCGCACGCCGCCGCCTCCAGCGCCGGAAGACAAAATCCCTCCGCCCGGTACGGAGCCACATAAGCATCCGCCAGCCGATACAAATCCGCCACATCCCCCAGCGGCCCCGCGTTGCCGATGTAATGGACGTGCCCGTAAATCAGCCCGCGTTCCTCGCCGCTCAATTGGGAAATCATATCGTTCACCAGACTGCCCGAGCGATAGAGCCCATCCAATCCCTTGATGATCAGGTGCGTCCGCGGATGCGTCTTTACGACAGCCGCAAGCGCTTTAAGAAGAACATCCAATCCTTTATTGCCCGTGGCAGCCCCCACCGTAAGAAAAATAAACCCGTCCCATCCCGTCTCTTTCCGACTCTTGGTGCGCTGAACTTCATCCATCGGTGTAAATAGCGTCGTGTCCGCTCCGTGCGGAACGACGACCACGCGCGTTGCATCGGCCCCGCTTTTAAGAAATCCCTGCCGCGAAAAATTCGACGGCGTTGCGATGATGCACCGGCTATTCCGATGCGTCCGCGCCAGCGGCTGCCGCCCCAAAATAAACATCGCCGGCACCATCCCAAATTCCGCCGTGCCAAACACCACCGTTCGCTCCGCCCACGGCGACCCCCCCAAATTAAACGGCGCGGCGATCCGATACACCGCGTCGAATCGTTCCCCCGCCTCCGGCGCCCGCAGCGACGCAATCAGCCTTTCCCTATCCGCCGCAAACAAACCCGTCTCCGCAGTCCATCCCGGATCGTTATACGCCAAATCCCGATGTGCCAGCTCGATATCCCCGCGCGATAAAAGCTCCAGAATATGCTGCTCGTTCACCAGGCAATACGAATGCGGCACCGACCGCCATCCCTCGATCAGCAGACGTCTTTTCGTCGTAGGCATTCAGTGGGTCCGATTCACTCGCCCCGTAACAAACGCCGCAAAAGAGCGCGGCACCAATCGCGGAATAATTGCCAAAATCTTATTGCCCCATCCCGTCACCACCGCCCGGCGGCCCCGCATCGTCGCCGCATAAGCGATTTCCGCCACGCGCTTCGAACTCATCGAGGGAAGCGCCAGCTTCCCAGTGCCGAATCCGGCCCGAGCCCCGAATTCCGTTGCCGTCGGCCCCGGGCAAACCACGGTGATCGTCACCCCCGTCCCCCGCAACTCCGTCGCCAGCGCCTCGGAAAACGAAAGCACATACGCCTTAGTCGCGTAATAAACCGCCATATACGGTCCCGGCATGAACCCGGCAACCGACCCAAGGTTCATGATCCGCCCGCTTCGGCGTTTGAGCATCCCCGGCAAAAAAAGCCGCGTCAAATGCGTCAGCGCCCCGATATTCACCTGCACCATCCCCAGTTGATTCATCACATCCGAGTCAGCAAACCGCGTGTTAGCCCCAAACCCCGCGTTGTTCACCAAATATTCCACCGAAATCCCCGCCGACTCCACCTGATCAAAAATCTCCTGCCCCGCCCCCGGCATCGAAAGGTCCTTAGCCATCACCTGAACTTCAACCCCGTGCGCTCGCCGGAGCTTGATCGCCAAATCCTCCAGCTGCGCGCGATTTCGCGACACCAGCACCAGATCATGCCCGTCGCTGGCGAACAAATCCGCCAGATCGCGCCCGATCCCCACCGATGCCCCGGTCACCAGCGCCGTTTTCCCCGAACGTTTGGCCATTTTGTTCTACGGTGAAAGCCGCTCGATCGTCCACGCGCCGCCGCTTTGCTTTGAATAGAGCAACCGATCATGCAATCGGCTCGGCCGCCCCTGCCAAAATTCTATTTTTTCCGCCGCCAGCCGATACCCTCCCCAAAAATCCGGCAACGGAACCGCCCCAATCGCATATTTCAGCGCCATCTGATTCGCCCGTTTGTCCAGTTCGCTCCGTGAGCCGACCGGACTGCTCTGTTTGGAAACCCACGCCCCAATCTGCGCCAATCGCGGCCGGGAATGAAAATAATCCTCGCTCTCCTCCCGGCTGACGCGCCCAACCGCCCCCTCCACGCGCACCTGCCGCTCCAGCGCCTGCCAGCAAAACAAAATCGCCGCCCGCGGATTCGCATCCAATTCCCGGCCCTTGCGGCTCTGGTAATTCGTATAAAACACAAACCCCCGATCGTCGAACCCCTTCAGCAGCATCATTCGAGCCGACGGCGCCCCGCTCCCATCCGCCGTCGCCAGCACCATGGAATTGGGCTCAGGAATCTTCGCCGCCACCGCCTCGTCAAACCACCGCCCAAACTGCGCGATAGGGTCCTCCAGCAGCCCCGACTCGGCCAATTCGGCCTTCCCATATTCCGTGCGCATCGCACGCACTTTATCCGACTCGGCGTGATCCATGACTATTATCCGCCTCGCCTGTTTTGACGCTTTTTGCGGCGAATGCTCTTGATTCGGCGACGCTTCTTTTCTGACCGAAACTTCGGCAGCATTTCGATGTCGGCCAAATCCTTCAACCGTCCGCTGCTCAATTTGTTCTGCCGCAGGTCCTCAAGTGAAATCAGCGGAACCCGCGCCAACGACCAGATATTTAGCCTTGGCGGAGTTTAGTGACCTTAAGAATTCTCTGAAATCTGGGTTGAGGCTTTCCATCGCCGTAGCCATAGTTAAACCGCCGCAACTCCTCCAGCGCCTGCATCCGTTGTCGTGGCGTGCGAGAGAGCCAAAATCGACGGTCCGCATCGTCGGCGTCGGCCGCGCTGCGATACGACGTCAACTTCCAACCCGATCGCCGCGCTCGTTTGGTGCTGCTGCGTTTCATATCCTATTCATCGTCCGTCTATCGGCCCTTCTTATAAAACGTCGGCACCGGCTTGCCCAATTTTTCCCAATGCTTGTTGATCTCGTCCGATTTCCCGGCGCTGTTCAGCACGTGAAGTTTCCGCTGCACCATCTTGGTGATCGCTTCGCGGGCCGGCCCCAGATAATTGCGCGGATCAAATTCCGCCGGCTTGGTCGCGAAAACTTCGCGAATCTTCGCCGTCATCGCCAGCCGAAGATCCGTATCGATATTCACCTTGCATACCCCGTAGTTGCGCACCGCCATCGAAATCTGATCCTCCGGAACCCCGCGCGCATTCGGCATCGCCCCGCCGTACTTATTCACCAGATCGATAAATTCCTGCGGCACGCTGCTGCTCCCATGCATCACCAGCGGCAGCCCCGGACACGTCTTCATAATCTGCTCAATCCGATTGAACGCCAGCTTCGCCTCGTGCTTGAATTTATACGCCCCATGGCTCGTCCCGATCGCGACCGCCAGACTGTCGATCCCCGTCTTCTCCGAAAAATCCTTCGCCTGCACCGGATCGGTCAGAAATTTCTCCACGTTCTTCTCATATTCCTCGGCATCCAGACCAACCACATCCTCTTCAATCCCGCCAAGCATTCCCAATTCCGCCTCGACAACCACTCCCGCCGCGTGCGCCAGCTTCACCGCATCGGCCGTAACGTGCACGTTCTCATCGTACGGATGGTGGCTCCCGTCGATCATGACGCTGGTGTAACCGTCATTGATGCAAGTCTGAATCAAATCGATCGTGTCGCCATGATCGCAGTGAATTGAAATCGGCAATTCCGGATGGTCCTCGACCGCCGCGTCGATGATGTGCTTCAGATACCGAATATTCGCATACTTCCGCGCCCCTTTGCTGATCTGCAAAATGCACGGCGATTTCTCCCGCGTGCAGGCGTCGATTATCGCCTGCGCCAGTTCCATATTGTTCACATTAAAGGCCCCGACGGCGAAGCCGCCTCCATAGGCCAGGTCAAACATCGGTTTAGTCGTCATCAATGGCATGAGTTCATTCCTTTCAAGCGCAGCGCAACCATCTTAATGGAGCGAAGCCCATCGGTAAATGCGGTCGGTATTTCCGCCTCAGGCGATCGAAATTGTGGGGTCCAGATAGATATCCTGGATCAAATTCAGCAGTTTCACGCCATCCGCCATCGGGCGTTGGAACGCTTTTCTGCCGCTGATCAGTCCCATCCCGCCCGCTCGTTTGTTAATCACGGCCGTTCGCGCGGCATCGGCAAAATCATGCTGCCCGCTCGCCCCGCCGCTGTTGATCAACGGGCTGCGCCCCATGTAACAATTGGCCAACTGGTACCGGCACAAATCGATCGGATGATCCCCCGGCGTCAGTTCGCTATAAACCCGCTTATCCGTCTTGCCAAATTTCAAAATGTTATACCCGCCGTTGTTCTCCGGAAGTTTCTGTTTGATGATGTCCGCTTCGATGGTCACCCCCAAATGATTCGCCTGCCCCGTCAGATCGGCGGCCAAATCCAAATCCTTGTCCGCCGTTTTGAACGCCGCGTTCCGCAAATAGCACCACAGGACGGTGACCATCCCCAGTTGATGCGCCTCGGCAAACCACCGCGAGACGTCCTGTATCTGCCGATCCGACTCTTCCGATCCGAAATAGATCGTCGCTCCGATCGCCACCGCCCCGATATCAAACGCCTGCCGAACCCCGCCAAACTGAATCTGGTCGAATTTATTCGGATACGTCAGAAGCTCGTTATGATTGAGTTTGACCAGAAACGGAATCTTGTGCGCATATTTTCGCGAGCACGATCCGAGCACTCCCAGCGTCGAGGCCACCGCGTTGCAGCCCCCTTCGATCGCCAGTTTCACAATATTCTGCGGATCGAAATAGATCGGATTAGCCGCGAAGCTCGCGCCGGCCGAATGTTCGATCCCCTGATCCACCGGCAAAATCGAAACATACCCCGTCCCCGCCAATCGTCCATGGTTGAGAATCGAATTGAAATTCCGCAGCACGTTCGCCGACCGGTCGGTCTGCGCCATCACCCGATCCACAAAATCCGGCCCCGGCAGATTCAGCGACTCTTTTTTGAACCCCTTGGCGGTGTAGCTGAGCAGTTTATCCGCATCATTTCCCAGCAGGTCTGAAATCGCGCTCATGAAAAGCCTCCTGAAAGTATAATAAGGAGACTAAATCTTCGTCGGAATTTTCAGGATGGCAAGCCTTGGCGCAGAAGTTCCGGCAGTATTTGCACAAATCGACCGCGGGCGAGGACTCGCTGTATTCCCGCCTCCCGGGCCTGGGAAATAATATGTTCATCCGTATGCGCGACGAACGCGACAACGGTTCCACCCCCCTTCTGCCACTCCGCCGCCGCATCAATCGCCCCCGCAAGATTCAAATCGACGATCAATAACCGTCCATCAGCAGGCAGTTTCGTAGGGTCCCGAACTATCTTGCAAGCCGCTCCCGCCGCCCGAGCCTCCGCCGCGATCCGCCCGGAGAACATCAGGTCGCGGACCAAAGCCAGGATCGGATGTGAATGATTCTCAGTCACAATTCAAGCATTCTATCTAAATTCAGATTCGCCGCCCCGCTTTGCCTCGAACGGAGTAACGATTTCATCCCGGTTCATCTGATTTACATCTGTGCCCAAATTTCTTCTTCGCGCCCTTCGTGTCCTTCGCGGTAAATCTTCCCACCTATTTCTTCTCCTTCGAATCCGTCGGCTTCACCTTGGGAAGCTCGACCGGATAGAACTCCCCTCCTTTATATTCCTTCGACTCCTGCTCGCTCATAGCCGGCTGCACCGACTCGGCGGAGGCGCCCAATTTCTTGACCGGCCCAGTTGCCGCCCCCACCGCCGCCGTCGCCGATCCTTGCGGCAACGCCCCCGCATCAGCCCGCAGCGAAGCCTCCAAACCATCCGCCATCGCCTTCACCTGCGCCAAATCCGCCTCCGTAATTCCCACCGGCTTAGCCGCCGGCTTCTCCGCTTCCGGCTTAAACCGCTTCAAATCGTACTTCGCCTCCGCCGGCCTGCCCAATCCCCCCTCCAGCATCAATCGCAGCAGCATCGGCCAAACAAGTCCAATCACCACAAACGATCCCGCGATCCAAATTTGATAAACATATTTGGGCGCCTTCCACCAGGCCGTCCGATACGTTACCGGAAATCCCATCTTCGCCGCATCGTTGAGGAAATCGACCACCGTCCGGTTCGACGCCGGGTTATAGGGAATGTAATAAGCCGTCAGCGGCCGAATTCGCGCCAGCGCCAGCGACGGCGCCGTGCGCAGCAATTCATTGGCATTGATAATCGCGTTCTCCCCCTCCGCAGTATCCGCGCCGTACTGATCCGCCGTCACCGACCTCAACGTATCCCCCGCCTTGGCCACGTAAATCGTAACCCCCGGATACGGCTGATCCCCGTTATACCCCACCGGCCACCGCGGCATCGCCTCGTACGGAACCGGCGCCATCATCGTAAAAAATTGCTCCCGCGCCTCGTCCGCCTGATCCGTCGGAACCACCAAACACCGAAACGTCACCATCTGCCTCAGCGTCGGCCCCGCATCCGAACCCACCGGCAACGCCGGATAAACCGTCACGTTCGTAATCCAGGACGTCCGATCCGCCCCCACCGGCGGCTTCATCAAATTCCTCTCAAAATCCACAGGCGACATCGACGCATGCATCGGCGCAATATCCGTGTCGCTCGCATTCGTATACGCCAGCGCCGCCCCCACCACCAAACT
>JBEKPV010000050.1:0-20311 GCA_049520395.1 Tepidisphaeraceae bacterium
TAAATGTCGATCGGCTCGCCCTGCAGACAAGTGCGGAGTAGTGTATGAAGGGTTACAGAGTCATCGACGATCAGTATCGAACTCTTCATTCATCAACTCCACGTGGCCATACTGCGGCCCTGCTGTCGTCGAACCCTTCACGGTGTCGAATAACATCGATTGAGCAATTCTTAATTCTTTCCAGGTGGTCTGCGTGTTATGGGCTGCTCTGGCGTAGCAGCCGGCGGGTTACGCGAGAATATCGACGAAAAGCAGATAGATCTGCCCATCAACAATGTCTGTACGGCAAATTACACCCGCGCGAAACCCGTGTCTGACACAGGTCTGATCGTCACCCGGCCGCACTTGTGTCCCGACCGGCACGAGATCCTGTCGAGCGGCGGCGATGACCATGCCGCTCATCGACCGCTCGGGCACCATCCCCTGTCGCACCCGGCGTCCTCCCCGCACGCGCCATTGAATAGGCTTGGCACATTGCCATCGCTCCGATCGACGACGCTCGTTTATATCTAGTTTCTCGATTTCCATTGTGTGCTCCTCCGCCCGTCAATTGTGTGTGGCCAGCTGTTCGTTCAGTCTCTGCAATGCGCGGTCGCTACTCAGGGCGTGAACCACCCTTGGGTCGAACTGCTTTCCGCTTTCACGCCGCAATTCCTCCAGTGCAAATTCAAACGGTTGAGCGGCACGGTATTCGCGCGGCGTCGCTATCGTGGCGATGGCGTCGGCAACCGAGACAATTCGGCCAAATAGCGAATTGCCGTATCCGGACTGCTCAAACCGGGTGTGATGATCGCGGACGGCATCGTGGGTGGTCGTACCCAGGCGCAGCAAGCGGCAAATATCCGCTCCCCAGAAATCGTGTTTCATCATCAGGTCGTGTTCCGCCGCCGTGAGCGGTCCGGGCTTGGCCAGGAGATCGTTGGGGACCAGAAGCTTTCCGATGTCGTGATAGAGTCCCGCCAACCGGACGGTCTCGACGTTGCGATCATCCAAGCCGCAGGACCCGGCAATTTCCACACTAATGTCGCTCACCAGTTCACAATGGGCGCCGACATCCTCAACCTGGGCGGCACCTAAACTGAGCCTCAGACAATCGAGCAGTTGGCTGCGCCGCGCCGGCAGCGGGAACGAACACAATTTGGACCAGAGATTGTGGCTTTCGAGCAACTGCATCATGGGGGTCTGAAGGCAGCCGCCTTTACGTTGCGCCGAGTGCTCCGCCAAAGCGACCGCCGCGCGTATGGTGTCGGGGCACAACCCGACGATGGGCGATTCCTGAGCGCTGAGGCCGGCGACTACGGTATATTGCGAACTCCGCAAAAAAAGGAATTCAAGCTTCTGCCGCATGTCTTCCGCCCACAGCCAACATTCGCCCAGTGGGGAAGAGGGCCGGAGGACGACCAATGTGCGATTGCCGCACTGAATCCCCAGATCGCACCGCCGCATATGTTGGCGCAAGAAGGTGGCCGCGGAGACTAAACACCGGTCCATCAGTTTGCCGCCGCATCCGGCAGCGAACTGGAAGGCAACGCAACCGAGAATCTGCCGCCGATCCCGCGCCGGATTCCTGCGTCGTTGGAAATCATCAACGGCGGATTCGTGCAAAAAGCCCGCCATGGGCGTGGCAAACTCCGGGCATGCATCCACGCGTGGATGGCCGCAGATCAGCCGTCGGTCGCAATGGCTGCCGCGCCATTGGTCGACCGCGTGATTCAGACGGACGTTCAATAACGTCAACTCATCCCTGATATATTGAATGCGACGGGAAGAATCGCCCCTCACCTTCGGGTGCGCGCGGGATAAGGAGGGCGCGAGCACGATCGGCTTGTGTGCCGCGGAATCGTGAAGCGGGTCCGGCCTTTTCTGATGAACCGACGCCAACATGCGTGCATCGGCAACGACCGCGCTGACGCCCTGATCGCTCAGGGCGGTTCGCAGAATTTGAGTATCGCTGGTGCAATGCGACTCGAATCGCGGGGAAGCTTGCGCAAGGTAATGGCAGAGAAATTTGTTTTTCCGATCATCGAACGTGGCGATGACAAGCCGCTCGGAAGCCATGGGCCGCCTTTGTTAAAGGAATGGTCCCCTGACTTTCGACCGTGTGAGTTGCACAAATCAGCGAAGCGAAGCCCCTCGTGGAAAAAATCCCCCAACCGCTCATTTATTGGACAACGAATGTGACCAGCGCCGGCCTAATCGGAATACCTTACCAATTTCGCCATGGCCGATGGCGCGACCGACGCGGCGGGCTTCGACTTATTTTGTGGATGCGTTCGCCGCGACGGGGGCTTTCGACTCGTCATATCCGTCTATGCGGCGGATGATCTCGATCAGCGAATTGATCTGTGCCGCAATCGACGCAAGATCCTTTCCTTCTTTGATCAATGTCTCGGCCCTCCAGGCAGGCTCGGACACGGCGGTAAAGCCATATCCACCGCTGGCTCCGAGAAGCTGATGCACAACCAGCCGCAACGCTTCGAGCTCGTTGCGCTGCAGAAGATCGGCCATCTTCCGCACCTCGCCGGGCAGGCCGTCGACAAATTCCGGGATAATCTTCTTCATACGTGGATTGTCCGCGAGACTGCTCTTGATGCGGCCGGAACTATTGACATCGGCGATCGCTCCAACTGGCGCAGCGATCTCCGCCGCGGCATGCTCGTCGCGCGAGGCCAAGGGATCGTCGCCAAGATGCTGCTTAACGGTTCTCAAGAGTGTCTCCTCGTCAACGGGTTTACTCAAGTAAGCGGTGCATCCGCTGCCCATGCATTTCTCGCGGTCTTCGGCCATGGCGTAAGCGGTGAGAGCGATTATCGGCGTGCTTAATCCCGTGCGGCGGAGTTCGACGGTAGCGACATAACCGTCCATGATGGGCATCTGCATATCCATGAGAATCAGATCAAACGGCTGCGTCGTCGCCAGATCGATCGCGATCTGTCCGTTCTCGGCACTGACCACGGTGGCGCCGGCATCGCTCAGTTGCATCCGCAGCAGCCGCTGATTGTCGCGCCCATCCTCTACCAGAAGAATGCGTCCATGAAGACGTGTACTGGATAGCGTAGCCATGTCGTTCCTTGCCGGCAGTGTGGCTTCGGTCAAACCACTCAATTTCTGCACGCCGGCAGAGTCTCCGCCATCGATGGTCAGCGAGAAACTACTCCCGCTTCCCAGCTTCGATGTGACGGTGACGTCTCCCTTCAGGAGGCGAGCGAACCGCCGGCTGATGGTCAGCCCCAATCCTGTCCCGCCATATTTGCGAGTCGTCGATTCCTCTCCCTGGGTGAATGCGCGAAACAGCTGTTCGACTTGAACGGGCGACATCCCGATCCCCGTGTCGATCACGTCGATGCGCAGAAGAATATTTGGGGTGCCCGCGCCTTCGTCGATGATCCGCAGTTCGATCTTTCCGGATTCGGTGAACTTGACGGCGTTGCCAAGCAGATTGACGAGAATCTGGCGGAGTCGCAGCGGGTCGGTCTGGATCAACTGCGGGATCGGGCCTTCGAACCTGACCCCGAACTCCAGCCTCTTTTCCACCGCGCGAGGACGCATCAGCGAGATGATTTCCGCCAGCAACGCCGGCAGGTCGCAGGGGATGCGTTCCACGGTCATGTGTCCCGCCTCGATTTTGGAGAGGTCAAGAATTTCGTTGATCAGTTCAAGCAGGTGCAATGCGTTGCGCCGAATAATCTGGACGCAACCGGCTTGTGCGCATTCTTCGGGAGTTTTGTGCAGCAGCATCTCCGCGAATCCCAGGATGGCGGTCATCGGGGTGCGAATCTCGTGACTCATGTTTGCCAGGAACTGACTCTTGGACCGGTTGGCGGCCTCGGCGTCTTCCTTGGCTTTGGCCAGTTCCAGCGCGACGCGCTTGCGCTCGCTGATGTCGCGAATGTTGCATTGAATGACGTCCCGCAGACCTTCCCGGTAGACGTTGCTCACGAACTCGACGGGGATGTGCCGTCCGTCCCGGTGCTGGAGCGGAAGATCCTCGTAACGGATCGCTCCCGCCTTTTGCAGTGTCTCCACGGCGGCCTTGGAGCTTTGGGCGTCCTTGAAGACGCCGATTTCCCACAGTTCCTTTCCCAAAAAGTGTTCGCGCGGAAGGCCAAGCAGATCGAGCATAAAGCGATTGACCTCCAGAACCTTGGCGGTGCCGGCATCAAGTATGAGGATGCCGTCATGCGCGGACTCAAACAGCCGCCGGTAGCGGAGCTCTGAAATCTTCAATTCCTGTTCCACCTTCCGTCCAATGCTGACGTCGTGAAATACCAGGACGACTCCGACGATGCCTCCGTCCACACCATGGATCGGAGCCGCGCTGTCATCGATCGGCCACTTAGTGCCATCCCGGGCGATGAGGATGGTGTGATTCGCCAGTCCGACGATCGCGCCATCGCGGATCGCCTTGGTCACAGGATTCTCCACCGCTTGGGCAGTTTGCTCGCTGACGATATTGAAGATGTCAGCCAGATGCATTTGCAGCGCTTCGTTCTGGGCCCATCCCGTGAGCCTTTCGGCGGTGGGATTCATAAACGTAATGCGGCTCTCGGGGTCGGTGACGATGACGGCGTCTCCGATGCTGGACAGGGTTGTTCGGAAGCGGTTGAGCGAGTCGCCGACTTCCGCTTCGATTTGCTTCTGTCGGGTGATATCCCAGATGGAGAGCACAATCATGCCGCGTTGAGCTTCGTCGGTCGATAGCGGCCGAGCGCTGAGCAGGTTCGTCCTGTGCCCCACCAGTGGGAAATCATTTTCGATCTCCAGATCATCAAACTCGCCGTTCTTATTCGGCAGTTCCTTCAAGCGCGTCAGCAGGACCGGGATGTTCCACTGGCCGTTGCCCAGTTCGGCAAGCTTTTTCCCCAGAGTCTCATCGGGACCGACCTTGAAAGCTACGTAGAACGATTTGCTTGCGGCCCTGACACGGAGGTCCGCGTCGAGCACCAATAGTTGCTCGCGCACGGCGTGGGCGATGCAGTCCGACGGGTCTTTCGGCTGTGAATTCGACATGGCTATCCTTGAGTTGTTGGAAAACTTCGCCCGTCGCTTCATTGCGCGGGAATGACCAATCGTGCCGCATTGGAGTTCACTTTGCTCACCACATTCTGCAGCGTCTTGTGCAGGAGGTCGAAATTAAGCGGTTTGGTCAGGTGGGCGCAGAAACCCGCTTGGAGGCTTTTCTCTATGTCGGACTTTGACCCGAATCCGCTGATCGCCACGGCGGGCACATCGCGGATTTTCTTGACCTGGCGCACGAGTTCATGGCCGCTGACATCGGGCAGCCCAATATCACTGACCAGCACGTCGAAGTCATTCGTCGCCGCGAAGTTGAGGGCGGCGCTGCTGCTTCTGGCGGTGGCCAGTTTATAGCCGAGCATTTCCAACAATCGGCGCATAACGCGGAGCGTATCCTCATGGTCCTCGACCAGCAGAACATGAATCGAATCAGCCAGCTTTGTCCGGTCGGGTTTCACGACGGCGCGTCCCTCGATGGCGGGCGCGGTGGGAAGTTCGACAAGGAAAACGGAGCCTTTCCCGCGCCCATCGCTATGCGCGCGGATACCGCCTCCGTGGAGATCAATAATCGTCTTGCAGATCGTCAGCCCGATTCCCAATCCGCCGAACTGCCGATGGACACCTTGGTCCCCCTGCTCAAATACGCCGAAAATCCGCGACAGGTCCTCCGCGGCAATGCCCACCCCCCCATCCTTGACTTCAATTTCGATCGTGGAGACGCTTGGATTCGACGTTTGAATCGTGATTTCGCCGCCACGGGGGGTGAACTTGATGGCGTTCTTGACGATGTTCCAAAACACCTGATGCAGACGAACGGGATCGCCCCCAACGGTGTCATGTTGCGCCTTCAGGTCGAGGGTCACTTTCTGGGACTTCAGATGCACGTCGCCTTCCACTATTTCCTGGACCTGCCGCAGCAACGCGTGAATGCCGGTCCGCTGGATGTCCAGGCGAAACTTGCCATTGCTGATGCTGGTGATGTCCAAGAGATCGTCAATCAACTGCGTCTCAATTTCCACGTTTCGTCGAAGCATCGCGACTTCGTCATGCAGATTCTCCGGAAGATGTGAGTCCAGTTCCAAGGCGGCGAGACTGAGAGCGACGGGGGTAAGCGGGGTACGCAATTCGTGGGAGACCATGGCGATGAACTGGTCTTTGAATCTGTTGGCCTGCTCGGCTTCCCGACGCGCCAGTTTTTCCAGCCGCACGCAATTTTCCATCGAGTCCAAAGTTTGCTTGCGGTCAGTGATGTCCTGATCGACGACAATGCCGGCGAGAATTTTCCCAAGCCGGTCTCGGATCGGTGCGGCGGAAACCAGCAGCGCCAGGCGCACGCCGTCGGGTCTTTCTATGTGAATTTCTTCCCCGCAGACGACTTCGCCGCTGGTGACGGCGCGGGCGAGGGGCCATTCGTGCGGCTCGTAGGGGCGTCCGTTGGGATGATATCCGCGCCATACCGCGTATTCCGTGACATTTTTCGGGGGAACGATGGGATGCCCGAGGATTTCTTCCATTCGCTCGTTTCCATACAGGACGCGTCCGCTGGGGGCCTCGGATATGACGACGCCGACGGGGACGTGGCGCAGCAAAGTTTCAAGGTAAGCGTGCTGAGAGAACATCTGCTCGGCAAGCTGCGCCAAATCGGCGCTTGACTTTCGCTCTTTTGTGACGTCACGGAAATAAAACGCCAATCCCAGAGGGGACGGCATCGCGTTGACTTCGAGCCACGCCTCAGCCTGAGGACAGAAGACCTCAACCCGAAGTCGGATCCCTTCGGCGCTTTTCAAATGATAGTGGTCATAGAACGCGGACCCGATTGTTTCGGGGAAGGCATCCCAAATCAGCTTGCCCAGCAGATCGGGCCCGTTGACGTGGGTGATTTGTTCGGCGCGCCCATTGATGTAAATCAGCCTCCATTGCTCGTCCACGGCACAGAATGCGTCCGACATGCTTTCGAGAATCGATAGGAGATCCTCCTTATCCGGGGTAAGTGAAGTGTCCATCCTTGCACACCTTTCCGAAAAATAGACCTGATCTGCGCAAAATCGCCGACACCATCGGGCGAAATCTAGTTCGTTTGCTAACCATTTGGCCGCGCGAAAACCTCCTGAAATGGGGTTCGGTGCGTTTTAGTCAGACGCAGCCATCACATTTCCGCAAAAATGCTTTGGTGACAAACGAAAAAAAAAGCCGATGCAATCGAACACCTATCGTGTTCGTTTGCATCGGCTTACTCGCTAACGGGTCTTCCGTCTCTTAGGAGGATTACCCTTTATTTAGTCGACCGATGAAGTCGGCGAATTTTCTCTGAACTACTTCCGTATCATTTGCGACCAAAAAGCACGTGGAACCGAATTACAATGGATCAGCCACCTCGTCAAGCCTAATATGTCAGTATTCTGAAATAATTGTTGTATCATCTATCGCCAATGAAGACCCAAGGTGAAATCGAAAGTGCCATTTCCGAGGGTATGAACCGCTTCGAGCAGGAGTACATGGGCCGAGGTCCCAAGGAAATTCACGTTTATTTGATCAATGACCTGGTGGTGGTCCGACTCAAAGGGGTTTTGACCGCGGCGGAACAGCATCTCGTCAAGACGCTTGAGCCCCAGAGAGGCAGGGATCTGCTCAAGCAAGTGCGTAGTCATCTGATAGAAACAGCGCGTCCGACGATGGAGGCAATGGTACGGGAGATCACCGGCTCCAAAGTGCTGAGCCTGCACCACGACATCAGCACTTCGACCAGCGAGGAGGTCGTGCTTTTCACCTTGGCCGAGCCGCCAGTGTTTCGAATAGTGAAACAAGCATAAGGCTTCTGAATCAGCCGCAGAAATGAATGCGATGGATACGGATTCCTTGAAATCCTGATTTTTGGCCAAGGCGGCGCCGATTGCCAGCCGTTTCATTTGTCGTTTATTTCCTTTTAAGGGGTGTCAAATGAAAGATGCGGTGGTGACTTTTTCGGATGTTTGCATGTCAACGCGATTCCCCGCGAAAGCACGAGAACGCCAAATCATGGTCGACCGCGAGAACGGGAAAACCCGTGTCATGGTGGTTGACTCCAACCGATATCTGGTTTTCCTGGGAGAAGTTTCCAGCCCGGAACCCGTGGACGGGCGGCCGCTAATTGTAGTCCCTAATCAATTAACGGCGGCAGATGATGACCGCGTCAAAATGGTCGACGGGGAAAAATACACCGTCATCGGTTTCGATGGACAAGCAATCGTAATGTCGAAGCCGGCGGATAAGGAAGTCCTGGCTGGCCCGGTTCCCGGAATGTGGGAGACGCAAGTTCCGAGCAACGCCGGCGCCGCGACCGTCAGGAAGATCGGCGCGAAGTATCAAGTATTTATCACCATCGGGAATCAGCTGCACTTCTTCGCAGAGAAGGAAGTCGGTCCGGGGTTGCCCTCCATTGAAATACCGAATCGCCTTACGTTGGCCGATATGCAATCCGTGAAGATCATTGATGGGCGGGAATACGTCGTCTCCAGTTGTGGCGGCACGATGAAAATCGAGTCGCAGCTGTTCGACGGAAAACAGCCGCCAAACTGAGCCGGAAGCCCTCATCAAAAACAAGCTTATGAAATGCGATTGGCGGCGTGCGGTTTTGTAATGTGCATGGTGCCGGCCGTCTGCACATCGGCGTCAGGCCGGCTGAGCCGATGGTTCCCTGCGATAAATAAACTCTTCCGCGGCGCCGGCGACCAGCGGTTTTGCAAATAGGTAGCCTTGCGCCATGTCGCATCGGCACGACTGGAGAAATTGCACCTGTTCAGATGTTTCAACTCCCTCGGCGATCACTTTCATATTCAGGTTCTGCGCAAGATTGACAATCGTTTGAACCACCGACGCATCCTGGGGATCCGAAATCTTCTGGATGAACGATCGGTCGATCTTTAATAAATCGATGGAAAAACGCCGCAGGCACGAAAGCGAAGAATAGCCCGTGCCAAAGTCATCCATCGCCAGAATCACCCCGAGCAGTCTTAGTCGATCCATTGTTCGCTTGGCCGTTTCGGGATCGTCCATGATGGCGCTCTCGGTAATCTCGAGGATAATCGATGTCGGCTTGATGCCGGTTTCCGTCAATAGACGCTCCAAATCGGCTGCCAAGTCGTCGTTGCTGAGCTGCCTTCGTGAAATATTGATGCACATCGACACGGAGTCCAGAGCCGGGAACTTGCGTTGCCAACGCGCCATTTGCCGGCAGGATTCTCCGAGAACCCATCGACCGATGCCTACGATCAAATTGGTTTCCTCCGCGATCGGGATGAACTCCGTCGGGTTGACCAGTTCCCCGTTTCGCCGCCAGCGGACCAGGGCTTCCACACCGACAACTTGCCGGCTCGGGAGGGTCACGATGGGTTGATAATGCAGAACCAGCTCGTCGCGTTCGACGGCTCGCCGAAGGTCACTTTCCAAACTCAGCCGGCGAACGGCTTCTTCATGCATCCTCTCGTCGAAAAGCAGAAACCGATCGCCTCCAAGTGCTTTGGACTTGTACATGGCTGCATCGGCATCGCGTAGAACGTCCTTCGCAGAGGCATACGGCGCGCACCCCTGGCCGCAGGTGACAATGCCGATGCTCGCCGTCGTGGTCAGTTCGTTTCCGTCAAAGTTCAGACTTTTAGCGGTGGATTGCAAAATCCGCTCCGCGACGCGGACCGCATCTTCCGGCCGACGGAGCTGCTCAAGCAAAATCGTGAACTCATCTCCACCCATCCGTGCAACGGTGTTCCATTCTTTGGGAACGCCAACGGAATCCGATTCCCTCAGACATGCCAACAATCGCTCGCCGATGGTCTGCAGCAATTTGTCACCGGCGGCATGACCCAGGCTATCGTTGATCATCTTGAACCGATCGAGGTCCAGGAACAGGACCGCGAATGAATATTTGCCGCGTTTGGATAGATCAATGCAGCGCTCGATGCGCTCGGCAAACAAAACACGATTGGGTAATCCCGTCAACGCATCGTGCCGTGAGTCATATCGCAGCCGATTTTCCGTTAATCGGCGCTCCGAGACATCTGCATGGAGGATGACGAGATATGTGGGTCCCTCTGACGAAAATCTCGATACCCTCACCACGAACCATCGCTGTTTTGCCGGGGTGTGGCACGGGTAAACCGGGCCAATAAAATTACTCCCGCCATTCAGGACCTGTTGAATTCCGGCGGCAATCACCCCGGCTTCATCGGAGTACGGCCCATCCGCCAAACCACATACGGCCAGATAATTTCCGCCCACTTCAACCGATGGCCCCAAACGCGGGTTCGCCTGGGCAAACTCGCGCCATGCGCGATTTACCGCAACGATGATCCCGTTCTCATCTAATATTGCGATATGAGCCGTCAGGGCATCCATCGTGCAACGACCGAACCGCTCCGCTCGCGCCAGTTGCGAAGCCGTTTTCCGCAACTCCAACTGATTCACAACTTGCCGACCCAAAGCCTCGAGCGCCGCGATTTGCGAAGGGTTCAGGTCCCTGGGCACCCGATCCAGGACGCATAGGCTTCCCAACGCATGGCCCGTCTTGGACCATAAAGGCGCGCCGGCATAAAAGCGGACGAATGGTTCGCTGGTAACCATCGGAAAATCCTTGAACCGTTCGTCCTTTCGCAGATCGGGGATAATCAGCGGCTCGCGGTTCATGATCGCGTGAGCGCAAACCGCCAGTTCTCGCGGCGTTTCCTTTTGTGAAATCCCCAACGTGGATTTGAACCATTGCCGATTTGCATCGACCAACGAAATCAGCGAGATCGGCGTTTGGCAAATCTGCGCCGCCATCAGGGTAATATCGTCGAAGTCGCTTTCGGGCGGCGTATCCAGAATCTCGAAGCGCAGCAACACATTGAGGCGCGATTCCTCGTTGACCGGTACAGGAACTTTGGAAATGCTTGCCATCTTCTCCTGCTGACACCGTTGGGAGGCAATTTCCGATACACGGTTGCGCCGAGCAAATTCCGCGATTCGCGTTCCCTCGTCTACGGTATGAATCCCGCATTTCATCGGGCTATAAGGCGGCGTAAATCAGCATATTGGCGGTCCCAAAATCCCATTCTGTGAGAATTGGCTCATTGCTGCCTATGCCGAGTGGGTCTAGCGCCTTGGAGGAGTGAATGGATCCGCTTGCCGGCGACAATGGTAATCTCTATCACCCAGATCGTTGTCGCCCGCCACTGAGGGGGCGGCCAAATCGCAACATGCGCGCACGGCGGCCGGGAACCGGCACCTCGCCGCTCCGGAAAAGCCCTGCATTCATCCGGATACAACGGCTGACCAGCGGTCACCCAGAGCGACACAGGGCGGTTGATGCGATGGGCGTCAGCTCCGCCATTCGCACCATCCCCTTGAGCATCCCTTTAAACACGATGCCATGTAGCGGCAACACCGCATACCAGTAGGCGATCCCCAGGAGTCCGCGCGAGCGGAAACGAGCGGTCATCACAATGGTGCATTGGTTGTCGAAATGAGGCTCGATTTCAAAGCTCAGCGTGGCGACGCCCGGGAGCTTCATCTCGGCGGTGAGCACCAGTTGCCGCGGCGCTTCGATTTTGGTAACGCGCCAGAAATCCAGCGCATCGCCGAGCCGCAACTCCCGGGCACTTCGCCGGCCTCTTCGCAGGCCTGGGCCGCCCATCAGCCGATCCATCCTCCCACGCAAGCGCCAAAGCCAGTTTGCCGCGAAGTAGCCGTGCTCGCCGCCGAGCGAGCAGACCGCCACCCATGCGGATTGGACGGATGCCGAGGCTGTTGCCTGGCGGTGGTCGACGAATACGGTGCCTCCGGCCCACGCGGGATCGCCTGGCATAACGCCCGCGTCAGACCAGGCCGTCTCCACGGCGCCCGTTTCCTCCCTGGCGATCGCGGCGTCCATCGCCTGGCGGATTGTCAGGCATTGGTGAGGCATGAGGCGCATCGCCTCGTCGTTGCGGCAGACCACCCGGTTGCGCAATCCCTCGGCGAGCGGCCGGGCAATGCTCGCGGCAAGCGGAGTCACGAGGTGAATCCACAGCGAACTCAATCGAGGCGTCAACACGGGAACCGGAACGACCAGACGTCGTCGAAGATGCAACGCCGCGGCCATTTCGCGCATCACCTTGGCGTAGCTCCAGATGTCCGGACCGCCGATATCCAGTGTCCTTCCCGTCGTCGACGAATTTGCCAGCGCGGCAATCAGATAGAAAAGGACATCCCTGACGGCAATCGGCTGCGACTCGGTGGAGACCCACTTGGGTGTAATCATGATGGGCAGCCGCTCCACAAGATAACGGAGTATCTCGAACGACGCCGAACCCGATCCAATGATCATCGCCGCGCGCAGAACCGTCACCGGCACGCCTCCCTCCTTCAGGGCCGTCTCAACTTCCCGGCGCGACGAAAGATGCTCACTTAGCCCCGTTCCGGGTTCGCCAAGCCCACCGAGGTAAATGATCCGCCGCACGTGCGCGGCAGCGGCGGCGTAACCGAACTCTTGGGCCATCGACCGGTCGCGGGCGCGATACTCCGCACCCGCAGCGTCCATCGAATGGACCAGAAAATAGGCGGCGGCGCAATCGCGCATGGCCTGTGTCAAACCGGCTCGGTCGCCGGCATCCCCTTCCACCACCTCAACGCGTTCATCGCGCGCCCAAGGACGGGCAAGCAACTTGGCCCGGCTGCGGGACAGGCATCGCACCGCATAGCCATGCTCCAGTAGACGCGGCGCAAGGCGACCGCCGATGTATCCTGTTGCGCCGGTAATGAAGATCGTGGGCATTGCGTGTGGCGCCATCCCAACCAGATCGGTTCGAGCGGGAAGACAGATGATCTGTTTTTCGAGATCAGGACATTTCGACTCATGGCGTTTCCCGGGTGTATTGATCCGGTCCGCTCATGACGCCGGCCGAAATCAGTGAGCGCAGACACAGAGGACGGGACAGGGCTGAATTTAATTGCTGGGCGCCGGCTACAACCCCAACTCGCTGATCCGATCGACTTTCACCTGGGACGGCAACAACGCGTATCCGTCGTTTGAGCACTCGGGCAATACCGGGGCGGACGCGGGAGTCTCGGGGGGTCATGGAGCGGTTCTGCTCGACCCGGCCCGCAATGGGCTGTCGCCTGGGCCATATGCATCGGTACGGCAAACACTTGTCGGAATGAGATCAAGCCCAAATCTTGCCAGTTTTTACGCTGAAATGAACGCTTTGGGTGACAGATCGCAGGAAAGCTGCAGATTTAATATCGAAGCAATTTGCGCAACGCTAACAAAATTTGGCTGTCGCGGCGAACGAATAGATTTGTAGAATGAGATGTCCAGGTCGTATAGTTTGGGGTCATCGTGAGTAGTCGTTAGGAGTAATTACATCTACTTTTATTGTACGACCGCATCCAGGGGAGCAAAACATGTTGGATCTCAAGCAACTTCAGGAAATGATCGATGGAGGCCGCCTGATTCATGCCACCACGGCGGCGGACCGGGGCAATCCGAAGCTCGGCGTGCTGGGTCAATTGCCGGGAAAGTGGTCGAATTCGGAGGGCTTCGAGGGGCACGCCTGGAACATGATTGCGCTGCCGTTCGGCAAGCCGGGCGTGCTGGGGGATTTCCGACTTCTGCTCAATCAGGCCAATGAGACGCTGGACTTTGATCTGGTTGACCTGGGCGTTCCAAACCGCGGCGCCAACCATCACGACCAGCATCTGGCGGCGCTGCGCTATTTGCAGGCGCTGGATCAGGTGGCCGCGATCGATGCCGCCAGTACGCCCGGGGGCACGATTAAGTCGCCGGCGACGCCGGACACCAACGACACGCCCAAAGGCGACCATCTGCATCCTGGACCGGGCGTTCCTCCCCATTCACCCGTCGGGATTCATCGCGAGCCGGGCCTTTTCCTGCACCTGGCAAACCTCACCGGCGCGGGCGGCGACATCAACAAGCCGGGGCCGGATGTTGGAAGACTCGCCAGCATTCCGCATGGGGACGCTGTGCTTGCCATGGGCTCCAACGGGTCCGAACCCCCAAGAAGCGGCGGCCCCAATCTCGCCGCTCCTGGGCTCTTGGCTGAGTTTGAACCGCTACCCATCGGGCTGGGAACCACCGATCTGAACAATGTCTATTTTGGCCCATACAAGCACTTCCACACTGCGCCGTTCAAGGGAATTTTCGATCCCACCAATCCGTTGAAGGTCCTGCAAGGGGCAGTGACATCGGTGCTCCATGGAGCGACCATCGAAGAGACCACAACCTTCACCGTCGATACCGAAGTCAACGGCGGCATCACGAACATCCCGTTCGTCATCAACCAGGCGAAAGCCGCTCGCGTGATGGCCGTGTTTTGGATTCAAAAGGTGAAGACAAAATCCGGCCACATCCGCTTCGTGCTCCAGTACGCGCAGCGGGTCATCCTCGAATTCTTCCCACGCACCGACGGGAAACCGGGCCTGATCCAATGGCCGCATATATCGGTGAACACGATGATTCGGCATTTGCCGTAAGAGCGCGCTCTGCGGTCGCGGGCATCGAATATCAGCCGGTTGCGACCCATGGCGAAACTGTGGAGCAGGCGGGCGGCGTTCTCAGCCGCGAACGAACGGTTCCAATCGCATTCGGAGATGGTAAATGATCTTCGACGCGGTTAGATTTCGCGCCATGACGCGAATTCTGATTGTTGAGGATCACGCCGATACTGCCGAATGCTTTGCACGTTTGCTGCAATTCGGGGGCTATGAAGTTGAGATTGCCGACTCCATCGAGGCCGCCAGGGCGGTGGTTGCGGCTCGCCCCATCGACCTGCTGCTGTGCGATGTGAGCCTTCCGGACGGGGACGGGCGAAAATTATTACGGGAACTTAGCGGGACGAGCCGCCTTAAGGGCGTCGCCCTCAGCGGATATGGGGCTCCGGACGACATTCGCGCGTCGCTGGACGCCGGTTTTACCGCCCATCTGGTGAAGCCGGTCGATCTGGATGATTTGACATCGACGATCGCAAAGACCGTCGGCCTTCCTTAGATGGATTCGGCGAGTAACTTAGTGCCTCCGATGCAAAAACTTGGCGACGATAAAACCGACTCCGAAGGCGATCATGGTGCTGGAGAGCGGATTCTCCTTGATCTTTTTTTCGGCAGTGGCGATCGAATCCGCTCCGCGCTCGCGCAGCTGGGCGACACGGTCCTTGAGGCTTTCCATGGCTTCGGCATCCAGGTCCGCTGCTTAGAGTTGGCCGTCGGGATCTGCGATTGCGATCGAGTATTTTTTTTGGAGATCGCGCACCAGATTAGCCAGGGCATTGGATTTCGCCTGATACCAGTCGCCCGCCTGCTCCAATTCCTGTGGGGATTGATCTTTTCGCTGCGTGAATATCTGAAACGCCGCGATGCGAATTTGATCGATGGCCGGCGCGCTGAGGGGCGGCGGACTTGACGCGGCGGCGGTGTGTTGCGCGGCGGCAATTGTATTGGCGGCCGCGGCGTGCAGATGCGCGTTAACCGCGCTGGCCAGAATCAACTTTTGATCGGAAGCGGCCCTGGCGATTTCGGATTGCAGAACGAGCGCGGCGTCGGCGTGCTTTTGCGAATCGATTTTATGCTGGGACGCGCTGACCTGGTGGGCCACGGAGGCGGCAAGGGTGGGGGTGGTCTTTTCCGATTTGGATTGGCTGGCGAGCAGAGCGCTGGCGGCTGCGCTGTGAGCGGAGGAGGCCGCGGCGTGCGCCGAATAAGCGGCGTGCGCCGCCGGCAATTGCCTCAAGGATGGGTCGCTGATCGTGGACGCCTGAAGCGATTGTGTGGCGGTGTCGTGTTTTGTGGAATTGATGTTGTGCTGCGCGATTTGAGACGAAGATGGGGGAGTGTCCGCGGCGGCGGTTTGCGCGGATGTTGCCGCGTCGGATGCCGAACTCTCAGCGCTGCGAACAATCAGTTGAAGGAGGGTGATCGACATGACGGTCTCATCTTCGCGGTTTGCGCGCCGGGGGCGGCGCGTGTGCGCTATTGGGTGGTTTTGGAATTCGCGGCCGCGGCCCCGATCGCGCCCTGGAGCCCGACATCGGCCGGACTAGCAGCACCCGCGACGGGGTTTGGGGGGGCGGCAGCGCCCGTGGGCGGGTTGGCGCCGCCGGCCATCGGGACTTCCGGATTGGCGATCTTTCGGTCAAGCCTGAGGTTGTTGACGTGCAGGCCCGCGCCGAGCACACCCAGGATTGAGGTCAATAGGGTTGCGCCGGCGGACGTATATTGCGGATTGTTCAGGGCGGCGACGATTTGGCCAAACGGGCTGGAATTCGCCACGTCGATCGCGTTTGTCTGATCGTTGTCGGCCTCCGTAATCTTATTCTGCCAGGCCTGCTGATCCGCGGTTTTGCTTGCCTGGAATTGCGACCATTCCGCATTCAAAGCCTTGGCGTCCACGTTTTTCATGGAGATGGGGCTGACCACGGTGCAACCGGCCAGCGCCAATGCTCCTGCCAGGATAAGTACGGAACGATTGAAATATAAAAGCTTCATGGCCAATGTTCTTTACTCGCTGTTCATCCGTTTATGTTTTTGATTTGGTCAGCGCGGTGATCAGAGCCTGAGTTAATTGGGTAACTCCCGCGTCAACGCCGCCCTGATTTCCGGCCGTATTCGGACTGGCGTTTGTCTGTGAATTAGCGATGTTGCTGCTCTGGGTTGCCTGGCCGGTTTTGCGAACGGTGTCGAACCCCAACCCGGCGGTGACGAGCCCGGCGGCGGCGAGGACGACGGGCGCAAAAGGCCCCGCAAATGGAGCCGCGATCGTGGCGACAGCCGAAATCACGCTTCCCAGTTCCTGATTTTCCGCTTGGAGTTGTTGCAGAGCCGCGTTCACCTTCGTGAGCATGTCCGTCAGATCTTTCTGGTCCTGAGTGATGTTGCTTTGATACTGAGCAACGAGCTGATCATGCTCGGTTTTAATCGCGGCCACCGTTACGTAATGCCCCTTGTTATACGGATCTTCAACCGTCGGCTGCCAGATTTTCACGATGCCGATCAGAACAACGGCCAGTACCACGGCGATCGACGTAAAGCGATTGTGGTCCAGGGTGCTTTTTGTGAAGCCGTTGAGGTTGAGACTTTCGACAAGAGAGTTGAGGAGATCGGGGCTCGACGTTGCTGCGCCGCTACTGGCGCCGTCATCGTCGCCGACCGCCACTACGTTTTTCAATGTAGTTGCCACCGATGCGCCCTTTGCTGCAATTTTATACCAAGTGCCCACAGCAGGCTGCAAAGTTCTTCTGAATAACCAACAGCGCTACGTAAGTGGTTTGTTTGCCGATATGTAGAGGATGGCCAGGAGAGGTATTGCTTTGCCCCATTTTTGATTTTCTGACACGGCCACGGCCCGATTGTCGCCGGATATCGGGCGGCATCTCCCCCTATTCGATTCTTAACCTGCAACAAACACGAATCGCTAAAGTATGCTAATGGCGAGACGGAAGCTCGGTTCCCAGTTCATTTTCGGCTTAATCTTTTTCGCGGTTATGCCGCGGGCATGGGCGGACGACCCCTTTAGGCCCAAGCCCGGGCGTAACGTCATCATTTTCGTAGCGGACGGGCTTCGGCGCGATTCGGTCAATCCGATCGACTCCCCCACTCTCTATTCGCTGCGTCAGCTTGGAACCGACTTTCCGAATAGCCACTCGCTATTTCCAACGGTGACGACGCCCAACGCCTCGGCAATCGCCACCGGGCATTATCTGGGGGACACCGGAGATTTTGGAAACTACCTTTATCCGGGCTTCGCCGTGTACGACACCACCAATTTTCGCGGGCGAGTGACGGACAGCAAAACGCCGTTTATAGAAAATGACCACGTCATCGGCGATATCGACGAGCATTTCACGGCCAGCTCGTTTCTCAACGAGGAGTCGCTTTTGGCGCAAGCCAGGGCGAAAGGATATCACACGGCGGCCATCGGGAAGGTCGGGCCGATCCTCATCCAGGACGTGACGCAAGGCGATCCCGCCGGCGGGAAGATTTTTCCCCCCTACACGATCATCGTTGACGATTCGACGGGACGAGCGGGTGGAATTCCGTTACGCAGATCCTTCCGCGAGGCACTTTTGGCTGCCGGACTTCCGACTACCTGCCCCGATCGCAGCAACGGACAAGCACGAGAAAGCGGTTTCGATAACGGATATCCCGGCACCGCGAGCGTGAGCGGCACCCGTGTGCCCAATCTCGTGCAGCAAAAATATCTGGTGGACGTAACGACCCGAGTCGTGCTTCCCATGTTTTGCCAGGACGGGGTGCCGTTCGCACTGGTTTTCTGGTCTCGCGACCCGGACGGGACTCAGCACAATCAGGGGGACAGCCTTCTTTCGCTATCGCCGGGCGTTAATGGCCCGACCTCGCGCAATGCGGTTCGCAACGCGGACAACAATCTCAAGCAGATTTTGGATTTCGTCGGCTCCACGCCGGGACTTAAAGACAACACCGATATCTTCGTGACATCGGACCACGGATTTTCGACCATCAGCAAACGAGATTTGGATGGGACGGGCGCGCATTTCAGCGGCAGTTATGCCGCTTCATTCGAGTACAGGACGGAGAAGGGGGAAATGGAGGTTGCGCGGGGATTCCTGCCATCTGGATTCGTGGCGATCGACCTTAGCCATGCGCTGAATTTGCCGCTTTACGATCCGGATACGATCAGTACCGGCAGCGAGGCGCACCGGCGATATAAGCCGGTGGATCCAACCATTGCTCAGGAGACGGATCGAACGAGCCAGCACCCGTACCGAGGGGACGGCGTGATCGGGGGCAGCGGGGAAATCCTCGGAAAACCGGACGCGAAGGTCATCGTGTGCGGCAATGGCGGTTCGGATCTGATTTACATTCCCGACCATGACGGCGACAGGCTGAAAGCGGTGATTAAAATCCTCAGCCGGCAGGATTATGTCAGCGGATTATTCGTGGCCGATTCGTATGGGGAGATTCCGGGGACCGAGCCGCTGAGCGCGATTGATCTGCAAGGTTTAACTGGCATGCCGGTGCCGGCGCTGGTGGTCAACTTCAGATCGTTCGCGCTGGATGCGGGGCGACCGGCGATGACCCAGGTGGAGATCGCAGATGCCGAACTTCAGCAAGGGCAGGGAATGCACGGCAGTTTTGGCCGTGGCGATACGCTGAACAATATGGTGGCGATCGGGCCGGATTTTAAATCGGGGTTCGTCGATCCCTGCCCGGCCGGCAATGCCGACCTGGCGTTGACCCTGGCAACGGTGCTCGGCTTGGATATCCCAACCCACGGCGCGCTGCAGGGGCGCATTCTGCGGGAAGCACTGATTGGAGGGCCGGATCAGGTAAAATATACCAGCGGGGTGCTGGCTTCGGAGCCGGATGAGGCGGGGAATCAAACCTTCATCGACTATCAGGATGCGGATGGGAAACGTTATTTTGATGCCGCCGGATACAAGGACCGGACGGACGGGCTAAAGACCGGCGCGCAATAGCAGGTTAAATCGATTTGCTCTTTGCGGGAGCAGCCGCGTCGGTTTTCAAATCCAATACGGCGGAGTTCATGCAATATCGCTTACCGGTTGGGTCCGGGCCGTCATCAAATACATGGCCCAGGTGCGACCCGCACCGCGAGCATGTTACTTCGGTTCTCTCCATTCCATGCGAATCATCCGTGTGTTCATTGACCGCGCCGGCGTCGATGGGATTGAAAAAGCTCGGCCAGCCGGTGCCGGAATCGAATTTGGTGCCGGCATCGAAGAGGTCCTGGCCGCAGACCGCGCAGCGATAAACGCCGGGGCGATGCTCGTTCCAATATTTTCCGGTGAAGGCGCGCTCGGTTCCGGCATGGCGGGCGATTTCGTATTGCTGGGGGGTTAATCGGTTGCGCAATTCTTCGTCGCTGACTTGCCAGTGGGTGACGCCGCAGGCATCGGAGCAGGCCGAGGTGCGCCGGGCGGCTTCCTCGGCGGCCAGTTTCGTATGGACCTTTGCGACGCCGACATGGCAGCTTTCGGATTGGCCGGCTTTCTGGAAATATTTCTGGTGATATTCCTCGGCCGTGTAAAATTTACCCGCTGGGACGATCTGGGTAACGATTTTTCGCCGGAAGACGCCGGACTTATTCACCTCGTCGATCGACGCCTTGGCGATGCGTTCCTGCTCGGCATCATGAACGAAAATCGCGGAGCGATATTGGGAGCCGACATCGGGACCTTGCCGATCGACGGTGGTCGGATCGTGGCTGCTCCAAAAGACATCCAGCAATTCGGCAAAACTGACTTTCTGAGGATCGAAGGTCACTTGAACCGCCTCAGCGTGTCCGGTGCGGTCG
>JBEKPV010000051.1:0-19995 GCA_049520395.1 Tepidisphaeraceae bacterium
ACCCCATCTGTTTCGTAGACGAAAAAACGATCTTCACCGGCCAATAATCAATCCAATTCACGCGCCGCGCCGCTTCGCTTCAACCCAGCATTTCTTCGCGTCCTTCGCTTCTTCGCGGTAAATCTAATTTTTTTACCGCGAAGCCGCGAAGGACGCGAAGAAGAGCCAATCAGAATCACCCAAGGACAAAAACCAGATTCACGCAGACGATTGAATCCACTGGCAACTAGCAACTCGCAACTAACAACTTCCTCCAACCCGCATTTCAAGCAATCTGCCCAATCGCCGAAAAATTCACCTGAAACGAAAGCTGCTCCAACTGCACCGCCAGATCCACCGCATTCAGCGCAATATCGTGCGGCACATTCAACGAAATCGGCGCAAAATTCAAAATCCCCCGAATCCCCGCCTCCACCAGCGTATCCGCCACTTCCTGCGCACTTTCCGTCGGCGTCGCGATCATCGCCAGCCGAATGCTCAGCTTCTCCACAGTCCCCTTCAATTCCGACAGCGGCTGAATCACAAACAAACGCTTATTCCCATCCGTCGAATCCGTCGGCGGCGCGAACGGCCCCTGCTTCTTCCCAATCTTCTGCGGATCGGCATCAAACACCGCCACCAGCCGAAACCCCTTGGCATCGAACCCGTTATATGCCATCAGCGCCCGCCCCAAATTTCCCGCCGCCACCAGCAGCACATTCCAGATTTTGTCCGTCCCCAGAATATGTCGCACCTGCCCGATCAGTTCATCCACGCGATACCCGATGCCCGGATGCCCAAACTGCCCGAAATACGCCAGGTCCTTTCGAACCTGCGCATCGGTCAGACCCAGGCTCTCCCCCAGCTGTTTGCTGGAAATAGTTCGTCGATCCTTACGCCGAAAAACTTCCAATTGACGCAGGTAAAGGCTCAGCCGCCGGACGGCGGGATTAGGCGCAGGTTCAGGACGGAATGTATCCATTTATCCAAATGAAGGACCGACACCCGAAGTTTACAGTGATCCACCGCCGCGGCAACGATTGCCGTGTCCGACAATCCACCACAAATGGCGGCTCGCCTCCCTGCGAAACAAAACGCGATGGCCGATCAGCTCTTACGAGACATCTTCATGGCCACCGCGCTTCCGAGAATTACAACCGCCACTACAATCATGACGATTTGCAGCATTCCCATCCCACGAATTTTATCATCCCCTCCCGCCTTGCCAAGACAAACAATCGTCAACTCCCCCCCAAAAAGACGCCGAAAAGAAAACCCAATCGAATTGCACCCAAGAAGCATTTCTCTGTGTCCTCTGTGTTCTCCGTGTCCTCCGTGCCAGTTCTTTTTCCTCGCCTTTCCCCCCTAAGCCCGCAACCCCGCCGAAAATCACTACAATCCCCCCGCCCATTTTGATATGAACAGGCGATCAGGAGACCCCGCAAATGCCCTCAATCGACATGCCCTTGGAGCAGTTAAGGCAATACAAACCCTCCCTTTATCGCGAAGAGAATTTTCAATCCTTTTGGGATCAAACCGTCGCCGGGGCGATCATGCAGCCCTTGAACGCCGAGCTGATTCCCTATCCCTTCCCCGCAAAGGGCATCGAATGCTTCGCCGTTCGTTTCGACGGCTATAAAGGCGGCCGTCTCGCCGGCTGGTTTGTCCGCCCCGACGCCCCCGGCCATTTTCCCGCCGTCTGTCTCTACCACGGCTACAGCCGCCGCGGCCCCCGCCCCCTCGAATTAATCCCCTACGCCACCCTCGGCATGTGCGCCCTGAGCCTCGATTGCCGCGGCCAAAACGGCCAGTCCCAGGACGCCGCCATCTATCCCGAAGGCCATTCCACTGGCTGGATGACCGCCGGCATCCGCGATCCCTGGACCTATTACTATCGCTACGTTTACGCCGACGCCATCCGCGCCCTCGAACTCCTCGCCGCCCGCGATGAAGTGGACGCCAAACGTCTCGCCGTCGCCGGCGCCAGCCAAGGCGGCGGACTCGCTCTCGCCGCCGCCGCCCTTTCACGCCGCCCGATTCTCGCCCTCCCCGACATCCCTTTCCTCTGCGACTACCGCCGCGCCATCCAACTGGCCCCAAGCGGCCCCTATGCCGAGATCGCCAATTTCCTCCGCGCTTTCCCCAATCTCTACGATCAGGCAATCCGCACCCTCGGCTATTTCGATTGCCTCAATCTAGCCCCCTGGATCGCCTGTCGCACCGCCATCTCGAGCGGCCTATGGGACGACACCTGCCCCCCCAGCACCATCTACGCCGTCTACAATCACATCACCGCCGAAAAACAAATGGAAATCTACCCCTTCGAGCGGCACGAAGTCGCATACGATCATCAGGAACTGAAAATGCGCCTGCTGGCCGAAGTCCTGCGGCCATGAAATCAATTCCCATGGCCGAAGGATTCTTCGAATTTCACCAGCGCATTTCCAAATCGCGCTCCGCCGCGCGCACTAGCGCAAAAACTCCCCCGCCGCCCGATCAGGCTCTGACCGTCACCCAATTCACCGCCCTGATCGACAAAGCCCTCAAAACAGCCATCCCCACCTCCGTCGCCGTGCGCGGCGAAGTCAGCAACGCCCGCCGCCAATCCGCCGGCCATCTCTATTTCACTCTCAAAGACGCCACCGCCTGCCTGAATTGTGTCATGTGGCGCGAAGCGGCCGCCAAAGTAAAATTCACCCTCGACGACGGAACCGAGCTAATCGCCTTCGGCCACGTCGCCGTTTACGCCCCCCAGGGCAAATATCAGCTCCAGGTCACCACCCTGCAACCCGTCGGCCGCGGCGCCCTCGAACTCGCCTTCAAGCAATTACAAACCCGCCTCGCCGCCGAGGGATTATTCGACGCCGCGCGAAAAAAACCGCTCCCGAGATTCGCCCGGAAAATCGTGCTAGTAACCAGCAAATCCACCGCCGCCCTGCAGGACATGCTCAAAGTCCTCCGCCGTTACCCCTGGCTGAAGCTCTCTCTCTATCACGTCCCCGTCCAAGGGGAGGGAAGCGGCGATAAAATCGCGGCAGCGATCTCGCACCTTAATCGTCAAGCCGACGCCCTCGGCGGCGTGGACGTCATTCTCCTCGCCCGCGGCGGCGGCTCCCTCGAAGACCTCTGGGCCTTCAACGAAGAAATCCTCGCCCGCGCCATCGCCGCCTCGCGCATCCCCATCGTCACCGGCATCGGCCACGAGATCGACACCACCATCGCCGACCTCGTCGCCGATCATCACGCCCACACGCCGACGGAAGCGGCTCAGGTCGTCGTTCAACACTGGAAAAAAGCCAAAGAGGATTTGCAGTACGCCGCCACCCGCCTCAGCCGCGGCGTCAGACAGATCTACCGCGATTCCCGCCAGCGCCTGGTCGCCATCTATCGCCACGAAGCCTTCCGCCGCCCCCTCGACCCGATCAACCAGCTGCGCCAACTTCTGGACGACCGCCAGCGCGCCCTGCTCATAGCCGCCGGCAACACGCTCCGCATCGCCGAAAGGCGAATCGCCCGCTCAAACGACCGCCTTCAAACTCATCACCCGCGCCAGCAACTAGCCACCCATCGCCAACGCCTCGACGCCGCCAAACAAAGACTAACCGCCGCCATGGCCGTATGGCTCAAATCCCGCCGCGCCCAGTTACAATCCGCGGAACAACGCCTCGAAGCCCTCTCCCCCAGACAAGTCCTCCGCCGCGGCTACACCATCACCACAATGAAAAAGACCGGAGTCATCGTGCGCAGCTCAAACCAGGTATCAGAAGGAGACAGACTGCTAACCCAATTCGCCGACGGCCAAGCCGAATCCCTCGTCCAGGATTCCCGGCAACTACCCCTGTTCGATTAACCTATCCCCTCTCCCCTACCTTTAGTTCCGGCACGGTGGGCGAGGGTGAGGGGCCGTGCTGAGCCTATCGAAGGGCCCGCCCTGAGCCTGTCGAACGGCCCGACCACCAACCCGCGCCATCAATTCCAAACAATCAACCCAGGCTCAAACGGCGTCGCCAAATCCGCGCTCCCCGGCAACACGCGCACCGCAAACCCCTGCCGCCCGCTGCCCTTGCAATCGATCTTCCCACTATACATATGCCGACCATTGGCGATCTGCTTCGTCAGCGTCATATTCAGCACCTGAGCCGACCCAATCTCCCCCGTCGCTGTAATCGGCCCCGCATAAAGCTGAACCGTCACATCCGCCGGATTGATATCCGGCAAATCGACCAGCGCTTCAACCTGCATTTCATCCCCCACGTGATAGTGCCCATTCCCGCTGCTATGAACGCCGACGATGCGGATGCCGCCCCACTGATGCCGCAGCTTGTCCTTCGTATGCGCAAGAGCCACCGCCCGTTTCGACCCGTCTTCCGCCAGCGCTCGACCGCGCCTATCCGCCGGAATGTAAAACTTCTCCGCGTATTCCTTCACCATGCGATTGGTGTTGAACACCGGCGCCAATTTCCGCATGCACTGCTTCATCCGGCCGATCCATTCGCGGGGAATATTGTCCGTCGCTCGCTTGTAAAATTGCGGAATGATCTGCTTTTCCAGTAGATCGTACAGCGCCTGGCTTTCCAGTTGGTCCTGCGTGTTGTAGTCGGTATACGACTCCCCCCGACCGATCGCCCACCCCACGTCCGGCGAATACCCCTCCACCCACCACCCGTCCAGGATCGAGCAATTCGGCACCCCGTTCACCGCCGCCTTCATCCCGCTGGTCCCGCTGGCCTCCATCCCGCGCCTCGGAGTATTCAGCCAGACATCCACCCCCTGCACCAAAACCCGCGCAATATTGATGTCGTAATTCTCAATGAAAACAAATCGCCGCCGAACCGCGGGATTCCGCGCGAAATTCACCAGCGCCTTGATCAATTCCTTCCCCTCATGGTCCGCCGGATGCGCCTTGCCCGCGAAGATGAATTGAATCGGCCGCTTCGTCTCTTCCAAAATCCGCTGCAATCGCAGCGGATCGCGCAGCAGCAGCGCCCCGCGCTTATACCCGGCAAATCGCCGCGCAAAACCGATCGTCAGCGCTTCCGGATCCAGCACTTCATCCGCCATCGCGATATCGTCAAACGAAGCCCCCCGCCGCGTCAGTTGATCGCGCAGCGTCGTCCTCACCCATCCCACCAGTCGCTCTCGGCAGCGCTCATGCCCGCGCCACAATTCCTCATCGGGAATCTGGCTCACCCCTTCCCAAACCGTCTGATCCGTCGGATCCGTCTGCCACCGCGTGCTCAGATACCGGTCCAGAATGAAACCAATATCCGGCGCCAGCCACGAACGAACGTGAATCCCGTTGGTAATATGCTGAATCGGCACCTCCTCCGGCGGCACCTGCGGCCAGACGTTGTGCCACATCTTCCGACTCACTTCCCCGTGCAAAGCGCTCACCCCATTGACGCTGTCCGCCAGCCGAATCGCCAGCACCGCCATCGAAAACCCCTGCTTCTTGCTGGAAACATCTTCCCGCCCCAGCGCCAGGAATCCGTCTTCGTCCAGTTTCAGCGAAGGATAATAATTCTTGAAATACTTGCTCATCATCTCCGGCGCAAACGTATCGATCCCCGCCGGCACAGGCGTATGAGTCGTGAAAACATTCGTCGCCATCACCTGCTGGCGGATTTCGTCGAATGTCAGCGGGCTGTTCTCCAGCAAAACCCGGATGCGCTCCAGCGCCAGAAACGCGCTGTGCCCCTCGTTCATGTGGAAAATGCTGGGCGTGATCCCCAGCGCATCCAAAGCACGCACGCCCCCGATCCCCAAAACGATTTCCTGCTTGATGCGCATCTCCGTCCCGCCGCCGTACAGCTTGCTGGTGATCTCCCGGTCCGCCGGCGCGTTTTCCTGAAGATTGGTATCCAGCAAATAAAGCGGAATCCGCCCCACATTCGCTCGCCACACTTTGCAGAACACCGCGTTCTCCGGCAAATCAACCCGCACATGCACCGGAGACCCGTCCGTATATTTCATTGGCTCGATCGCCAAATTGTAGAAATCCAGTTCCGGGTAAGCCTCCTGCTGCCACCCATCGGCCAGCAGATACTGCTGAAAATATCCATTGCGATAAAGCAGCCCGATCCCCACCAGCGGCAGACAGATTTCGCTGGCGCTCTTCAGATGATCCCCCGCCAGAATCCCCAAACCGCCGGAATAAATCGGCAGCGATTCGTGCAACCCAAACTCCGCCGAGAAATACGCCACCAGCAGCTTCTTCTTCTCGTCCGTCGTCGGATACGCCTTTCCATACCACCCGCTCTCCGCCAAATGCGCCTTAAACGCGGCGTAGACGCGGTTCAGGTGCGCCAAAAATCCGTCATCATTCGCCACATCCGCAAGCCGCTTTTGATCGATGATCCCCAGCAGCTTGACAGGATTGTGATAAACCTCATGCCAAAGCTGGCGATCCAGCCGGCGGAACAGTTCCACCGCATCAGGATGCCAAACCCACCAGAGATTGTTGGCAATCTCCAGCAGCGGCTGCAGAACAGCCGGGACATTGGGGAATACCTGGAATGTTTTCAGGTTCGGAGTAAACAGGTCAGCCATGACTAAAACCTATTAAGTAAGTGCGCGGTAGCGATTATTCTCCGCGATTTTACACGTCCGGTAAATATGCGACAGTCGCGCTCCGCCGGTTCGGCCAAAAATGTTGATCGGCCCGCAACGGGCCCAACCTTCACGATTCCATCAACATAAGCGCGATCTGCAGGTCCTGAGTCGTGGTGATTTTCAGATTTTTTTCCTCACCGTCAACCAGCCAAACCTCTTTCCCCGCTAATTCAAGCAGTTGCACATCGTCCGTCACCTCCGCCAAAGGGATCGGACACGCCCCATAGGCCTCCAGCAGATCGCGCCGCCGCATGGCTTGCGGCGTCTGCATCGCCCAAAGCTGCTGCCGGGGTAACGTCCGTTGCACCTTCGCCGGAAGCGGTCCCATCGCCTGCTTAATGGTCAAATGCGCCGGCAGCGCCGCCGCCGCCGCGCCGTATTTGATTGCCCCCGCGAACGTTCGGTCGATCAGCCCCTGCGACACGAGCGGCCGCGCCGCGTCGTGAACCGCGATCCATTCGATCTCCTCCGACGCCGCCAAAACCCCAAGCCGAACGCTGTCCGATCGGCACGTCCCCCCCGCACAAGCGCGCACCTTTTTCCGAACCCCAGCCTCCAGCAATTCCACGCAGGCGCTGACGGCGGCAAGATCATTACATGCAACAACGATTTCCCGAACGTCGTCCCGCGAGGCAAATCGCGAAAGTGTCCACGCCATCACCGGACGATCGCGCAGCGGATGCAGCAGTTTATTAAGGGGGCTGCCAAATCGGCTGGAGCTTCCCGCGGCCGGTAGAATCACGGCGAAATCTGGCATGGATCAAGTGGAACTTTGTTTGGCGTCCGAAACCGTCGGCACCTGCGGACGCGGCCGCGGCGGCGGACGACCTTCGCTGCCGCCTTCGATCTTCCCAAAAATCATCTTCCCCGCACTCGTCTGCAAAACGCTCGTAACCGTGAATTCGACCTCTTCATTCAAATGCGTCCGACCCTGCTCGACAACAACCATCGTTCCATCTTCCAGGTACCCCACGCCCTGCCCCGGCGATTCCCCCGATTTAATCAGCCGCACGCTCATCTTCTCGCCCGGCAACACCACCGGCTTCAAGGCGTTGGCCAAATCATTGATGTTGATCACGTCCACGCCGCGAAGGCTGGCTACTTTATTCAGATTAAAATCATTGGTCAGGACCCGCGCATCGAGTTCGCCGGCCAGATCCATCAATTGTGAATCGACATCGTCGCTCTCCTTGCGCGTCCGGCCCGACGAATCGTAAAGCGCGACATCCAACCGCTTGTTCCCCTGCAGGCGCTGCAGAATATCCAGCCCCCGCCGGCCGCGGTTGCGCTTCAGCTTGTCCGAACTGTCCGCCACGGCCTGCAATTCCTGAAGCACAAAACGAGGCACGATCAGCCGATTTTCCAAAACACCGGTTTCCGCAATGTCCGCGATTCGGCCATCGATCAAAACGCTGGTGTCGAGCAACACCGGTCGTGTCCCCTTGCTCTGCCGGGCGAATTCCACATAAGGAATGATAAAACGAAAATCGTCCTTGCTTTGAAGGATGAAACTGATGGCCAGATAAGAAAAGATAACGCCCACCACGATGTTGGAATCGCTGGTGATCAACTGCTTTTGGTCCTGCGGGAATTGGGCCAGAAAGCGATCGACCAGCAGCGCCACCACGAAGCTGAAGGCATAGCTGATCAGCATGCCGACGATGAGCCCGAGGAACGTTCCGGAAAAGATAGCCAGCTTTCGGCGCGGCGAGAGGATATCGGCGCAAACGATCAGAACGCCCAGCGTCAGCGTGACCATCAGAGCCAGCCAGCTGTATTGATCCCCCAAAATGGCGGTCTGCTGGGTAACAAAATGCCACCCCACGGCCGCCATAAGCAGGACGAACAAAGCTCTTAATAAGGTTAGAACCATCGTCCAAAGCCTCGAAGTGAAAGCATATCCCCCGAGGGTTCTCGAGGAAAAGCCTTACGATCCCAATAGTTTACACAATATGCCGGGAATTAACATCGACATCCGCATAGGACGCCGGGTCTGATTAGCCCCCCCCGCGCAATATTTTGAGCTAGATTCTGGCGGTTTCCCTGAAGCGGTTCAACGCCATCAGCACCACAGTCCAGGCGAACAGCGCCAGGGCCGCCAAGGTCGATCGCGCCTCGACCCTCTTTATGTCGATTTCGCATCCACGGGAGTGATATTATTTGGCCCATGACCGGTCCGGTTGATTCGCTGATTTTGGACCTTTTGGAATGGGTCTCCGGGGGACCCAGGAGCTACGCCGAAGTCATGGAGACTTGGCGGACGAGCTGCCCCAAGCTGCCGATTTGGGAGGAGGCGAACGCGCGGGGTTTAGTATCGCGGGAGAATCTGAACGGTCGGATGGTTGTGAGCCTGACGCCGGCGGGAGCGGCGCTGCTTGAGCAACGTCGGCGAAAGCCGAAACCCGAGGCATCCCGGACGGCCTAAAACGGTTGCATTTTCCTCCAGCCAATCGCCGGGCGGGAAGTATAATTAATATACCAAAATGGCGCTCTTTGAATTTGACCCGGTCAAGTCGGAGGTGAATCGGCGGAAACACGGGATCGGCTTTGTGGCGCGAATCGAAGAAAGGCGGCGTTATGAAGAAAATCAAGAAAAAGAAAAAGCTGCTCACGGCTGAGGAACTGGACGCGCTGCACGACGCGGGCGTGGATATGACGGAATACGTCGATTTTTCCAAGGCCAGACGGCCAGGGCTTGAGGTGCGCCGGGTGAATGTGGATTTTCCGGCTTGGATGATCGAACAGATGGATCGGGAGGCCACGCGCTTGGGCGTTACCCGCCAGTCAATTATCAAGGTGTGGATCGCGGAGCGATTGGCGGGGCTGGGGAAGAAGAAGATCGCGTGAAGTACCGGGGCCGAGCAATGGACATAAAACGAATCGCCCCTCACCCATCCTGCGGAATCTAGCGGAACACGTGGAGAAGGGAAGATAGAAAGGCGCGGACGGCGTCGGCGCGCGTTTGGGCAATTCGTGAATTTAATTACGTCGCTGATTCTTCGGCAAAACAAGGGTGGAAAGGGCACTGGGGGATCGTGATCGGGGTTTATTGGGAATCGCCGCTCGCGAGCGAAATCCAATTCCGCAGCGGCCGGCGCCCTGGCCGACGGGAATGGTGCTATGGTGTTCTGTTGCTTGTCCTGGTGCCGCTCGTCTTGCCTTATGGAGAATGATTCATGACCACTGAAACCTCAATCTCGAAACCAAACCCCGTTTTCAAAGCTGTCCCGAGCGAAACGAAACCGCCGGAGGCGGGGACGTGCGCGGGAATCCATGCCGATCGTCCCGTGGGCGCGGAGAAAAAAGCGGCCGGTGTCGGCGCAGCGGTTCCTCGACTGGGCGATTTGCAGTTAATGCTTGAGGAACTGAAGTCGTCGGATTCTGTGCGCCGGGCCGCAGCGGCCGCGGCGCTGGGACGGACGGCGGATAACGCGGCGGTGCCGGGGCTGATCGCGGCTCTGGACGATTCAGACGCCGACGTGGCGCGCCAGGCGGCCAAGTCGCTGGGGTCGCTCGGTAACGCGGCGGCGGTTGACCCTCTGGTTGCCGTGGTGAATAACCGCGAGGGCTACTTCCATAGCGCCGTGCGGATTGCCGCGATCCATAGCCTGGGCGAACTCCGCGATTTGCGCGCAGTTGTGCCGTTGCTTAATGCGATCAGGGATCCGCTCGCCGACGCCAGCGCCGAAGCGATCCGGGCGCTATCGTTGTTGCCTGACCCGCGGGGCGTTCCGGCCCTGCTCGAAGTTGTCCGCAATGAAAATGGTTTCTTCCTGGCGACCACTCGCCGGGCGGCTATCCTGGGGCTGGCGCATATCGGCGGAAAGCAAGCCCTGTGCGAGTTGCGGTTCGTGGCGTCAAATCAATGGGAGGACGCGACGGTTCGCGCCGCGGCCCTCGAAGCGGCCCCGCCAGGGTCGAACCTGGTTGCCGGTGCTTGAGCCGGCTAATTTGAAATAGAAAAATGCCCCGAGGGATGTTCGTTCCTCGGCTTTTGCCTCCCCTTAACTGCCTCCTCCTCATATTTTGTCTTAAAGCAGGTCAATCTCATCTGCCCTAGCCTCGCGTTGCGATTGACGCGGGCGTACTGCGTTGGCATATTGAAAGTGCGAAAAACGCCTGCCACGGATGGCTGGCGAAAGTCCGGAACTTTTAGGACCTGCCAACGTCCAAATCCATGTCGAGTTTCAGCGGCGCGCAATTCGATGCCGAGCCAAGCAGCGGCCGTGGTGCCGGTGCGGGCCCCAGCAGCCGCGCTAAGGCCGAGGCCGAGCTTCATCGCATCGGAATTTTGATCAATAAAGCCCGCGGCGGCGACCGCTGGGCCTATGGCCAGATCGTCCTGATCTTCCAGGATCGCCTTTATAACGCGATGTTGCGCCTGGTGGGCGAGCCCGAGGAGGCGCGCGAACTGACCCAGGAAACCTTCGCTCGCGGCCTGGAAAAAATCGACACCTTCCGGGGCGAAGCCGGGCCGTATACATGGCTGTTTCGCATCGGCGTCAATTTGGCGATCTCTCAGCTCCGCCGCACGCAGCGACGCCGCGTTTTTTCGCTCGACGGAAGCCAGGCGTTGGGCGGCGGTGACGGCGAAGTCGAAAATCAGGCCGCGGGTTTAATCGATCGCATGGCGGGGCGAGACTTGCAGCCGTCGCAAATCGCCGAAAAGCGCGAGGAGAATCAGATGGTGCTCAATGCGCTGGGGAAGCTGGACCCGGAATATCGCGCCGTCCTGGTGATGCGCGATATCGAAGGGTTTGATTATCAGCAAATGGCCGACGCGCTGGCGATGCCGCTGGGCACGCTCAAAAGCCGGCTCTTTCGGGCGCGATTGGCTTTGCGCGATGAATTGGCTCCCTATATGTCGGGCGAGCGTTAGCCGAGGCATTGCATGGAAAACATTGAAGCCATGTTGTGTGCCTATGTCGAGGGAGACCTCGACGACGCCGGTCGCAAAGAGATTGAAAAACATCTGGCCGACCATCCGCAGCATCGAAAGATGCTCGAAGACCTGGTGAAACAGCGCGACCTTTTGCGGCAGCTTCCGCGCGTCACCGCCCCGGGCGACGTGGGCGAGGGTTTGCGCGGGCAGATGGAGCGGTCGATCTTGCTGGATTCGCAGGATTCGATGCAGCTCCCCAGGGCCGCCCCGGGATTCCGCTGGCCGCAGCTCATTACCGCGGCGGCGATTTTCCTGCTGGGGGCTTCACTGGTGCTGATTGTCTACCGAACCGTGGTCCCGACCTTTAAACCCGCGTCCTACACGCAAGTTTCCCCCGGCAGCGCCGTCGGCGCAAAACCTCCCAGCGATATCGAGGCGGATATTGAAGCCTCCCGGGCGCAAAGCGACACGTCGCCCGCCGCGCCGGAGGCGGCGGCGAATCCCGCGACACAGCCGGCGCCGGCCGTCGTCGCCATGGCGGCTCCAATGCAGCCCCTGCCCCAATCATTCGCGGCCAGACCCGCAGCGCCCCCGGCAACGCCTTCGACGCTCGACTGGAATCAGATCCGCCGCGAATTAAAAAGCAGCGGCTACGATATCTCCCGGGAATCCATCGCCAGGAATAATCCCCTGGTCCTGCTGGTCAATGCGCCCGACGCAGCGGGTGTCGGTCAGCAGATTTCCCAATTCCTATCCTCGCAGAACGGAATTTCCTGGTGGTCGGCTCCCGAGGCTTCCCCCGCGCCGACGACGATGCCGACGATTCGCCAAGCCATCGCCAAGGCCACCACGCAGCCCGCGAATCGCCAGCAGTTGAAAACCGCCAGCATCGCCGAGGTTGCGCGGAATGTCGCATCCACCCAGCCCGCTGTGCGAATATACGTGGCCTGCGGACTTACGCCGCAAGGGGCGACCGCCCTGCAGCAATCTCTGACCAATCAGCCGGCGGACGCGGCGGCGACCGTACAAGTAACACTAGAGTCCGCGGAATTGCTCGCCGGCGCGCCGGATTCAGCCGCGCCCAAAGTTTCAATGGCCGTCGCCGGGGCCGCGACGGGAGCATCCTCCCAACCGGCGGCAACCGCGCCGTCCGGATCAGCCAATTCAAGCCTCGTGGATGCGGTGATCGTCATTCAACCCCCGGCAATGCAAATGACGCCGACCCCCACGCCGACGCCCGCAGCGCAGCCCGCGACTCGGCCCAGCGTGCCCGCAACTCCCACCCTGCAGCCCGCGACGGGGCCGGATTTCAAATAGGATTTTTTGCCACAGATGACAATCAACTGCGCACGCAGCCGATTCGCTAACGGGTGATAATTCACTTCACCGTCGAACAGGCGACATTCGGACTCGCGGGATTCACATCAATCTTGCGATCTTTGGGCGAGACGACCAGGTCCATGTCTTCCATCGGGATTGCTCCAAGCAGCACTTGGTCTCCCATCACCAGAGCCCCCCCGAGACCCACGCGGTTCTTGAACCGAATTTCCAGCGGCCCCATATGCGGCACGAGGCGTTTGCTGCCGTCGGCAATGGTTACTTCCTTCTGGTGATATTGCTCAAGCCGAAGTTGGATGGCGACGTGCTGCGGAATGCACATATGAATCGCGCCCGTGTCGGCCATAGCCTCCACCTCGACGGGCTGCTGGTCGGGATAACGCGGATTGCGAAGCGTGATCTTCGTCATGACAAGCCCCATCCGCTTCATTATAGCCGATAACCGCACAATCGGACGCTAAAAACTCATCGCCAATTTGTACTCTTGCCACCGGTTATCGATCTGCTCGCGCGTGATACTGGAAAGGCCGCCAAGCGAGAAATCGCCGATCGTGTAGCTGGCGACGACGGTTCCAAAGGCCATGGCTCGTTTTAACGTCGCCGGCGAAAGACTCATTTGCGTCGCCAGGTACCCCATCATGCCGCCGGCGAAGCTGTCCCCCGCTCCGGTGGGGTCGACCACTTTTTCAGCCGGGAAGGCGGGCAGTACGAATACGTCGCGGTCGCTGACCAGGAGCGAGCCGTGCTCCCCTTTTTTGATGACGACGAATTTCGTCCCCATTTTCAAAACGTCGCGGGCGGCGTGGATCAGATTCTTTTGCCCGGTGAGTAATCTGGCTTCGCCGTCGTTCAGGACCAGGCCGTCCAACTTGGCCAGCAGTTTCACGACTTCCGCGCGCTCGGTTTGAATCCAGAGATTCATGGTATCGGCCACCACCAATTTGGCCGATTTCAAATTCGCCAGCGTTTGCTGCTGCAGCACGGGATGCGTGTTGGCCAGGAAGACAAAATCGCTGTTGAGAAACGGCTCGGGGATTTTTGGCGCCCGCTCGGCCAAGACATTCAGATCCACCTCGACCGTAACCGCTTCGTTAAGATCCTTCAGATAAGACCCGTGCCAGCGAAACGTTTTCGAGCCTTTACGAATTTCCAGCCCCGACGTATCAACCTGGCGGCCGTTAAAAACGTTCAAGAGTTCCTTAGGGCAATCGTCGCCGACAACGCCAACCAATCGCACCGGCGTAAAAAACGACGCAGCGTACGAAAAATAGACGGCCGAGCCGCCGATCACATCGTCGCGTTTGCCGAACGGAGTTTCGACGGTATCAATCCCGATGGAGCCGGTGACGAGGAGGGACATAGGTCTTGATTCTCCAACTCAAATACAATTTTAGCCACAGATATAAATCAGATGGACACAGATGGGAAAATTCATTTCTTAAATCGTTTTACCTCGATTTTTGGCGAAGCTCATCAACGGACACAGGGGTATCCCGGTTGCGGCCAGATATTCACCGGCCGCAACGTCGTCATAAACAACCGTAATGCACTTCTGTTGCTCGACACCTAACCCGGCCTTTCGCAGTTCGTGCACCATCGCATTTTCATAGACTTTTTCCGCAAACCCGCACCCCAGCGCATTGGCGACTTTAAAAGCGCACCCAATAATCTTCTCAGTAACCAGATTCAATTCTCCATCATCTGTGTCCATCTGATTTATATCTGTGGCCAATTTTCTTCGCCTTTAAACCGTTTGCATAACCGCGGCATTCAGCGGTCGATAAAGCGTATCCCGTTCCACCGGCTCGCGGCCCGCCTCCCGAATTAATCGTTTCAGTTGATCGACGTGCATTTCCTGATGAACGCCGTCGCCCTGCCGCTTGGTGATGTCGTACCAGACGACCGTGCCATCCAAATCGTCGCAGCCCCAGTGCAATGCCATTTGCGACAGGCCGATGCCTTGCATGATCCAGAACGCCTTGATGTGGGGGATATTGTCCGCCAGCAATCGGGCGATGGCGAGGGTTTTTAAATCCGTCAGGCCCGTGGGTCCCGGCAGATATCCCAGCTCGCTGTTTTCCGGGATAAAACTCAGCGGGATCACGCAATTAAACGCGGCTTTGCCGGGATTCGAGCGCATCGCTTCGAGCGATTCATCCTGCAGCTGCCGCAATTTCAGCAAATGCAGGGCGCGCTCGCGCGGGGTTTCGACGTGCCCGTAGAGCATCGTGGCGTTGGAATATATCCCCAGTTCATGAGCGGCCCGATGCACCTCGAACCACCGGTCGGCTCGCACTTTTCCCTTGAACACTTCGTCATGCACCCGATCGTCGAAAATCTCCGCCCCCCCGCCGGGGAGGCTCCCCAGGCCGGCTTCGCGCAGCGCCGAGAGAACTTCGCGGACGTTCATGCGGGCGACGCGCGTGAAATGCACGATCTCAATGGCCGTGAACGCTTTGATGTGCAACTGCGGGCATTGCCGCCGAATGCCGCTGAGCATTTGCAGGTAGTAATCGAATTTCAGCCACGGATGGAGTCCGCCGACGATGTGGACTTCCGTGGCCCCGCTCTCGGCCGCGCGAGCCGCCGTGGCGACCACCTGCTCCACCGGCATCTCGTAGGCCCCCTCTTCCCCGCGCTTTCGATAAAACGAACAGAATTTGCAGGACAGCGCGCAAACATTGGTGTAGTTAATGTGGCGATTTCGATTGTAGTAAGCCGCGTTCCCCTGCAATTTTTCGCGCAGGAAATTGGCAAGCCGGCCGATGCCGTGAATGTCCCGGCTCTCGTAAAGCGTCACCCCGTCTTCGTAGCTGAGGCGCTCGCCCGCGCCGAGTTTTTCGGCGATCGGACGCAAATTGGGGTCGTCTACGCGGATTTCTGCGGGCATGATCCGATCAGTATAAGCGGCCGGCCTTTCGCCTACCAGTTCGGGCATTTTGCACCCGAATTTCACAGCGTTGCCACCAGCCGCGCGAACGCCGTGCGTTCCAGCAACAGGATTTCGATCGAGCGAATCGATTTGGGATGGAGCGGCGCCGCCCGCCCAAAACTGTGCTCGATGGCGGCCACCGCGTAATCGACATCGCCCACCTCGATCACCTCGGATTTGCGCCAAGCCGCATGATGTCTCGCAGCCGCCAAGGTGAGGGGATACAAAAGCGCCAGCGACCGCAGGCCCGTGATGAAATCGCGATTGGAATTCCCGGCCCCCATGAAACCAAACGTTTCCAATTTGTTCCGAACCAATCTCCATAAAAGTGCGAACGTCTCAACCGGCGGCCGCGGCGCCTCATTAAAAAGCCGCGCCCCGCGAAGCGACCCGGGCGGATGAATCAGGCCCATGCCGCGGAAGCTGCCGAAGCCCAGGACGAACGCAGCCATGGAAATCAGGCGGCCCAATCGCGAGGCCCGGCCGTCCAGGACGTCTTCGTCTCGCCGCAGGTGCAAAGCCAGCAGCGTGCGAAAGGCCATGCGATGGATCAGCCCGGGCTTTTTGCCGGCGGACTTGGCCGCGAATCGGATCTGTTCCTTCAGCGGACCGAAAACCCCCGCCAGCGCCGCGCGGTCGAGTTGCTCGGCGGCCGTCATCGCAAGGATATCCGCCAGGCAAACGATAAACAGCGCCCGCTCGTCGTTGCCCGCAAATCCGCTTTGCATCGTGGCCACAAATTCGCCAACCGCCGTGATCTGATCTCGAGTCAGATGGCAACGCATCGCCTCATCAAATCCATCCGCCCCTTCGATCGATCCCAGCGGACGCTGACTCACATATTCCTGAAGCAGCGGAAGCGAATCGGCATGCGGCGCTCCCTCATTTTTTCGAACCGTCGGACAATCGTACCGGGCGCTGACCGCGCCTTCGTTACGAAACGTCGGCGTAATCTGAAATGGAAACAGCCGGCAAGCCATCGGCTTGCTCCGAAACCCAAACTGTTCATGAATCCGGCAAAGCCCATTCGATTCGTTCAAAAATACGCACGCTCCGTCGGGCCGATGGGCGAGGTAAGTTTTTGACCCATGGTGCGACAAACCGGATTTCCCGCTCAGCGGATCGCCCGCCGGCCACGAGAGCCGCGCGATTTGCTCCGGTTCCCCCGCAAAAAGCTCCACATATTGATGGCGGCAGCAATCGGTGCAGCTGCGGCAGGAAAAGCGTTCATCTTGCAGGACCCGAAGTTGCATCGCCGAATTATAGAGGGAAACCCCTGCAACAGACGATTATGCACTGGCTTTCCTTGCGCTGCGGCGAAGGTAGAATCGGCCGTATGCTTCGCGGCGGTCGCGGGGCCTGGACCTGTGGCGATCTAAACGAGAATTTGCATTGATCCAGGTCACCGATTTTTTTAAGACCTACCGCGACACCGTCGCCGTGGAGGGACTCAGCTTCCACGTGCGGCCCGGAGAGGTCCTCGGTTTGCTCGGTCCAAACGGCGCCGGCAAAACCACCACCATGCGCGCCATCTGCGGCGTCATCCCGCCAACCAGCGGCAGATTGATGATCGAGAATCACGATGTCGTCGCCGACCCCGTCGCCGCCAAAAAACTGCTCGCCTATGTCCCCGATGATCCCAAATTGTTCGACGCCCTGACGGTTTGGGAACATCTCCAATTCATCGCCTCGGTCTACGGCCTGCACGATTTCGAGCCCGACGCCCGAGCATTGCTCGATCAATTCGAACTCACCCCCAAGCGCGACGCCCTGGCCCAGGGCTTATCCCGCGGCATGCGCCAGAAGGTCGCCATCTGCTGCGCCTATTTACACCATCCGCGCGCCATTTTATTCGACGAACCGCTGACCGGCCTCGATCCCCACGGAATCCGCACCATGAAAGCCTCGGTTCGCCAGCGCGCCGCCGACGGCGCGGCTGTCGTCGTCAGTTCGCATTTGCTCGCGCTGGTCCAGGACCTTTGCACGCACCTTCTGATTTTACATCACGGCCGCCGAATATTTTTCGGCCGCGTGGAAGATGCCCGGACGGCCTTCGCCACCGTCAGCAGCGATCCGTCGCTGGAGGAAATGTTCTTCCGAGCCACCGAGGGAGAGACCGCCGGCACAAGTTCAACGTGAGCGGCTTCGCCGGAGAAACAAACCAGACATGCCGCATTTACTTTGAGTTTTCATGCCCATCGCCCTATTCACACTTCTTCGCCTTCACTTTTGGGGCAAACTGCGGCATTCCCTGCGCGGGGTTCGAACGCCTCGCGGGTTGGTTTTTTTAGTGCTGGGCATATTCGTTCTGTCGGCGTGGCTGGCGCCGGCGCTCTACCGCGCGTATTACATGCCGCGAGTCAATCCATCGGTTGTGCGCACCATCGCGCCCTTCGCCATTTTGGGGTTTTGCCTGAGCAATTTGTTCGCTTCCGTCGGCGAAAACGCGATCGCCTTCACCGCCGCGGAAGTCGATTTTCTGTTTCCCGGCCCGTTTACCCGCCGGTCGCTGCTGGCATACAAAATTCTAAAAACCGCCATCGGCACCGCCTTCACCACCCTGATCTTCTCCGTCGTGCTTCTGCGCTACAGCCGATCGTGGGTCGCCTGTTGCATCGGCATCTGGTTGACCGTCCAGTTCATGCAATTCTTCGCCATGGCGGCGGTCATGCTCGCCCAGACCATCGGCGAGCGCGCCTACAGCGGAGCCCGACGCGGAATTCTGGTCGCGGCGGCGGCGCTAATCCTCATCGCCGTCGCCCCCACCCTCGCCGCGAATTTGCACAGCAAGCCCATGGATCTGATGGTGCGCGTTCACGCGACGCTCGCCGGGCGGATTTTGCTGGCGCCGTTCGACGTATTTGCGCGGACGATCACCGCTCGGCCCAGCGAACTGCCAAAATGGGCGGCCATGGCGCTGGGAATCAATCTGATCATGCTGACGCTGGTCTTCGCGCTGGACGCCAATTATCTGGAGACCGCCGCCCTCGCCAGCCAGCGGCGCTACGAGCGCCGGCAACGCGCCCGAGCCGGCGGCGTCGCGCGAATGAGCGAAGTCAGCAGTCCCACTTTCCGCGTCATCCAATTACCCCGCTTCGGCGGCGCCGGACCGATCGCCTGGCGGCAACTCATCGGAGCCGCCCGCAGCTCCCGCGCCCTCTTCATCCTTTTGCTCATCATCGGCGTCATCGCCGGCACCTTCGCCATGCAACAACGCGGCGGCACCACCGCGACCCTCGAAAAACTCCTCGGCACCGTCGCCTGGATGAATATCGTCTTTATCTCCATGCTGAAATTCGATTTTCGCGATGAGCTGGATCGCCTCGATCTGCTCCGGTCCCTGCCCGTGCGGCCCATCGCCGTGGCGGCGGGGGAAATCTTCACGCCGGTGCTGGTTCTGACCGCCATGCAGGCGGTTTTGCTCCTGGCCATCGTCGTTTCCTTCAAAAGCCCCTGGCAATATGTCCTCCCCGCCGCCGCCTTCGCGGTGCCTTTCAATATTCTGCAGACGGGAATCGAGAATTTACTTTTTCTCCTTTTCCCCTTGCGCTCCGCCGGCCTGATCGCCGGAGACATGCAGCTTTTCGGCCGGCAGATGATTATCTTTCTCTGCAAGTTTTGCATGCTCCTCGTCGCCCTGGGGATTTCCGCCGGCGCGGGAACCATCGGATACATCCTCGGACGACAATCCTGGCTGGCGTTTGGCGTCGTGGCCTGGGTGGTGCTCTCGCTGGTGGCCCTGAGCACCGCTCCAATTTTAGCGCTGGTGTTTACGAGATTTGATCCCAGCGTGGATACGCCGCCTTAAATGCGCCGGGAAATTCAGTTGACCTGCACCCAATTCGGGCTGACGTTGTCCCACCACATATTGCCGTAATTGAGCCAGACGCTGAAGGCGTAATACGTGCCCGATCCGGGGCTGGTGGGGACGGTCCAGGCATAGGTTCCGCCGGAGGCGCTGACACTCGCCGCGATTTCCGACCAAACAGGCGAGCCGTTGACGAGGTGTTGGGCCCAGATTTGCGCCGTCGAATTATCGATGTCGGCCGTCGTGAGCCCGGCGATGCCCCAATCGAGATTGAACGTCCCCCCGGCGGCCACGGTTTGACCGCTGGTCGGCGTTTGGAAAGTGAAGACCGGCGTCGGCACCGTAATGTTCAGCCACCCCGGACTCGCTGCCGACGACCACTGATCCCCATTCGTGGCGTTAATTGAAAAACTATACCACCCCGGCGCCATGCCCGTCGTGCTC
>JBEKPV010000052.1:0-19943 GCA_049520395.1 Tepidisphaeraceae bacterium
TGGCAACTGGCAACTGGCAACTGGCAACTGGCAACCAGCAACCAGCAACTCATCATTCAATTCGCGGTCTGGAATAGCGTCCCCTGCACCGCAAAACTTCCGCGTGGCCGCGCATGAGCCCAAAGCGTCCGCGCCGCGGCGTCCATTTCCGGCGCATGCGTCCGGAACCAATTCACGGCCGCGTTAAAATCGACCGCCGCGCGGAAGCCTTCATGGTCGCTCAATTGGAGCATCACAAAGGCCGAAACCAGCGGATCGGCGGCCATTCGCCGGATGGGGATTTTCGGCCAGATGCCCTCGGGCTGTTGAAGCTGCGCCAGATAATTCAGCCCCCGTTCAATCGCATTGCCCTGACCCTGCCACAGCGACAGGGCTCGCAAGCAAAGCGCCGTCACGGCAACATCGCCCCACCCGCCGTCGGCTTCCTGGCAGGCCAGGATGGCGCGGATCAACGTCCGACCCAGCTGCGCCTGCGGCTGATTGAGTTCCTCCAACCGGATCAAACTCCAAGCCGCCGCCGCCACCGAAGCCCGGCTCGCCAGCTCCCCGGCGGCCAATCCCTCCACGCGCTGGGCGGTCAGCTCCTCCACCAGCCGCGTGTATCGCCGCGAATCCCAAAGCCGCTGCATCTGCCTTACTGTCATCATGGTCCACTCCTTTGGACGGTGTATGTTAGGGTTAATTATTACCTAACAGTTATCGGGCGTCAATGACAAAATCCGAAATTGTGGAAATCTTGACGAAATCACAAAGCTAGTATTTAGAACTATTTACAGTCGAATCGATCCACATGACGACAATTTTCCCACCATCCGTGCACTGGGTTTTCGTTGTTCGATTGGCAATGTGGTTGCGGTTCTCTAGAATCGCCGCCAGCGGTCGTGCGATTCTTCCAACTGCTTTTTCGCTACACGCTGAACAACGTGGTCTTCGGGATCGCGCTGATGGTGGCTATCGGTCTCTACATCGCCATCGGCTCGGGGGTGGTCTCGGTACGCGAGCATTTCGAACTCAGCGACCTGGAATTCTTCAACGCCTGGCCGCTCAAGTTGCTGATGCTCCTCCTCTGCCTGAGCCTGGCGACCGTAACCTGGAACCGCATTCCCCTCACCCCGCCGCGCTACGGCGTCTGGTGCATTCACTCCGGGATCGTCACCCTGATCATCGGCACCTCCCTCTATTACCACTTCAAAGTCGAAGGCCGCACGCTCATCCCGGTCAATCAGACGGCCGTTTATTTCTACGACACCTCGCGGCGCGCGATCTACGCGCGCGTGCCCGATCGCGCGGTCTTTGGCGTCCATGCGCTGCCGTCGCTGCCCCGGTTCGGCGATTACCCGCCGGAAGATCTCTCGCCCCGTTTTAGCAAGCCCGATTTGCAGGATATCCAGCGCCTCGATTCGATCGGTCCGCAAACTCCGAGCACCGGCTCGCTGGCCGATTGGCTTGGGCTGGCCCAGCCGGTGCGCCTCGACATCATCGGATATTACGCCTACGCCGATGTGGCGCAGGATGTGATCGAGGATCCCTCCTCCAGCGACTCCGGCGTGGAACTGAAAGTCGACAGCCCTCACGGCGATTCCGGATCGCTGATCCTCACCACCGCCGATCCCGCCGCCGCGCGCCAGATTTTCGGCATCACCGAATTGGAACAGCGCGATGTTTCCCAGGCCTCCCTGCAAATGATCCGCGACGCCGCCCAAAACATGTTCCGCCTGACCGTCGCCCGCCCCAATCAATCCCCCAAAAGTTTTCAAGCGCAACTCGGCCAAACCTACGATCTCGGCCACGATTGCACCGCGACGCTCGACTCGTTCAATCCCGCCTTCCCGCTATTCGGCACCCACGAGCCAGTGCAGGCCCTGACGCTGCACCTTGTTTCCAAATCGCCGCCCCGCGAATTTTGGCGAATGATTCTGGCCGGGCGAACCCTACAGACCGATTTCAAAATGGACCCCGCCACCACGCCCCCCTTCGTCAAAGGAAATCGCCAGAAGGAGCCGCTCGACAAGGATTTGGTCCTCGGCTTTTCGTTTCTCGACGCCGCCGACCTTTTGCCCAGCCAGGGCGGCGAAGAAAAACACACGCTCCTCACCTCCGGCAAAACCACGCTCCTGGATATTCACACCTCTTTCACACAACCCGCGCAGATCGCTGATTTTTCCGCCGGCGGGCAAATCCCGCTGAACATCGAGGATGAAAACGTCATCGCCGACGTGCGGCGGCTGGAGCACGTCAAAGTCCTCAGCCACGTCGTTCCCACGCCGACGGCGCGGCGCGAAAAGGATCTCGGCGAATCCGGCGTCAAACAGGTCGTCGTCGTGCGCGTTTCCTGCGGCGACTGGTCGCAGGACGTCTCGGTCCCCTGCGATTTGTACGCCGCCCCCGACCCGATCATGCAGGAGCCGTTTGATCCCTGGAATCTGGGGACCGTGCGAATCCCCGGCGCCAAGTCGCCCCTGCAATTGCAATTGGGTTTCGTGCCGCTGCCCCTGCCGGCGCTGCTGACGCTGCGGAAATTTGAACTGGTGCGATATCCCGGCGCCGAGAACGATTCCGGCCCGTTCCGCGATTTTCGCTCCACGCTCGAAGTGCAGGACGCCACCGGCGACAAAACCGTCGCCGTCGCCAGCGGCAACAATCCGATCTATTTCGACGGCGGCCGGTATATTTTTTTCCAGGCCGGATATGATCCGGACGCCAAGTTCAGCATCCTGGGCATCGGCAATCGCCCGGGCGTCGGCATCATGATCGCCGGCTGCGTGATGATCGTCGCCGGCTTGCTCTATGCGTTTTACGTCAAGCCGCTGATTATCCGAAAAATGAAAGCCGCGGCCCTCGCCCGAGCCGCCCGGCAAACGCCGGTGACCATCCCATGAAATTTCCCGCGATCGTATTTTCGTTCCTGATCCTCGCGCTGGGCGCCACGGCCCTGGCCGACGATTCCTCGGACGCCTGGGCGGATCAGGTCGATCTTTCGCCCCTGCGCCTGGTCGCCGTGCAGCACGATCAGACGATGAAGACGCTGGACACCTTCGCCCGCCAGGCGATTGAATTGATCACCGGACACACCACCGTCGACGGCCGCGACAGCCTTTTCACGCTTTTGGACATGTCCTTCCGGCCCGAGCGTTGGGTTCATCGAAACATCATCAAGATCACCAACGTACCCCTCCGCCAGGAATTTCAATTGCTCGATTCCATCGACGACAACGAAAAACAGCGCATCCTCCATGAAGGGACGGTCTCGCTGGTATTTCTGGAACAGCAGGACGTGCTCGATCTGTTGCGCGATGTGCAGGCGCAGTCGGTCAACAAATCCAAGGCGATCGACCAGATCATGATGGCCCGCGACGCGATGAGCGACATTTGTTCCAAGGAAGCCGGATTTATCCCCGCCGCCATCATTCCCCCCGCGACCAGCGCCGACGACGATCGCCAGTGGCATCGGCTCACCGACATGATCGGCGACGTGCCGGAGCTGGTCGACGTCTTGAAAAAGAACGGCTCCCCCGCCCCCGACTCCCCGCCAAATTACGAAGACCGCGTGCCCATCCTCAACAACATTTTCGCCGCCAGCGGAGGTCTGCTCGACGGCTGGGACAAAGGGGACCCCGCGAAAATTAATTCCAGCGCCCAAACGCTCGCCGATCTGCTCCCGCAAATTAATCCCGCGGTCTATCCCTCCCATGCCAAGCGGGCCGCCGAAGTCATCTACAACCGACTGATGAAACTGACCATTCCCGGCGCGGCGTTTTACGTCGTGGCGTTCGTCCTCTTCGCCATGGCGGCCGGTTCGGGCCTCGCCGGTTTGCGCCGCTGGGCGCTGCGAATGATGATCGCGGCCTTCGCCATCCACACCACCGGAATCGCCATCCGCTGGTGGCTCGTCGGCGACATCTTCCCGCCCATCAAAAATGAATTCGAGAGCGTCATGTTTTCCGCCTGGTTCGGCGCCCTGATCGGCATGATCCTGGAAATCCGCTTCCCCCGCGGCATTTTCGGCGCCGCCGCCAGTTTCGTCGGGGCGCTGGCCCTGGTCGCCATTTTCGCCGTCCCCTACGTCACCGGCACCCAAATCGGCGGCGAAATCGCACCCGTCCAGGGCATCCTCATGAGCTACTGGCTATACATCCACGTCACCATGGTGACCACCGCCTACGCGCTGATCGCCATGGGTTTCGTGCTCAGCACCTGGTGGCTGATCCGCTATTACTCCAACCCGCGATCGCCCGGCGACATCATCCCCGCCGCGCCCGATGGCAGGCTTTCACTAGCGACCCTCGACATGTGCAACCTGGTCGTCCTGCAGTTGGCCTTCTGGGTCCTGGGCGCGGGAATCATGCTCGGCGCGATCTGGGCCGACCAAAGCTGGGGCCGGCCTTGGGGCTGGGACCCCAAGGAAACTTTCGCCCTGGTCACCTGGATCGTCTACCTGATCGTCGTTCACGTCCGCGTGGCCACGGTCAACAAAGGCTGGTGGACCGCGGTCCTCGGCTGCTTCGGATTTTTCGTCATGCTCTTCAATTGGATCGGCGTGAATTTCCTGCTGGTCGGCCTGCACAGCTACGCTTAGAGCATGTTCATTTCACCCGTAGCGTCTGCGTTGCGGCCAAAGGGGCTGGATGCTAGGAAGAGCGACGAAGCGTATCTAACTCCGATGGTTTCCGCAGGATGGAGCGATGACGCCGCAGACGGCCCCTTTGGCCGCAACCCTTCGGGTCGCAGCCATTTGCGGCCCATGTCCCGGCGCGCCGGGATTACTCCTCCTCGCCGTATCGTTATCCAGATACTGCTCGTCGTCGTGCCTAGCCTGTGCCGCAAATGGCTGCGACGCAGACGCTACGAGTGAAATGAACATGCTCTAAAGTTTGATGCCCGCCGCCTGCATATCCAAAATCCATTTCGGCGTTGTTTCCACATAATTCCGCAGCGCCCGCTGGCGCGTGAAATAATAAAACGCCAAGCCGCCCTGTCCGAAGATCGCCACCAGGATCAGCCCCCCATACAGAATCACGTTGATCGCGCCCCCCAGCCCCGCATAGGGGGCCAGCGCCTGGGCCACTTGCGGATCGTCCACGTTGAGGTCCCCCAGCTGCCCGCCGCTGAGGCCGGCGTGAAGACTCCAGACCGAATAGATCAGCAGCAGCCCCGCCAGCACCAGTTGGTTATACATCAGCATTCGCAGCGATGCGGGGTCAAGTTTGCTGAGCTTGTTGGCGCCTTTAAGTTCGACAAACGCGATGACGCACAGGGCACTTCCGATGAGGATGCAACTGATATCGGTGAACCCCAGGAGCAGGGTGAATCCGCCGAAGAATCCCAGCGTCCACCCGTCGAAACGCGCGATCGAGACCGCCCGATTGATTTTGCGCTGCCCGACGCGCGCGGCGGCCAATTGGCGAAGGTTTTCCTCGGACAATTGCGGCGAAGTGGCATCGCCCGGCTGCATCACACCCCGCGTCGAACCGACACACCAAAGAGCACAAAAAACGCCCGAATTTCAGGAATTTTATGTGCCTCCGGGATCGGTTGCAAGTCGGGCTTGTCCTGCGGTCGACTACCTTTAGACCAGCGCCCGGTTCAATTCAATATCCGCCGAGCAAGACACCAAAACGTGCCGCCGGTGGTCCGCCGCGTCGCGAAGTTCGCGGATACGGTCATGCGTCGCCTTGATGCTTTGGTATTGCGTCGACAACATTTCGGCAATTCGGCCCGGCACGTGCGCGCCGATGGCATCCGCATAGGCTTCGATCGCCCAGTCCTCGCCGCGCTCGCAGGCGGCCAGAACCGCGTGATCGTGGTTGCCCGGCCTCATCTGAATCAGGTTGATCCATCCCCGACGAATAATTCCCGACGCCAGTGCGTGCGGCCGAATCGCATAACCCATTTCCTCCAGCGCGCCCGACAAAGCCTCCGCGTACCGCGCGCGCTCGCCGCTATAACGGAGCAATTCCTTCCTCAGCGCCTCGCTATCAATCGCCCCGGCCGCCGATTCAAAATCCCGAGCCCGATCGCGGCAGATCTCCACCACGTCGTTCACCGTATCCAAAACAAAATTATCAATATTGCCCATCTAAAACTCCTTGCAACGAACTGTTGGATACCGTGCGAAAATGCCGGACCCGACCAACCCCAAGTAGAGAGCAAAAATCGTGCTAAACGGCGCAGGCGATTGAAGATGAATCCCTGGGGTCTCAACCGCGACAAAATGGCCGCCACATTTGTCGACAAACGCACGGGGAGCCAGTTGTTGACGAATTTACCCGCGATGCCGATCCGCCAATTATCATTTTGGTTGCCTGATGCTTGGAGGCGATCCAATCCTATTCAGCCACATTAGGATTGCGTCAACCAATGCGTTTGAATTGCCAGCAGAAGTGTCGCCAGGGCCATTGAGGAGAGGCTGATGATGAGGCCGATCTTGAGCCATGACCGGAAATAGATGGTTCCATGCCCACGTTTGTCGGCCATTCCGCAGGCGATAATGTTGCAGGCGGAACCGATGCTGGTCATGTTCCCCATGAAGCACGCGCCAAAGAGCATGAGCCAATAGATCGCGGTTGGGCACAGCACGCCATGAGCTTTGAGATCGGCGACGACGGGCACAAACGCGGCGACAGCGAGCATGTTGGCGAGGATAGCGCTGAGCAATCCCGTGGCCCAACCGACCGACAGGACAATCGCGGCGGGATGGCCGCCGGTGCCGTGGATCAGCAGCTGGGCGACGGCCGCGGTGACGCCGGTGGCCTGAAGCGCTCCGACGACGATGAAAAGCAGAAGAAAGAATGTCAATGTGTTCCAATCGACTCGGCGCTGGATCAATTCCTTAGCGCCGGAGCCGGAAAGGTGCAAGGCGACCGCCCCGGCGCCCAGCGCGGCGGCCAGGAGCACTGTGTTGGAAGTCATACCGAGCCAGCCCTCGATCTGCGCGTGGAAGACCATCAGGGTGATCATTGAGATGACCAGCAGCCAACCGCGTGCGGCCGACCGGCCATGCGTGGGATCGGCAACGGTGGGATTGGAATGCTCCCGGTGCACGGCCTGGGCGAACGCTTGCCAATCCCGGGCGAACCACCCGCGGCAGATCGTAAAAACCAGCGCCAGCACCGCCAATGCGATCGGCATCGCCCAACGGAAAAAATCGGGGACGGTCAGATGGGCCTTGATGGCGATGGTAATACCAACGGGTCCAAAGGGGCTGGCCGCCGACCCCGTGTTGGTGGCGAACACCAGCATGATGAGGAATGGAATTGGCTCGACTTTGTAGCGGGCGGCAATCTGAAGCATCGCCCCCCCGACAAACAGGATGGCGGGGACTTCGCCGACGACCGCGGAGGCAATCATCGCCGCGAGCATGAGCGCCGCCAGCAACACGCCGGGCCGGGGACCAACCCAGCGCACGATTTGGCTCGCCAGATGCTCGAAGAAAAGGCTCTGCTCCAGATATCCGGCGACGAAAAAAGTCCCAAGGATGAAAAAAATGACATCCAGGGCGGCGGCGGAAATGGCCTGCTGGATGGTAAGGAGCCCGAGGAGGAGGATGAGCACCACGGCTCCGAATGCGAAGGCCAGTCGATGGTCCTCGAAGAGGAGAATGCCCAGAATGAGCGCGGAGAAGATGGTCAGGCTTTCGATTTGGCGATGATCCAGAACCAGACCCACGAGCCGCCCGGCCGTGAGCGCAGCGGCGGCAGCGGCTACGAAGAAAACGAAAAGCAGCGGCTTGGACAGAGGGCGATTGCCCTGCCGCGAAAAGGTCAGGGAACGCAGAAAGCTTGAACTGAATTGCCGGGGTTGAAGCGGGTCCAAGCAGACCTGCCCACAGCCGCGTGAAGCGGCGACAAGGAAAAGATGGCGGCCCGACCACCCGAACACCTGCGAAGCGAAGAGCGCCTCACACCCGATCCGCGATAATAAGCGAAGCGGTAGGACAAATCGAGCAACGCAGCACAACTTGTGAGTTGCACGTTTGTCAATCCGTTCGAGCACGGCGTAGGTGGTGATGGAAGCAGCAATCATCCGGAGGATCAGGGCGCGCCGCTCATGCGAAAGAGGCTGTTCACCTATCGGACACGTTTTTTGAGAGGCACACTTTGAACGCGGCGCTTTTTTCTTCAGCCGCTTTCTCCGAAGGCTTAATTCTCGGTCAGTCCCTCGGCGTCTCTCGTGAGGTTTTGTTCGAGGCGTTATTCAACGGACCGGCCGCCGCTCCGTTCATCGCGGTCAAACGCCCGCGGATCGAGGCCGGAAGCTTCAGACAGGCGCATTTCGCAATGCGTTGGTTGCAGAAGGATTTGCGCCTGGCCGCAGTGAGCGATTATGAAACCGGCGTGGCCATGCCATTGACGAACGCGGCGAAGGAAATCCATCGCCTGGCAATTCGGCGCCCTGCGGCGAGTATGGTCTGACCTCCGACATGTCTCACGTCTTATTACAGATATACAAAACCGCGGATTGCTGAATCCCGTACTTCTCCAATACATCCCCGCCAAAATGCGAGTAGCCGAGACAGGAAACATTAAACCCCGCCCCCGTGAGCCGCTCCAGGAAATCGCCTCGAGAATAGAGCCGCAAGTGGTCATCCTGGCCAAAGCGCCGAAAGCGCTCGTCGGGATCCGAAAGGTTTGGATCTTCAATCGTCGCGCTCAAACCTAAAATGATCGGCGCCATGGCGATCCCCCAGCCTCCCGGCTTGAGGATGCGGAACAGTTCAGCCATCGCCTTCCGATCATCGGGAACGTGCTCCAGCACGTGTGAACAGATGAAGCAATCGAACGAATCATTCGCATAGGCCTTCATGTCCATGATGTCGATGCGGTCGTCCACGTCCTTTCTCATCAGGTCGGCGCTGCGATAGTCAAAGCAGCCGAGTTTCAGAATCAACTCGCGCAATCGCCTAGCCGGGGCAATGTCGAGCATGCGTTGCTTTGGACCTCGGCCGATCCTCTCGGCCTGGCGACGAAGATAGAGCGCATACAACCGGCTGCGATCGTTCGATTCACAGTACGGGCACGCGTACTGCTGCAAATTCAGCGTCTCGGCTTGCGCAAAAAGCTGCATGTCGAAGTCGTGTTTCCGCAAATTGTCGATCAATTCCGGCCAAGCCCGCGACAGAGGAATGAACCGGTCCACGCGCCTTTGGCAAAGGGAACACTCGTACCGGTAAGACCAAATCGCGGCCTGCGCCCGCCGTAGTTGCCGTTTCAATGGCAAAGGAAGGCGCTTTGCCACCGCCGTCCGTAATCCACGCATCATCGCGGTTTTTCCATTTCGAAACCCGAATCCGATTTACTTAAGAGTGTAACAACGGTTGACCCGTTGCGCTGCTTCGAAACGGCAGGTATTTTGCAGGTATAAACGGTCCGCCGACAATGCGGCGGCCCCAACCGTCCGAAGATACGCCCGCATGTCCGACCTTCCCTATTCGGCGCTCAATAAAATGTCATTCGAGTATAATCAACGGGTCCACGACAGATCGAATTATCGAGCGCGGGCGCATTCGTTGAAGCTCTGCAAATCGGTCGAGAGTTTTGTCGAGTTGCCGGTGCAGATGGCTTTCGTAGCGGACAATTTTTTCCAGCGAAATGCCGTCCGGCAGAGACGCGAGATGATCCAGGCGCGGGCAAAGGGCGCGCGGGACTTACAGCAAAAGCGGGCGAGGAGGTTCGAACTCCCGACATTCAGCTTGGGAAGCTGACGCTCTACCAACTGAGCTACGCCCGCGGCAAACCGGCTAAAACGATAGATCAAACCCCGGCAAAGTCAACGTAAAACGAGCGGCTGGGTGGTCGGCCGGGTCGTCACGGCATTGTCCAAGCCCGTGCCGGTGACGTTCCAAATTGAAAGCAGCGGACCGGCCTTCAAATTGACGTGAATGCCGCTCAAATTGGCGTTGATGATATTGGCTAAAACCATCCCCTTGGCGCACTGGCCGGTGACGTCGGCGATCATCAGCCCGTCCAGGGGCTTGGCCGGCGAAATTGAAGCGGCGTCGACGAGCGCCGCGCAATTGGCGATTTTCACATGGGTGAATCGATAATTGCCGCCCGAGGGGATGCCTTCGTCGCCGGGGACGGGGTCGGGGCCGACCAGGCCGCTATTGAGCAAATTAATTCGCAGGAATCCGCCGGTGGCGCTTTGGACGATCAGGTCCTGGGCGGAAATATCTTCGATGCTGGCGCCGCGGCCGATGCGGCTTTTGATGTAGATCGAAAATGTTTTGGCGTGCGTGAATATGCAATGGTCGATGCGCACGTGGTGGATGCCGCCGGAGGTTTCGCTGCCGATGCCGATGCAGGCGAAAATGCTGTCGCCGAGGGTGCAGTCGGAAATCTGGACGTCCTCGGTGGGTTTGGCGTCCTGGTAGGCTTGAAGACCTCGGCCGGATTTGAGTGCGATGCAATCGTCGCCGGTGTCGATGTTGCAGTTTTCGATGAGGACGTGCCGGCAGGAATCGACGTCGATGCCGTCGCCGTTGCCGGTGTTGGACCGGATGGTCAGATTGTCGGCGGTGACGTTCCGGCATTCGGTGGGATGAATCGTCCAGATGCGTCTTTGCTGGGTTGAAAAGTCTTCGAGGTCGACGTTGAAGCAGTTGATGGGTTCGATGACAACGGGGCGGCGGGGCATTTGGCGGCCGCCGAGCGTGGGATTGCCGATGATTTTTCCGGGACCGACGATGGCGATGTCGTGGGCGTTTTGCGCGAAGATGAGGCCGCGATAGGCGTCGATCCATTGGCCTTCCCAGCGGGCTTTGGCGATGGGGTAATCGGACAAGTCGGGGCTGCCGGTGATATTGGCGTCGGCTTCAAGACGGAGTGTGACGTTGGATTTGAGTTCGATGCTGCCGATTAAGTAGTCGCCCCTGGGTACCACGACATCCCCGCCGCCGGCGGCGAAGCACTGGTCGATCGCTTTCTGAAATAGATCGGTCGCCTTGGTTTTGCCATCGGCGGCGGCGCCAAGGGTTTGGACGTCGAGCGAATACCGCTGGGTATCCGGGCGGGTTGTGGCGGGCGGGAATTCCGCGAAGGATCGATCGACATTTTGTCCGAGCAGAAATTTATCCGCGAAATCGAACATGGCGTCCCAGTCGTTTTGGACCAGGCCGTGGCGGCGATCGGACCAATTGACGCCGAGGCGGTCGGTGGCGTTGAAAAGGGCGTAGGCGGGTTGGGCGTGGAGCCAGGATTGATAGACCCCGTTTTCGTTGACGTTCTGGTCGCGCGAGCCTTCGAGGGCGATGAACGGCCGGGGGGCGCAGAGGGCGATATACCAATGATTGTCGAACGGCAGTTTGTCGACGCGGCCCCAGAAGGGGTGAAGGTGCGATGAAAAATAGTTGGGGTATTTTTTCATCATTTCGCTGAGGCCTTCCTTGCCGCCGCGTTCGGCGCCGCTGAAGCGGAAAGCGGGCGTACCGCCGCCGGAACTGGCGACGGGGGCGACCATGGCGATGCGGTCGTCCAAGGCCCCGGCCACCAGCGCCGCTTTGCCGTTGCGGGAAACGCCGGTGATGATCAATTTGTTTTTGTCGATTTCCGGATCGGTCTGCAGGTAATCGACGATTCGCGACACGCCCCACGCCCAGGCGCGAAGCAATCCCCAGTCGTAACCGGGGTAGGCGGGGAAAAATCGCGTTTTGCGGAAGGCCCAGCTCCCGTCGGCGTCGCGGAGCGTGGTGTCCTCGCCGCAGTCGTTGTTGTTGAACATAATGTAGGCGTATCCGCGAGCCAGGGCGGTGTTTCCCTCCGCGAAGGATTCCGGGTCGGGGGACAGGTTGCTTCGGGGCGGCTTGGTGCTCGGCCGCGTGGCGGCGTTGACGATCAATTCAACGTCCTTATTTTGCCCTTGCGTCAGTCCCTGCGGCAGTTTCGGCAGGGGCGTTTCGCCGTAGGGCGTCATGCCGATGGAAATGACCGCGGGGAACGGCCCGCCTTTGACGGGGGCGAAGATCCCGATGTCGAGGCTGAGGCTCTGGTTTGGGCCGAAAGTCAATTTCACCAGGCGATATCTGACCTGCCCATTTAGAATTAGCTGCGATTTGATGACTTCGCCTTTGACGTTGCCCGGCGGCGGGGGGGCCAGGCCGAGGGCGTAGTATTCGAGTATCCGCGTCATTTCCTGTCGGCGGGCGGCCCACTGCCCGGCGGTGGTGACTTCGCTGCCGTCAGCGGCGGTCAGGACGTCGGGCATTTCGGGACGGTCCGGGAGGTCGCCCGGGCCGGGCATCGGGGCCATGGGCGTCGAAATTTCGGGGACGGGAATTTCGCGGGGGTCGGGCCGTGAATCGGGGGCGACCGTCTGGGCGCAGGCTGAGAGAATCAGCAAAGCGATTGGCGCCAGAATGAGCCGCGTTTTGGATTTCAAGCTCGCCCTCCGATGCCGCGGGGGCGATCATAACGGCTTAACGCAGCAAAGCGGAAATCTGCACGAAATGGACACACGCGGCCGATCCGATATGGGAACGACGGGATTAATGGCCGGAGGGCGATAAATATATAAGTCGTTTTTTCATAGATAGTTATAGCTCATTTTTATTCTTTTTTGGGTGTTGGGTTTGGGCTAAATGTCTTGAAATACGGCGGGGCGGCGTCTAGGCTATCGCCCCTTGCTGGTCGTCTTATTGGACGGCGGCGGCGGGTCATATGGCGGAATCATCGTTAGTCCCTTCTGAATCGAAAAACGGATCCAACGGCACGGCCGCCAAGGGGCCTCGGCACCTTTTGGAATTCGAAAAGCCGCTGGGCAAACTCGAAGGGCAAATCCAGGAACTGGAAGCCCTGCAACAGCAAAAGCAAATCGACTATTCCAAGGAGATTCGCCAGCTTCGGACGAATCTGACGTCGCTGTTGCGTAAGACGTATGACAATCTAACGGCCTGGGAGACGGTACAGGTGTCCCGGCATCCGCAGCGGCCGCAGTTTCGCGACTATATCGATATGATTTGCCCGGAATTCCGGGAACTGCACGGCGACCGGCATTTCGGCGACGACCCAACCATGCTTTGCGGTTTGGCGCGGCTGGGGGGACATAAGGTGGTGCTGATCGGGCAGCATAAGGGCCGCGATACCAAGGAACGGGTCAAATGCTTTTTTGGGTCGGCGCATCCGGAGGGGTATCGCAAGGCGCTGCGGTGTATGAAGCTGGCGGAAAAGTATGGGCTGCCGGTGGTTACGCTGATTGATACGCCGGGGGCCTATCCGGGGATTGGGGCCGAGGAACGAGGGCAAGCGGAAAGCATCGCCCGGAATTTGATGGAGATGTCGCGTTTGCGGACGCCGATTTTGAGCGTGGTACTGGGGGAAGGATGCAGCGGCGGGGCGCTGGGGATCGGGGTTGCGGATCGAGTGGCGATGATGGAATTTGGGTGGTATTCGGTGATCAGTCCGGAGGCGTGTTCGGCGATTTTGTTCAAGGATAACAGCGGGGCGTCGGAGCTGGCCGAGAGTTTGAAGCTGACCAGCGGGCCGCTGAAGCAATTGGGGATAATTGACGCGGTGATCAATGAGCCGCTGGGCGGAGCGCATCGCGATCCGCATACCGCAGCGCATAATCTGGAACAGTTCATTGCTAAATCGCTGCGCGAACTTAAGCGGTTTAAGACGGAGAATTTGCTGGAAAAGCGATACGAGAAGTACCGGAATCTGGGGGTGACCGCGGAACAGACGCGGCGGGCGGCTGCGAAGTCGGCGGGGTAAAGCCGCCGAGAGGTTCTTGCCCGTTTTTACCAATGTTGATACAATGGTATACCGATGTAACGGTATGCTCCGGGAGTCGTTATGCAGAAAAAATTGGTGAAACATGGGAATTCACTGGCCCTGGTGCTGGATCGGCCGATTCTGGAGCTCGTCCGAATCGACGGGGAGCAGCCGGTGGAGATTTCGACCGACGACGGTCGGCGGCTGATTATTCAACCGGTCACCGATCCAGAAGAACAAAAAAAGTTTCGAGCCTCTCTGAAGCGCATCAGCGACAAACACGCCAAGACCCTCAAGCGGCTCAGTGAGTGATGCCGCACATCCTGCTCAGTGTCGAGGAAGTTTTGGAAATCCACCGTGAACAGATTCGCCGCCACGGTGGAAGCGCCGAGGTGCGCGATATGGGACTGCTGGAATCGGCGGTTGGCGCCGCGACGGCGAGCGTCGGCGGCCAGCCGCTGCATGAGGACCTATTCCAAACGGCCGCCGCTTATTTGTTCCACATCGTAAAAAATCACCCGTTCGTCGACGGCAACAAACGGGCCGGCACCGCGGCGGCCCTGGTTTTTCTGGACCTCAACGGCATCGACATCCGGAAAGATGAACCGGCGTTCAGCGATCTGGTTCTGAGCGTCGCCCAAAACAAGGCGGACAAGCCGCTAATCGCGGAATATCTGCGATCGCGCGCCCGATGAATATCGCAGGCGGGTCGCCGTCGCCTATAATCCTGGGGCCATGAGCGGATATACCAAAAGCATTCAAAATCTGATGGACGAGTTGTCGCGCTTGCCGGGGATTGGGACTCGGTCGGCGGAGCGGATCGCTTTTCATTTGCTTAAGGAGAGCCCGCAGGAGGCCTTGAAACTGGCGGATGCGATTCGGGACGTAAAGACTCGGATTCGGCATTGCGCGGTTTGCTACAACCTCACCGAGCAGGATCCGTGTACGATTTGCTGCAGCGCTGGCCGGGATCAATCGGTGGTTTGCGTGGTGGAGCAGCCTAAGGATTTGCTGGCGCTGGAAGCTACGGGATTGTATAACGGGGTTTATCATGTTTTGCTGGGGCGAATCGCGCCGCTGGAGGAATCGCATCCGCAGGATTTAACGATCGAGGCGCTGAGCAAACGGCTGGGAGCCGGGACGATTCGGGAAGTCATCATGGGGACTAATCCGACCGTCGACGGGGATGGGACGGCGCTGTTTATTCAGAATCTGATCGCCGAGAAATTCCCGCAGGTGCAGGTGACGCGGCTGGCGCGCGGACTCCCCGCGGGTAGCAGCATCGAATACGCGAATAAGAATATTCTGGCAGACGCAATCAGCGGGCGACAGAAGATGTAAAAGTGCTCGCGCATGGGAGAAGGTCCGGGAGGGAGCCCGGGGAAAATGGGGAGGGGAACGCGAATGCGTGAAAACGTGAAGACGTGAAAACGTGAGAGGGCGGACTTCCATCACGTTTTCACGTCTTCACGTTTTCACGCTTCCCTTCTTCAAAATCGGACGGCACACACAAGGGTGGAGGCGGTCCTGTACAGAAGGAATGCGCCCACCGCTTGTGTGCGCCTGCCGCCTGGGGGTCGCCGGTGGTGTACGGCGCTTCCCCAGGCAGGGACGGAGCCCGGGTCGCTGGGGGGACAAGCGCTTGTCCGCCCATACTCCGGGTCTCCGCGTCCTAATTTCGATGGTCTCGCTTCGATAAAAAAAGTGAGTCCCTCTATATAGGGTCTGGCGCCTGAAGGTTTTTCCTGCCAAATTTGGTTTGTCATTTTGGCGGGTGGGTTGCAGGTGCGGATTTGAGATTGAGTTATGTCGTGTTGAAAAAAATTTTTAGAAAAATTTCGTTAAGTTTTTGCGCGCTGGTTTCGGCGGGGAGGCGGGTGTCGTTGGGGAGGATCGTCGCTTGAATATTTGTTGCAATTGGGCTAAATTAAACGACTTGGCTCGCCAGGAGCCGCCTGCGGATGTCGGCGAATGTGTTGGACGCGCGGGTCATCATTTAAAACCTCGTTTATAGCGCAAGCCCCAGGGCGGCGGCGGATGACTTGGCGATTCACCGCGGCACGGGCTGTCGGCCTCGATTTTGCGGCCGTAGCTTTGGAGTTCGTTTATGGCACAGTCCCAGTCGGAATTGGTGAAAGCGCTGGTGGATGCCGGCGTCCATTTTGGACATCGCGTTTCGCGATGGAATCCGAAAATGGAGCCGTATATCAGCGGCAAGCGCAACATGATCCATATCATCGATCTGCGCGAAACTCTGAAGGGTTTGCTGCGAGCGAAGAAATTGATTCAGCAGACGGTGGCGGGGGGCAAGGATGTTTTGTTCGTGGGGACCAAGCGGCAGGCGATGCACGTGGTGCAGGATGAAGCCAAGCGCTGCGGGATGCATTACGTTTCGGAACGCTGGCTCGGCGGAACGCTGACGAATTTCCGTACGATTCGCGCGCGGCTGAACCGGTTGGAAGAATTGGAAAGCCTCTGGGAGACGGGGAAGATCGAAAGTTATTCGAAGAAGATGAAGGCGACGCTGATGCGCGAGCGGACGAAGATTCAGACGAATCTGGAGGGGATCCGCAAGATGGAACGGTTGCCGGGCGTGATGGTGATCGTGGATACGCGGCGGGAACATATCGCGGTGAAAGAAGCGCACAAGCTGGGGGTTAAGACGGTGGCGCTGATCGATACGGACAGCGATCCGGATTTGATCGATTTGCCGATTCCCGGCAACGACGATGCGATGCGCGCGGTTGAACTGATCATCAAGGAGCTGGCGGATTCGGTGATCGACGGGAAGACGGGTCGCGGGGAGGCGAAGGGCGAAGAGGCACAGCAGCCGCCGGCGCGGCGGAGGAGCAGCCGGGCGGCGTTTCGGGCGGAAGAAGCGCCGGGCGCGTCGGCGGGCGGTCCGAGCGAGAATCCGGCGCCTTCGGAGCCCGTGGCGGCGCAGCCGGCGTAACATTGAAAAGCGAAGACGTGAAAACGTGAAGACGTGAGTAAAATGCTCTTTCACGTTTTCACGTCTTCACGTTTGTTTTTTGGGAGTATGCATTCATGGCAGAGATCACGGCAAAATTAGTCAACGACCTTCGCGCCAAGACGGGGCTGGGAATGATGGATTGCAAGAAGGCGCTGACGGAATCGGGCGGGGATATCGAGAAGGCGATCGAGAATTTCCGGAAGAAGGGGATTAAGACGTCGATTGCGGCTCGGGCGGCGACGGAGGGGCGCGTGGCGGTGGCCGTGGGGGGGGATAAGAAGCGCGGGGTGATTGTTGAAGTGAATTGCAATACGGATTTCACGGCCAAGAGCGAGCCGCTGGCCAAGATCGCCGAAGCGGCGGCGCAAAAGTTACTGGCGAATCCGGAGGCTCAGCTGGCCGAGGATGCGGGACTGAAAGATCAGCTGGTGGCGGCGGCGCAGCAGACGGGGGAGAACGTGCAGATCGGGCGCACGGTTTCGCTGAGCGGAGCGATCATCGGAAGTTATTTGTACAGCGCGGCGGGGAAGGGGAAGATCGCGGTGCTGATGTCGGTTTCGGGAAAGGCCGACGATGAGCTGTTTACGAATTTGGGGATGCACATCGCGGCGGCGCGGCCGCTGGCGCTGACTCGGGGGGAGATTCCGGCGGAATTGGTGGCGAAAGAGCGGGAGATCGCGGTGGAGCAGGCGAAGGCGACGGGTAAGCCGCAGGCGATCGCGGAGAAGATTGCCGAGGGGAAGCTGAACGCGTTTTATGCGGAGAAGGTTTTGGTGGACCAGGAATTTATCAAGGCGGACGCGTTTAAGGGGTCGGTGGGGAAATTGCTTGCCAGCAAGGGGGCGACGCTGGATAAATATGTGAGGATTGAAGTGGGACAGTAGAGGATGGCGGTCGGCGGAGCGCGGTATGCGGAAGAGCCTTTGGCTTGCGACGCTGGTTCGGCTGGGGGGAGGGATCGTCGGGGGGGATACCGTTTATATGAACGATGGGCGCGTTTTGCACGGGCGCGTCACGGAGACGGCGGACGGGATTTCGCTGACAACGCGGATTGGGACAATTACTTTTCAAAGTTCGGATGTGACTAGCTGGGCGAAGGACGATACGGGGCTGGACATGTCTCCGCCGCCGGCGCCCGCGCCTGCCGCGCCGCCACCGGCGGCAACGGAGCCTTCGCCGGTGGTGGTTGCGCCGAAGCCCGCGCCGGCGACTGAGCCCGCGGCGGTGGAAACGGCGCCGGTGAAACCTGCGCCGGTGGCGAAAGCGCCTGCGCCTGCGGCGACGGCGCCTTCGGAAGCGGTTTCCGGGCCTTCGACATTGCCGGCGGTGGCGGGGGCGACGACGGAGCGATCGATGCCGCTGGCGAAGCATAAAAATCAGGCGGAGATCCAGCAGCTTTTGGCGCAGAAGTGGAACGATCTGGGGAGTTTGATGGTCAGTGCGGATGAGACGGTGACCGGCGATGAGCCGGGGAATTGGCATGTGCAATTCCGGTTTTTTGGGGACCGGGCGTACTGGGAACGGACGCCGGAGGGGGCGGGTGGGACGGCGCCGGTTTCGGCGGCGGCGGCGGATGAGCGGCTGGTGCGGGCGCTGCTGCCGGATCGGGTGATTCAGATGGATAAGAGCGGGGTGCGGATTATGAAGCCTTCGACGGACACGTTTTTACTGGATGATGATCTGGATGTGGCGTTGGGATATCGGGCGCCCGAGGAAATTACGTGGATGACGCCGGATTCGCTGGATGGGTGGAAGATGAAATTCAAATCCGCGGATCCGGAGACCGTGACGCTGTCGCTTGCGATCACGCCGGCGGATGAGCCGAAGCTGAATCGGGTGATCACGCTTTCGCGGCCGGAATTTTACGCGGTGAAGGAAGTGACGACGAATCACAGCAAGGGGGTGCAGGTGGAGCAGATTATGAATGACGGTTTCCAGGACGTGGGGGGGTGGAAGCTGCCGACGAAAATTACGGTGGACTTGTTCGGGGATGATGGGCAGATTTCGCGGGAGACGAAGATTGTGGTGGGGAGTTATGTGGTGAATGATTCCGCGAATACGCCGGATAGTTATATGAATTTTTGGCCGAGTGGGACGCGCGTGGATGATGAGACGAAGTAGTTTAAATAGTTGCTAGTTGCCAGTTGCTAGTTGCCAGTTAAATGCTCGACTCGCAACTCGCAACTCATAACCGGCAACTGGCAACTCGCAACTGGCAACTCGCAACGCAACTCGACAATAATGGCGTTCATGGGTTCTGGGAAACATTCTCGGTCGGTGGCGGCGTTTGCTCGGGCGCAGCGGGTGATGCCGGGGGGGGTTTCGTCGCCGGTGAGGGCGTTTGGGGCGGTGGGGGGGACGCCGATTTTTGTGACGGAGGGGTCGGGGTGCCGGATTACGGATGTGGATGGGAATTCTTATATCGATTTTGTGGCGAGCTACGGGCCGCTGATCGCGGGGCATGCGCATGAGCGGGTGGTGGCGGCGGTGGCGAAGGCGGTGGGGAGAGGGACGAGCTTTGGAGCGCCGACGGAATTGGAGACGCAACTGGCGGAGAAGATCTGCGCGGCGCTTCCACCTGTGCAGATGGTGCGGCTGGTCAATAGCGGGACCGAAGCGGTGATGAGCGCGATCCGCCTGGCGCGGGCGGCGACGGGGCGGGGAAAAATCGTCAAATGTATCGGGGGGTATCATGGGCACTCGGATTCGCTGCTGGTGCAGGCGGGGAGCGGGGCGCTGACGCTGGGGACGCCGTCGAGTCCGGGGATTCCGGCGGAGCTGGCGGCGCTGACGGTGCTGGCGCCATATAACGATCTGGAGGGGGCGGAGAAGATTTTTGCGGAACACCGGAATCAATTGGCGTGTTTTCTGGTTGAGCCGGTGGCGGGGAATATGGGGGTGGTGCCGCCGAAGGCGGGATATCTGGCCGGGTTGCGGAAATTGTGCGATGCGAGCGGGACGCTGCTGGTGATGGATGAGGTGATGACGGGGTTTCGCGTGGGGTGGCACGGTGCGCAGGGGCTTTATGGCGTGGCGGCGGATTTGACGTGTTTGGGGAAAATCATCGGGGGAGGGTTGCCGATGGGGGCTTATGGGGGGTCGCGAAAATTGATGGAGCGGATCAGTCCGGCGGGGAACGTCTATCAGGCGGGGACGCTGAGCGGGAATCCGGCGGCAACCAGCGCGGGGCTGGCGACGCTGGAGATTATCTCGGAACGCGGGGTTTATGAAACGCTGGAAAAACGGAGTGCGCTTTTGGAGGAGGG
>JBEKPV010000053.1:0-19769 GCA_049520395.1 Tepidisphaeraceae bacterium
CATCGGAGCGTTTCGCGGATTAAAGGGATTTGAAGCGAGGTCGTCATTCAAAACCTGGCTCACCCGAATTTTGGTCCTCCAGGCGGCGCAATTCCGTCGCCGAAAGCGTCCCATGCAGTCCATCCCGGAATCGCAGCCGACCGCGAAAGACCAACCGGCCGGCTCCGAAGCCAAACTGGACGTCCAGGCGGCGCTACTCAACCTGCCCCCCGAACATCGGCAGGTGATCGTCCTCCGCGAATTGGAACAAATGACCTACGAGGAAATCGCACAAGTGCTTGATATCCCCCAGGGCACGGTCGAATCGCGGCTCCACCGAGCCCGAACCGCCCTCCGGGAAAAATTAAAGGCGTACCTGGCGTGAAGCCGGACTGATTCAACATGGCGGATTGCGAATTCCAAAACTCTCTGATGGCCTATAGCGACGGGCAGCTCGACGAGCCAAGCCGCGCCCAGGTGGAACGCCATCTCCAGGAGTGCCCCGCCTGCGCCGCGGAACTTGCGCAGCTTCGCGCCCTATCGCGCAACGTAGGCGCCGTTCTTGCCGCACAGCCCGGACTTTCCCAGATCGCCCGCCATCGCCTTCACGCGAAATTGGATTCGGTCATGGACGACGGCATTCTGCGGGCAGCGCGTTTTATCAGCGCTATCGCCGCCTGCGTCCTCGCCGGCTGCAGCATTTGGCTGGTCCGCGGCCACCAGTTATCTCCCGCTCCCCCTCCCTGGGTCGATGTCGCCTCGCAGTCGGATACGAGCATCGCCTCCTCGGACAACACCTCGCCGGCGGCCGTCTGGTATTTGGCCAGCGCCACCAACCGCCCGGATGAATTGCCGTAGATTTTTGGAGCCATTGTGTCGCGACGAAAAATGCTATTAACGGTGACCGTGGTCCTGGTGCTGGGCGCCGGCCTGGCCGTCGGCCGGTTAACCGCCAGCCTCCCCGTTCCCTTTTATGGCCAGCACATGTCCCGCTCCTGGATCGCCGATCAATTGAAACTCACCAGCCAGCAACGCCAGGAAATGGACGCCATCTGGGCCGACGCCAAAATTCAAATGCAGGACCTCGGCCGCCAGCGCCACGAACTCGATCAGCAGCGCGACAAAGCCGTCCGCGATCTGCTCACCCCCGAGCAACAGGCGGCCTACGACAAAATCTTCTCCGACTATCACGACCAGCGCGCCGTTCTGGATCAGCAGCGAGCCGACGTCATGCACGACGCCGACCTGCGCAGTCGCACCTTGCTCGACGACGCCCAAAAAGCCACCTGGGACGAATTAACCAAACAATTTGAAGAGCATCGCGGCCCCCACGGTCCGGGTGGTCCGGACGCCCAGGCCGCGACTCAAAACGACAAAGTGCAATAGGTTTCAAAACTATCGTTCTTCGAAAGGAGCGAGAATCATGGCGGCGATTAACAGAATCGGATGGCTCACCACGGTCGCGCTGATCGGCTTACTAGCGCTTCCCGTCCTCAGCCAGGTCGATAACGGCAACGGCGGCGGCGGCGGAAATAATCAAGGCGCCGGCGGTCCAGGCGGTGGACCCGGCGGCGGTGGTGGTGGGGGAGGTGGAGGCGGCGGTGGCGGCGGAGGCGGCGGCGGACGCAGGTTCGATCCCGCCCAGTTCCGTCAGCGCATGATGGCGCGCCTCCAGCAACAACTCGGCGCTTCCGACGATGAATTCGCCGTCCTCGAACCCAAGATCGACGCCGTCTTCCAACTTCGCCGCGACACCATGGGCGGCATGATGGGTCGAATGTTTGGCGGCGGTCGCCCCCACGGCGGCCAGGATGCCTCCGCCGGTCCCTCCACTCAGCCCCAATCCCCCGTCCAGGAGGCGAGCCAGGATCTTCAATCGACTCTCGATGACGACAGCGCCACGCCCGATCAGATCAAGAGCAAGCTCGACACACTTCGTCAGGCTCGCGCTCAGGCCAAGATCGATTTGGGCAAAGCCGAAGACGATCTCCGCAGCCTCCTGACCCAGCGTCAGGAAGCCACGCTCGTCCTCGACGGAATCCTTGATTAGAGGAGCGCGCTTACGTGAATGACGTCTTATCCAGTTTGATGCGGGACGGACATCTCGACGTTGAATCCGCGCGCCAAGTTAGCGACGCCGTCGCCGCCGGCCAATCGCTCGACGATGCCCTCCGGAAAGTAGCCGGCGCGTCGGAGGACAAAATCCTCCGCGCGCTGGCCCATCTTTACGAAATCCCGTTTGTCGATCTGGAAAAAGACGCCGCGAAATTGGCCCCGGAGAAGGAACTCCTTTCCAAATTCCCCGCTCGCATCCTCCTCGACCGGCGCATCATGCCCCTGGCCGGGGAGGCCAACGGCGACGGCGTCGCCATCGTCACTTCCCGCGTCTTCGACACCACCGGCCTCGATGAACTGCGCCTCGCCACGGGAATCGAAGTCCACCCCGTCCTCGCACCCTCCGCGGAGATCGAGCGTTTCATTAAGAAATACCTCGGCGTCGGAGCCGACACCCTCCAATCCATGGGCGTCGACGACGAAGAAGACATCAAGGTTCTCGAAGAGCGAAGCGAAGGTGAGATGGACCTCACCCATGCCGCTCACGACGCTTCCATCATCAAGTTCGTCAATCAGGTCATGGCCGAGGCCCTCGAATCCCGCGCCACCGACGTCCATTTCGAACCCTTCGAAAATCAGCTCCGCGTTCGCTATCGCATCGACGGTGTGCTCGTCGAGGCCAACATCCCGCCGCAAGTCCGCAAATTCCACGCGGCCATCGTCTCACGCCTGAAAATCCTCAGCCACTTGGATATTGCCGAAAAACGCCTTCCCCAGGACGGCCGCATCCGTCTCAAAATCGCCGGCCGTGAAATCGACCTCCGCGTCAGCGTCATTCCCATGATCTACGGCGAAGCCGTCGTCCTGCGAATCCTCGACCGCGGCGACGCCCTCCTCGGCCTCGAACATCTGGGCATGTCCGCACGCGACAGCGCGATCTGGACCCGAGTCCTCGATCTCCCCCACGGCATCATCCTCGTCACCGGCCCCACCGGCTCCGGCAAAACCACCACGCTCTACGCGGCCCTCTCCAAAATCAACAACGCCGATCTGAAAATCGTCACCATCGAGGACCCCGTCGAATACAATTTGGCCGGCATCAATCAGATTCAAGTCAACGTAAAAGCCGGCCTGACTTTCGCCGCCGGCCTCCGCGCCATCCTCCGTCACGATCCCGACGTCGTCCTCATCGGCGAAATCCGCGATCGCGAAACGGCCGAGATCGCCGTCCAGGCCTCCCTCACCGGCCACCTCGTCTTCAGCACCCTGCATACCAACGACGCCCCCGGCGCCACCACTCGCCTCGTCGACATGGACGTCGAACCTTATCTCGTCGCCAGCACGCTCGAAATGGTCGCCGCGCAGCGGCTCGTGCGTCTCATCTGTAAAAATTGCAAAGTCGAACTCCCGCGCTCCGAAGCCGAAAAATTACGCGCCGAATTCGGCGATCTCGCCCCCGAGGTTCTCTATCGTGGCGCCGGATGCCGAAATTGCCAGGGCACCGGCTATCGCGGCCGCCAGGGCGTCTTCGAAATGATGCCCATTACCGACGAAGTCCGCGCGCTGATCCTCGCCCGCGCCAGCTCCCGCGAAATCCGCAAAGTCGCCATCCAGCAGGGCATGACCAGTCTCCGCGACGACGGCTGGCGCCTCATACGCGAAGGCCGCACCACGCCCGAGGAAGTCCTCCGCACCACCAAGGACGAGGAACTCGCCATCGGTCACCACCCGGCGGAAAAATAAGGAACCAGAATGTCCGTTTTTGCCTACACAGCTTTGCACAAGGACGGCCGCCGGGCGACCGGAACCCTCAGTTCCACGTCCCGCGCCGGCGCCATGGCGGAGATCGCCCGCCAGGGGATGGTCCCCGTCCGCATCGAAGAAGCCAGGGATTCCGCCGCCGCCGAAAAAAAAGTTCAGGCCGCCACCGCCGAAGCCCACGCACTGGGAAAAGTCTCCCAGCGCTCGGTGGAAGCCTTCACGCGCGAACTCGCCAATCTCCTGGCCGGCAGCGTCCCGCTGGCCCGCGCTCTTTCGCTCCTCTGCCGCGAGGCATCCAATCCCGCCGCCAAGGAACTCTGGACCACCATTCGCGACGATGTCGTCGGCGGCACGGCCCTCGCCGATGCGATGGCCAAATGGCCCAAAAATTTCTCCAGCGTCTATGTCGCCATGGTCCGCGCCGGCGAGGCCGGCGGTTTCCTCGAAGTCGTCCTCGCCCAAATCGCCGATTTCCGCACCCGCGAGCAAGACCTCAAAGGCCGCGTCAAAGGCGCGATGATCTACCCCATCATCCTCGCCTGCCTCGCCGTCGCCGTCCTGGTCTTCCTCATGGAATTCTTCATCCCGAGATTCAGCACCATCTTCGAGCAATTCGGCGGCAATCTCCCGACCCTCACCCTCATCATCATCTCCGTCAGCCACGTCGTGCAGCACTACGGCCTCATCGTCGCCGGCGTTCTCCTGATGATCTTCATACTCGTCAAACGCGCCCTCACCACCGAATCCGGCCGCCGCATGCTCGAAGTCGGCGTCCTCAATACCCCCATGCTCGGCAAAGTCATCTCCCACTTCGCCCTGGTCCGCTTCGCCCGAATGCTGGGAACCCTCATCAGCGCCGGCGTTCCCCTGATGGCCTCCCTCCGCGTTGCCCGCGAAGCCATTGGAAATCAAACCCTCGCCGACACCGTCCTCCGCGCCATCGAGCAAGTCCAGCAAGGCAGCCCCCTTTCCAAAAGCCTCGCCGCCAGCCCGCTCCTCTTTCCCCCGTCCGTCGTTGAGATGATCGCCATCGCCGAAGAAACCGGCCGGCTCGATAAAGAACTTTTACGTCTCGCCGCCGCTTACGAAGCCGATCTCGACCGCCAACTCCGCCTCCTGGTCGGCGTCGCCGAACCCGTCATGCTCTTTCTCATGGCCGGAATGATCGGCACCATCGTCATCGGAATGTTGCTCCCAGTCTTCAATCTCCAGGACCTGATCCACTAAAGCGAAAACGAGGAACCAGTTTATGCGACCAGCGAACCATCAATTAAAACGCAACGCACCACGCGGCGGCTTCACCCTGATCGAACTGCTCCTGGTGATGGTCATCATCGCCATTCTCGCCGCCATCGTGATTCCCAAATTCACCGGCCGCACCGAGCAGGCCAAAGTCAGCGCCGCCACCGCCGACATCGCCAACCTCAAAACCGCGCTCAACGCCTTCGAGATCGACAACGGCCGCTATCCCACCTCCGAGGAAGGCCTCGCCGCCCTCGTCACCGAACCCGCCGACTTGGCCAGCGCTTCCGGCTCCACCCCCAACGCCGCCACCGGCTGGAAAAAATTGCTCGACAAAGTCCCCAACGATCCCTGGGGCCACCCCTACGTCTACCGCTGCCCCGGCAGCAACGGCCAGGATTTCGATCTCCTCTCCACCGGACCCAGCGGCGTCGAAGGAGGCGCCGACAACATCACCGAATAATCGATCCTTCATGAACCCAAACCGTTCCAACCTCCGCGGATTCACTCTCATCGAGTTAATCCTCGTCATGGTCATCCTGACCATCGTGGTCGGCGCGATTGCGCCCCTCCTGCGCGGCTTCGCCGCCGGCCGCCGAACCGCCGATTCCGCCCGCATGATCCTCGCCCTCGCCCAGTACGCCCACACTCAGGCCCAGGCCGAAGGCCGCACCTACCGCCTCAATTTCGACGATTCCGCCGGCACCTTTTGGCTCACCGCCGACCACGACGACGGCACCTTCCAGCCCCCAACCAACGATTTCGGAAAAACCCAAAAGCTATACCCCGGCGTCACCATGCAGGTCGACATCACGCCCCCCGTCGTCCCCCTCGACCAGCAACAAAGCGCAACGCCCACAAGCCCCCAGCCAACCCTTCCGGGCGCCTATGTCGAATTCGATCCCGGCGGCCGCAGCCAGCCCGTAAAAATCTCCCTGAAGGATAATTTCGGCTCCACCGTCCAATTAGCCTGCGCCTCCGAAACCGACGAATTGCGGATCCTCTCCCCGCAGGAGATGACCCGATGAGACGCCGAAGCGGATTCACACTCGTCGAAGTTCTGGTCACCCTCATGTTCCTGGCCATCACTCTCCCGGCGATCATGCAGGGAATTTCCCTGGCCACCAAAGTCGGCGCGCAAACCGTCAAACGCACCGAAGCCGCCGGCCTCGCCCAATCTCAACTCGCTGAAATCGTCAGCACCGGCCAATGGCAAAACGGAAATCTCTCCGGCGATTTCGGCGCACAGTGGCCCTCCTTCCGCTGGGAGGCCAATGTCCAGCCCTGGGCCGCCGACACCACCGACGCCAGTCTTCAACAGATCGACGTCACCGTCTTTTGGACCGATCTCAACAAACAGGATTCCGTAACCCTCACCACCCTGGCCTACGCCCGGGAGCAGGAATGACGCAAAGCCGCCGCAAATCTTCGCGCACCCCTCGCGGATTCACTCTGCTCGAGCTGGTCGTCGCCCTTGGCATGGTCGCGGTGCTCGCCGTCTCCCTCTACACCAGCATTCACATCGCCTTCGGCGCAACCGCCAGCGCCGAATCCGCCCTCGAACCCCCGCGCACCGCCGAAATCGCCCTCGATTTCATCCAGAACGATTTCCAAAACGCCATGGCCCCAAACGCCACCGGCACCACCTACGGCACCGTCGCCGTTAGCACCGCCCAATCGTCAACCAACTTGACCATCACGACCTCCACCGGCGCCGCCAATCAAACCGTCCTGGCCGGCAATTTCGAAGCCCTGCAAGAGCAAGACGACCGCGGCCACGAAGCCGACGACGTCGTCTTCTTCACCACCGCCTCCGGCCCCCTTCACACCGACGCCAACGGCGAAATCAAGCAGGTCGAATACGCCGTCCAGCGCGCCTCCGATGGCCAGTACGAACTCATCCGCCGCGTCGGCCGCAATCTCCTTTCCGAGCAGATGATCCAGCCCGACGAGGAAGTCCTCTGCCGCGGCGTCGATTCCTTCACCATCCAATATTCCACCGGCTCCGAATGGCTCGACACCTGGGATTCCACGCAGGAAGACAACACTCTCCCCGCCGCCGTGCAAATAACGCTCGTCCTGGCGCGCCCCAGCGGAACGGGAACTCAGACTCTTTCCTTTACCCGGGTAATTCCCCTCTCGTTATCGACCGCCGCCCTCGATCCCAACGTGAACACCGCCGTGAGCATGCAATGAGGAATTGGAACCCACAACATCGCCCCTCCCGCCGCCAAAATCGCCGCGGCGCCATCTTCATCACCGCGATGGGGATCATCGTAATTCTCGGCGGGCTGCTCATCGTCTTCGCCCAAAAAATGCGTGCCGAGGCCCTCGCCTCCGCCAACCGCCTCGCCTACGACCAGGCCGATGCCATCGAGCAGGGCGCCGAGCAATGGGTCCTCGCCCAGACCGAAGAATACACCCAGGACGCCGTCACCCTGTGCAACGACATCCCCACCCAGGGAATTCAGGTCGGCCAGGGATATTTCTGGATCATCCGCCCCAATCAGGACAGCAACCAGAATTTCGATTTCGGCCTCGTCGACGAATCCGGCAAACTCAATCTCAATTCCGCCACCTCCGATGAACTTCAAATTCTCCCCAACATGACCCCCGCTCTCGCCGACGCCATCGTCGATTGGCGCACCCCCGAAGCCAACGGCACCCCCGACGGCGCCAAAACCCCAACCTACCAGGCCCTCCCCGAACCCTACGCGTGCAAAGATTCCAATTACGAAACCGTCGACGAATTGCGATTAATCTCCGGCATGACCCCGCAAATCCTTTACGGCCAGGACACCAATCGCAACGGCGTCATCGACCCCGGCGAACAAGCCGCCCAAAGCGCCGCCACCAACGGCATCAATCTCAACTTCTCCTCCGGCGGCACCGACATGGACCGCGGCATCATCAATTTCGTCACCGCCTACAGCCAGCAGAGCCAGTCACGGACGGTCAATGGGCGCAGGGTCACCACCCTTGCCACCGGCCTGATCAACGTCAACACCGCCCCCGAGCAAGTCCTCATGTGCCTCCCCGGCATCACCCAGCAACAAGCCGAAACCCTCATCGGCACCCGCCAGGGTGGAACCACCAGCGGCGACACCTCCTGGATTCGCGGCGCACTCGGCGCCGCCGCCTACAACCAAATCTCCACTCTCATTACCACCACCTCCTATCAATATTCCGCCGACATCGTCGCCGTCAGCGGCGACGGCCGCGCGTTCAAGCGCGTACAGATCGTCGTCGATTGCCGCCAAACTCCGGCAAAAATTATCTATCGCAAGGATTTAACCGATCTAGGCTGGCCTCTCCCCCGGGAAATTAAAGATTCCCTCAGAAAAGGCCAGGGCGTCCCATCCGAATACGGCGGAGATTCCGCGACCCTGACCGGCGGCAACCCCCTCAATCCATAACCAGCGAAAGTTGTGAAATGAACATCGTGGAAGAATGGCGCAATCAGATCACCGAAAAAACCCAGGAGCTGCTGCGCCCCAAAAAAGTGATCGGCCTGGCGCTGGGCGAGCGCTCCCTCCTCGCCGCCGAAGCCGTCGCCGGACCGCGGCCGCAAATCACCCGCCTCGAGGAGTTCGTCTATCCCCCCGGCCTCACCGCCGCGCAACCCGGCGAACTCGGCGCGGCTCTCGGGGCCTTCCTCAAATCCCGCGGCTTCACCGCCAAGGCCGCCATCGTCGGCATCCCCGTCCGCTGGCTCCTCGTTCGACGCAAGGAAGTCCCTCCTTCCGATCAAGCGACCCTCATCGATCTGCTCCGCCTGCAAGCCGAAGCCGAGTTCTCCACAGAAATCAAGGACCTGGTCTACGACTTCGTCGCCGGCCCGGACGCTCCGGAAGAACCCGGCAACGCCGAAAAAATCCCCGAAAAATCCGTGCTCCTCATGGGCACCCAGAAAAAGCACGTCGAATCCGCCGCCGCCATGTGCAAGGCCGCGCATCTCAAACCTATTGCCGTCACGGCCTCCGCGCTAGCCGTCGGCGAAGCCACCGCCGCCTCCGGCGCGGAAATGATGGTCCTCTCCGCCGGCCCCGCCGGTTCCGAACTCTCGATGCAAAACGGCCCCTCCCCCAGCGCCATCCGTCATCTTCGCGCCCCCGACCCCCAGGCCCCGTTCCTAAGCGAACTCCGCCGCGCCGTCTCCACAATGACCGGCCCCGGCCGGCGCGATCTGGTCCTCTGGGACGGCGCCGGCGGCATGGACGCCGGTGCACTGGGCGAACAACTCGGCCTCCGCGTACGCGGCGGCCAGCTGGCGGAACTCGGCGTCGAAATCACCGCCGCCGACCGCAACGGCGAAGCCCCCAAATTCGCCGCCGCCGTCGCCCTGGCGCGCTCCGGACTCCACGGAAAACAAACCGTCGATTTCCTCCACTCGCGCCTCTCCGCGCCCAAACAACTTCCCATTCCCCGCTGGGCGATGATCGCCGCCGCCGCCGCCTTGGTCGTTCTGCTCTATGCCTTCTGGTGCTACGTCGATCTCGGCCACAAGGAAGACGCCCTGGCCCTGTACCAGACCAAAATCGAAACCTCCAAGGACCAAGTCGCCGCCGCCCAGGCGTTCGTCTCCAAAGTCTCCTTCGCTCAAAACTGGCACGGCGGCCAGCCCAGATATCTCGCCTGCCTCCGCGATCTGACTGCCGCCGTCTCCGATGACGGAGACACCTACGCCACAACCCTTTCCCTGCGCGAAGCCACGCACACCGCGTCAATTCCCTCCGCCAAGGCGCCAACAACCGATCTCCGCGCCCTCACCGGACAAATGGCCGGCCGCAGCAGCGATCAGCAGCGCGTCCTCTCCGTCGTCGATCGCATCAAACGCACCGCCGGGTTCTCCGAGGTGACCCTCTTGGGCACTCAAAATTCGCCGCGCGAGCGCGAAGTAACTTTTTCGATCTCCTTTACCTACGTCGCCCCCACGGCCACGTCCGGCGGTTGACCAAAGACTGGAGTCATTGTGGTTCTCTCGAAACGTGAAAAATATGCCGGCATCGGAGCCATCGCCGCCGTCGCGCTGCTGCTTCTCGACCAGTTCGTGCTCTCCCCCTATTTCGATCAGCTCGACACCGTCAGCCAGGCCACCGACAAAGCCGTCCGCCAGATCAGCGACAACGCGGACCTGGTCGCCAAACAAATCAAACTCGAGAAAGTCTGGACCGAAATGCAAAATGGCGGCCTGCAGGTCGATGAATCCAAAGCCGACAGCCAGGCACAACTGGCAATGCTCCAATGGGCCCAGCGCGCCAACATGGTCGTGACCGCCCTGAAAACCGAGCACGTCGCCCAGGAAAAAGCCTTCGAAGTCCTCAGCTATGACATTACCGTAACCGGTTCCACTCCCGGCCTCGCCCGCCTCATCTGGGCCTTCGAAACCGCCACCATCCCGCTCCGCGTCAACGAAATCCAAATCTCTTCACGCCCCGAAAACACGGACAACCTCACCGTCCGTATGAATGTCTCAACCCTGTCGCTCCCGGAAACCAATCCGGCGGGGGGGAACCCATGAATATTACCAAAGTAATCGTCTCCGCATCCCTGGTAACAATCCTCGCCGCGATCGCCGCGGCGCAGACCTCCCAGGAATCCGTTCCCAATTCATCCCACCATCGCCGGCAATTGGATTCCTCCGCCGGCGACGAGGGAATCCGCATCCCCCAGCCCACCGAAATGTCCCGCGCATTCGATCTGCTCAATTCCTACAGCCTCTTCGCCAAGGGCCGAATCGCCCAATCCAGCGGCGGCGGCAACAGCGGCGGATTCGACGCCCAAGCCCCCGAAAACGTCCTCGTATTCACCGGCGTCACCGTCACCGACCACGCCACCGTCGGGTTCATCGAAGGCACCTCCCAGCAATCGGTCCGCCAGGTCAAAATCGGCGATTCCATCGCACAGGGCAAAATCACCGATATCACCTTGGACGAACTGGATTATCAGTCCAATAGCGGGCGAAAAGTGCGCGTCGCCGTCGGCCAAAACCTCCGCGGCGAAAACGCCTTCGGACTCATCTACGGCACCGGCATCGAATCCGAAGGCCCCGTGGTAACCGACCAGAACGTCGATCCAGGCACCGCCGCGATTCTCCAGCGCCTGCGCGCCAAACGACTCGCGGAACTCAACGGCGGCCCCGCCCCCGCGGCCACCGAACCGGCGCAATGATGCAAAATAAAATCAAACGAATCGGAAGAGGAAAAAATCAGATGAACGAAAGGGCAGTCATGACAGTCAAAGGCCGATCGGCGACGCTCCTGGGCGCGGCAGCCGCGATCCTGTTCTCCCCGCTCCTGGTATCCGCGCAAATGGTCCCCACCGACCAGCAATCCTCCGACAGCGCGCCCCCCAGCCAGCCCGCCACGCGCATCAGCCTCAACTTCAAAGACGCCTCCCTCGACGCCGTCCTCGATTATCTCTCCGAGCAAGCCGGCTTCGAAGTCGTCAAAGTGACCCCCGTCACGGTTCACATCACCGAACTGATCAGCAAACAGCCCGTCACTCCCGAGGAGGCCGTCTCCCTTTTGAATTCCGTCCTCAATGCCAACGGCTACACCGCCATCCGCATGGGCCGAATCCTGAAAATCGTCTCCCTCGACAAAGCGAAAAAAGAAAACGTCCCCGTCCATTTCGGCGCCGATCCCGCGCAGATTCCCGATTCCGATGAATTGATCACCCAGGTCATCCCCGTCCGCAGCGTCGATGCGGTGAAACTGAAAACCGACTTGCAACCCCTGGTCAGCACCGACGCCGATTTCACCGCCAACGCGATGAGCAACACCCTCATCATGACCGACACCGCCGCCAACATCCGGCGGGTCGTCCAGATCGTCGCCAGCCTCGACACCAAGGACGCCCAGGCCAGCAGCATCATCGTTAAGCAACTAAAATTCGCCGACGCCACCGACGCCGCCAAGCTCATCATGGACATCTTCAGCCCCCAGCAATCGCAGACGCAGAACACCTTCCCCGGCTTCCCCAACCCCGGATTCTTCTTCCGCGGCTTCGGCGGCAACGGCGGCGGTGGGGGCGGCGGCGGCGGTTTCGGCGGCGGCGGAGGATTCGGCGCCGGCGCACGCGGCGGCGCCGCCGCGGGGGGCGCGGCCCAACCGCAAGATCAGGGTCAAACCGGACACGTCCAGGCCTCCGCCGACACACGCACCAACACCGTCGTCGTCAGCGGTCCCACCGATACCTTGAAAGTCATCACCGATGTTCTCAACCAGCTCGATTCCAATCCCGCCTCCGAGGAAACCTTCTTCACCTACGCCGTCGAAAATGGCCAAGCCGTCGACATGATGAACACCCTGAATTCCCTCTTCGGAAACCAAACCACGACCCCCAACACCAGCAACACGCGCAACCAATTCAGCAGCAGCACCGGCAATCAAGTCAGCCCCAACGGCCGATCCTCCCTGACCGGCGGCCTCGGCGGCGGTGGGGGAGGAGGCGGACTCGGCGGTCTCGGCGGTGGCAGCAGCGGCGGGTTGCTCGGTAATACCGGCTCCTCCAACCGATCCACCAGCAACAACTCCACCTCTAGTCTCGCCAGTCTCGGCGGGCTCGGCCGCGGCCTCACCGGCACAACCGGCGCTTCAGAATCCGGTCTCGCCGAATTAGTCGGCCAGGTTTACATCGTCGCCGACCAGGACACCAACACCCTCCTCGTCGCCACCGCCGCTAAATATGAACAGCAGGTCCGCGACCTCATCACCAAGCTCGATCGCCCCGTCCCCCAGGTGCTCATCAAAGTCCTCGTCGCCGAAGTCGAGCACGACAATTCCCAGGACATGGGCGTGGATTTCTCCGCCCTGAACGTCCGCGCCAGCGGCAACGGTCAGCAATACTCCAGCACCCTCGGCGCCGCCGCCGCCGCGGTCTCCTCCACCATGCCCCCCGGTCTAGTCGTCAACGTTCTCGAGCAGCATCTCAACGCCACCATTCAAGCCCTCGCCCAAGCCAATAAACTGGACGTCCTTTCACGTCCCTACATTCTCACCAGCGACAATCAGGAAGCCGACATCACCGTCGGCAGCGAAGTCCCCTTCATCGACGACAGCTATGTCGATTCCAACGGCGGCGTCCACAACACCGTCCAATACCAGGACATCGGCATCATTCTCAGCGTGACACCCCACATCAATCCCCAGGGCCTGGTCATCATGCAAATCGACCCCCAAATCTCCTCCCTCACCGGCCAAACCGTCACCATCCAGGCCGGCGTCGACGCTCCCGTCTTCGCTCTCACCTCCGCCGACGCCTACGTCCAGGTCAAGGACGGACAGACCATCGTCGTTGGCGGCCTGATGCAGGACCAAAAAACCTTCGCCCAAAGTAAAATCCCCATCCTCGGCGACCTCCCCCTCATCGGCAAAGCCTTCCAGTACACCTCCAACGACAAATCCAAACAGGAACTGCTCATCTTCCTCACCCCCCACGTCGCCCAAATCCCGGACTATCTAACCAAAATGTCCCAGGACGAAGCCAACGGCCTCAAGCTCACCCCCAACGCCGTCCAACCCGGCGTCATGGAAGAGCACATGATCGGCCTCTCCCGCGGTTCGGCCACCCAGCCGTCAATCCCTCTGCAAATTCCGCCGGCGAATTACAACAGCAACTCCGATGACGTCCAGTTGCCCGGCGAACACTAATGCCCAAAATAAAGCGATGCGAAGCGCCCACATAACCGCCGGACTATTAGCCATGCTGCTGGCCGGCTGCCAATCCAACAGCGCCGCCCCATCCTCTCCGCAGCCCGTCTACAACCCCGGCGGCCCGATCTCCTCCGACGAGGCCGTCAACAGCGACCCCGACGCCGCCCAACTTCACGACATCAGCGGAACCCTCCTCCTCTATTACGCCCTCAACAAAAAAATGCCCGACCAACTCGCCGACCTCCAGCCGCTGGCTGACGCCGATTCCCCCCTAAAACTAACCTCCCCAACCTCCGGCCAGCCCTACCTCTATTTTCCCAACGGCGTCCTCGCCCCCGACGCCATCTCCCACATCATCGTCTGCGACCCAGCCCCCAATCCCAACCACCGCCGCTGGTGCATCGTCATGGGCCCCCAACGAGGCAAAACCCTCTCCCTCGACGTCACCTCCTACCCCGAACTCGACTTTCAGCCCACCCAGCAGCAATACATCCAATAATGGATCAGGCTTGACACCGCCCCCCGGAAACCTAAGATAATTGCCTGACAATCTGACTGAATAAGAGGTCTTATCCAGAGTGGCCGAGGGTCGGGCCCGTCGACGCCACAGCAACCAATTCCGGATTTTTAAGCGGTTTCGGTGCTAAATCCCGCCTGGCAGTAGGCCGGGGAAGATAAGAGGAGCCACAACGTAAACTACGCCACAGCCTCTTCTTATCAGCAAGAAGAGGTTTTTTGTTGGAGTAAACGCGATCATGAGTTACGTGGTGGGTTTAAAATGTAAAGAATGCGGCAACCGCACGGGGATCTCCCCCGAGCACGTCTGCCAATCCTGCTTCGGCCCTTACGAAGTCGAATACGACTACGCCAAAATGAAGGGCAAGGTCACGCGCCAGTCCATCGCGGCCGGCCCCCGCAGCCTTTGGCGATACAAGGATCTCCTCCCCCTCGCCGGCGAGCCCAAAACCGGCTTTAATTCCGGCTTCACCCCGTTCCGAAAGGCCGAACGCCTCGGCAAAGAACTCGGCTGCACCGATCTCTGGATCAAGGACGACTCCTGCAATTACCCGACTTATTCCTACAAAGAGCGCGTCGTCTCCGTCGCCATCAGCAAAGCCGCCGAGTTCGGCTTCGAGACCGTCGGCTGCGCCAGCACCGGCAACCTCGCCAACAGCACCGCCGCCCACGCCGCCCTCGCCGGTCTCCGCTGCTTCGTCATGATCCCCCACGATCTCGAACAAGGCAAAGTCCTCGGCAGCCTCATCTTCGGCCCCACCATGGTCCGAATCCGCGGCACCTACGACGACGTCAATCGCCTCTGCACCGAAATCGCGGACAAATACGGCTGGGCCATCGTCAACGTCAACTTACGCCCCTATTACACCGAAGGCGCCAAAACCTACGGCTTTGAAATCGCCGAACAATTCGGCTGGAAACTCCCGCAGCACACCATCGTCCCCACCGCCGGCGGAACCATCCTCCCCAAGGTCTATAAAGCCTATCAGGAATTTATCGAACTAGGCCTCGTCGAGGACAATCACCCCAGGATTTACTCCGCCCAGGCCGCCGGCTGCGATCCCGTAGTTAAGGCCATCCACAAAGGTGTCGATATTATTGAGCCGCAGAAGCCCAATACGATCGCCAAGAGCATCGCCATCGGCAACCCCGCGGACGGTTATTACGTCTGGCACGCCGTCAAAGACTCCGGCGGATGGGGCGAAAGCGCCACCGACCGTGAAATCGTCGACGCCATCAAACTCCTCGCCCGCACCGAAGGCATCTGGACCGAACCCGCCGGCGGCACCACTCTGGCCGTAACCATCAAATTGCTCCAGCAAAAAAGAATCCCCAGGAACGAATCGATCGTCATCAGCATCACCGGCAACGGTCTCAAAACCCTGGAAACCGTCCAGAACGATCTGGTCATGCCCGAAGTCATCGAGGCCAAGCTGTCTGAGTTCGACAAATTGTTATCGCGTCAGGGCTCGGCCGAATTGGCCGTCAATCTTCCACGACCCGCCCCGCGCCCGGTTCCCGTCTCATCGTGAAAATTAATTTAAGGATTGCCCATGGGCATAAAAGTCAGAATCCCCTCCCCCTTGCGAAGCTACACACAAAACGCCGACGTCGTCGAAGTTTCCGGCGCCACCGTCGGCGAAGTCCTCAACGGCCTGAAATCCAAAGCCAGCGGCATCGAAACCCGCCTCTTCAAGGCCCCCAACCAGCTCAACCGCTTCGTGAATGTTTACTTGAACGACGAGGACGTCCGCTTTTTGAAAAACCTGGAAACGCCCGTAAAAGAGGGAGACGAGATCAGCATCATCCCCGCGATAGCAGGAGGCTCCCCGCCACTTTGCCGCAGGTAACGCTCATGAAAGAGTCCAACTATTCCAAACGTTGCTGGTTCACGTTCCCCACGCGATCGCAGGTCGAGCAGCCGATCATCTGGCAAATGAGCCGCAAATTCCCCGAAGTCGTCTTCGACATCCGTCAGGCCAGCGTACAGGATCAGATCGGCATCATGGCCGTCCTCCTGACGGGCGCCGAGCGCGAGGTCAAAGCCGCCATCGAATTCGTCCGCGCCGCCGGCGTCACCGTCGAACCAATCGAAAAGAGCGTCGTGGAAGGCTAACAACCGCAGATTCGCATTGATCCCCTCTCCCCGGTACACCGGGGAGAGGGCCAGGGTGAGGGGCCGAACACCAGCAACACAAATTGTCCCAAGAACGCAACATATAATTGACATCTCGGCCGCGCAACTCGCCGCCCAGACACTATTCCATTAACAGAAAGAATTGATTTCAGAATGTCCGAACAACTACACACAAAAATTTTAAACCACATGAAATCGGGCCAATACCGCCCGGTCAAACCTCAGGGCCTCGCCCGCGAGATGCAACTCACCGAGGAGGACCAGTACCACGCCTTCCGCGACGCCCTGCGCGAACTCATGCACGCCGGCCGGGTCGTCCTAGGCTCCGGCGGCAGCGTCATGCTCCCCTCGCAAACCGTCCGTCAGGCCGGCATCGTCGGCACCTACCGCCAAAACGCACGCGGCTTCGGTTTCGTCACCCCCACCGACCCGACCAGCCACGAAGACCTCTTCATCCCCGAAGGCGAAAACGCCGGCGCCATCACCGGCGACATCGTCAGCGCCAGCATCACCAATCGCGAGCAGCGCGATGGCAAAGTCATGTTCCGCGGCCGAATCGTCGACATCGTCAGCCGAACCCAAAAACGCTTCGTCGGCGCCCTCACTCGCTTCCACGGCACTTGGCAAGTCCTCCCCGACGGCAAAACCTTCACCCAGCCCATCCTCACCCCCGACGCCGCCGCGCGCCACATCAAAGTCGGCACCACCGTCGTCGTCGAAATGACCACCTATCCCAAACCCGGCGAAGCCGCCCAGGGCGTCATCACCGAAATCCTCGGCCAACGCGGCGAAAAAGACGTCGATCTAAAATCCGTCATCGTCCAATTCAATCTCCCCGGCGAATTCCCCGCCGAAGCCCTCGACGAAGCCCGCACCGCCATCGACAAATTCAACGCCGCCACCACCTATCCCGATCGGCTCGACCTCTCCGATCAAATCATCTGCACCATCGATCCCGACGACGCCAAGGACTACGACGACGCCATCAGCCTCACGAAACTGGACAATGGCCAGTGGGAACTCGGCGTCCACATCGCCGACGTCTCCCATTTCGTCCCCGCCGCCGGCCCCCTCGACATCGAAGCCAAGGAGCGCGGCAACAGTTGCTACTTCCCCGGCCATGTGATCCCCATGCTCCCCGAAATCCTCTCCAACGGCGTCTGCAGCCTCCAGGAAGGCGTCCCCCGTCTGTGCAAAAGCGCCTTCATCGTTTTAGATGACGACGCCCATCCCGTCCGCACGCGCTTTGCCAACACGGTCATCCGCAGCGCCAATCGCCTGCGCTACCGCGAAGCCCAGGCGATTCTCGATAACGCCGACCAAATCCCCCACCCCGACGGCCCGCGCAAGATCGACGCCTACAACCCCGCCGTCGTCGAATTGCTGCACAACATGAGCGCCCTGGCCAAGCGCATCCAAAAGCGCCGCCAGGCCGCCGGCCAGCTCGTCCTGGAGCTGCCGGAAGTCGAATTGGTTCTCGACGATCAGGGCAAAGTCGTCGGCGCCGAGCCCGAGGACCAGAGTTTCACCCACACGCTGATCGAGATGTTCATGGTCGAGGCCAACGAAGCCGTCGCCCGCCTTCTCGATTCGCTCCACGTCCCGTTCCTGCGGCGAACTCACCCCGAGCCCGAAACCGACGACGCCACGCGCCTTCGCCAATTCGTGGAAGCCGCCGGCTACCGCGTCCCCAAAACCCTCGATCGCAAGGCCCTGCAGCAACTATTGGCCGGCGTAAAAGGCAAACCCGAATCCTTCGCCGTGAACCTGGCCGTGCTGAAAAGCCTGACCCGCGCCGAGTATTCCCCTCGTCCCATCGGCCACTACGCCCTGGCCAGCGAACATTACTGTCACTTCACCAGCCCCATCCGCCGCTACGCCGATTTGACGATCCACCGTTTGCTCGACGAATATTTCGCCGCCCAGGAATTAACGCGCGGCCACAAAAAGCCAAAACTGGAAAACTACCCCCCCGAACAGGAACTGGTCGAACTAGGCAAACACCTCAGCTTCACCGAACGCCGCGGCGACGACGCCGAGCGCGAACTGCGCCAAATCAAGGTCCTCGAACTCCTCGAAAAACAAATCGGCCAAGATTTCCCCGGCGTAGTCACCGGCATCGCCAACTTCGGCATCTTCGTCCAACTCACCACCTGGCTAATCGACGGCCTCATCCGCTATGAAGACCTCATGGACGACTGGTGGGACGTAGACGAAAAGAGCGGCGTCATCCGCGGCCAGCGCACCGGAAAACGAATCCACATCGGCGACACCGCCACAGTCAGAATCGTCCGCGTCGACCCCGCCCGCCGCCAACTCGATCTGGCCGTGGTCGAACTCCGCGGCCGCGGCACGCCCGTCACTCCCCCCAAAACCAAAAAGCCGCACAGAAAAGGGCAAAAAATCAAAGGCAAATTCCGGGGAAGACGAAGATAGAATGATTTGGCGAATGGCCTCTAGTGGCCACCCGCTTCCAACTCAAACAATTTGGCTCAGAATAAAAAATAATCGCCGACGAACCGTGGCGCGTATTCTTCTGCGGCGCTGGGGTGCGATCTAATCAGTATAACCTTCAATCGTAGCGAGATTTATGCACCGGCGCTCCATCCTAGCAAAGTTGCGAAACTGTCGCGTTGAAAACTTGTCCGTCCAACCGCATTTTCTTGTCCCCATTGCTCGATCCTGTATTCTAATCGCCCAGTTCGCCTCGCGCAGGCATAGGCTCGCCTGGATATGCAAAGGGCGGTATTATGCTCTCGCGAACGGAATTTTCAGGATTTTATGCAGCCAGGAAGGCGTTGGTGGACCGGGCGGGTTCGCCACCAACTACTTTTACACCCGTCAGATCAACCTAAGACCCTTGCCTGGGATGACATGAACACGCGTCAAGTCCTCTTGGACATGGTTTGCACGGAGGCAATCGAGTACGGCGGCCTCCAAGAGGTTCCGGCCAACAAGCACGGTACTGTGCAGTCCTATCACTCGCAGAAGCGTCGTTCACGCGGCAATGAAAGGCGAAGCGGCGGCCGGCCCGCCCCCAATTTGCCTGAAGCGCCCTTCACCCTCCGACCGGTTAAACAGGCCGACGGCTCCGTGGAATGGGTGGAATAAGGCGATCACGCTCGGCAACGCAATGGCCAATTATACGAGATATCTAATTGCGCGACCGACCACACCAACGGAATTCAAGGTTGAAATCACAGAGGCCTCGCCTGTGAGCATCGCTCAAGATGCAATCAGCCAATCAGCCGACGTTAGATATAGTCCAGTACTTCCCACATTTCTCACAAAGGGGGAAGGTCCGCCACCGCTGCCCGCAAGGCTTCAGTCGCTAGCGTTCCTTTTCGCCATGGCCCCGCATAAGTCCCTTGGAGCAATCAAGCCCCTCCTAGAGCCTCAAGAGTTGCGGAACACCTATTTCA
>JBEKPV010000054.1:0-19734 GCA_049520395.1 Tepidisphaeraceae bacterium
AGGATGAGGCGAAGATCGTCGATGGGGGATAACTCTTCGAAGAGTTTGGATGCGGCGTCCAGCGAGAGATCAGGGCGATCGATGGGTTGATAGGAGCCGGGCCAATAGATGGGACGAGTGTGACGCCGGGGGGTTAGTTCCAGGACGATTTCGCGCGGAGTGTTCCATGGGGGGGCGGCTTGGACGGCGTGGAGCAAATGTTCGGCCGGGCTGGAGATGAGCTGGCCGTTGAGATGGTCGGTAGCCTGGGAAATGAGCGCGATCTGGCGGTCGGAATCCAAGGTCAATCGATGAGTGGTGCGGGCTAAATTCGCGGCGACGGGGGCACAGGCGGGGGTGGAGATCGGGTCGCGCTGGGGGACGTCGGGACGATAGCCGAGGAGCGCGCCGGGATGGGTGCACGTGAGGGCGAGCTGGTCGAGGAGGGTTTTTCGGATCAGTACCCCACTGAGGCCGGGGGCGGCGGGGGTAAAGAAGAAATCGACTTCCGCGTTGACGGCGGCGTGATCGATCAGGGCGTCGATCAGATAAGGATCAACCAGGGCGGCGGCGGGATCGATAAGGCAGGCGGCTTGGCCGCCGAGTTCGGACAGGAGATCGCGAATCCATGGGGCGTGGAAGCCGCGGTCGAAATCGCAGGCCGCGAGTAATCCGCCGCGCCAGCCGTCGGACCAGCGACGAGAGATCGTAATGGAATCGAGCTTGGGCAACGCAATTCGGGCGGAAGGAGAGAAACATTGGGCGCCGAAATCAGTGGCGATGGACTCGACCATGGGTCGCTGGTCTTGCCAGCAGAGAATGGCGGTGGCGCCGAGATTGGCGCAGCGTGAAATTCGGCTCAGGGTCCAGGCGAGGACGGGCTGGCCGCGGAATTGGCGCTGGGCGCTGTTTCTTCCGTCGCCCGGGGGTTCGTGGAGCATGGAGGCGACGGCGATCACCGCAGGTTGGATCACGCGGCCTCCTTTCGGCGGGCTGTTTTCTTGTCGGCCCACATGCGGTTTAATTGCTCCAGGACTTCGTCCATCAATTCCTGAAACTCCCGGGCGGCTAGTTCAACCGCGTGGACGTTTTCGATGTCGCGCTCGACTTGGCGGATTTGTTTGTCGTCACCCTGCACTTTTTCGGCGGCCAGGGCGCGGTCTTTTTCGAATCGGCGCAGTTCGCTTTGCTGGCAGAATTGCATCACCTGTTCGTAGGTTCGGCCGTTTTCTTCCATGCGCATGCGGAGCTTGTCGATGCGGGCAATCGCCTGGTTGACGCGCGGCTGATCGGCGATGTGATCGCGAATCTCCTCCAGCAGCGGCAGTACCTCGCGGCTGATCTGCTCGATGCGGATCGCCTCCTGACGGCGAGCGGAAACGCTGCGGCGGCAGTCATCGAGTAAATCCCAGCGGAGGGGCGGGGGGTTCTCGATGATGGAGTCGGGGAATTGCTGGACGCAGAAACGATCGAGCGCTTCGCGCAAGGTCATGGCGAGGGTGCCGCGTTTGGCGGCGCCGCCTTCGGTGCAGTCGAGTATGCGGGCGCGGGATTTGGCAAAATCGCGCTCGAATTGGTGGAGGTAGGCGAAGAGGCGCTCTTCGGTGTACATGGGGCGGCCGCGCCAGTCGGGGATTTGGCGGAGGATGGGCCGTTCGCGGATGATTTGTTCCCACTGTTTCATTTCGACGGTACAGAATCGGGAGAGTTCGGGCCGCCAGACGTCTTCGTAGCTGGTGCCGGGGGAGTAGCAGAGTCCATCGGCGAAGCCGAGGTCCTGGCCGACGAAGATGATGGGGTCGCAGCCGAGCATTTCGGCCAGGTAAAACGCCAGGTGGGCGACGGTCGCGGCGGCGGGGAGAGTGGATTTTTTCAGATTCAGTTCGCGGACCATGGATTCGGCGAAGTCGTTGCCGATGACGGTCAGAGGGCCGGTGAACATGTTGAAAATGGCTCGCGAGGCCTTGGCGTCGGCGATCAATTCGGTCCGCAGCGAGGAGGGAAGTTTTTCGAAAAATCGCGTGCAGATGTCGTGATAATCGATGGAGGTCACAAAATGCGGCTCGATGCCCATCTCCAAAAGCGGCTGGAGCGTGGTCTGGACAGCGATTATGACCGCCTTGTCGCTGGCCTCGGGAAGCAGGTGCTTGTTCTTGCGCAAGGAGGGTCCGGCGGAGACGATGATGGCGGGACGATTGCGGTATTTATCGCGCAGGCGAGCCGGATCGGGCGTGGCGGCGTACCAGGCGATGTTGGCGGCGATATTGCGGGCGCTGGTGCGACTGTTAAGGACCAAAGTGTTCATGCTGGTCCGGCAATAGCCGGCGAACTCGGCGAGCCAGGTTTCGATCTGGCGGAAATAGGGTTCGTGCAGGGAATGGCTTGGGGCGTGGGTGACGATTTCCGAGCCGACGGACGCCATGGTGAGATGCGGATAGAGCCGGGAAAAAATCTGCGACTTGCTGGCGACTTGAAACCACATCAGACGGTGGCTGCGGATGATTTCCGAAAGATCACGATGCTCCAGGGCGGTGCGGATCATTCGCACGTCGGGCTCAAAGATGCAAAAGATCGCTTCGTCGCTGGCGCGGGAAAAAAGATCTTCCAGGTGATATCCGAGGCCGAGGCCGAGGATGTGGAAGACCATTTTTTTGTCGGTGGGTATGGGATCGATGAGCTTGCGCGCTTCGTCGAGGGGCTGATATCGGCTGTGGAGGCAGACCTGGCGTCCGCCGGCGGTGTGGACGGAGAGGGTGGGCGGGCCGGATTTGCTTGGCTCGACGGGGTAGGGTTCCTCGACCAATTCAACGGCCTCGGCGAGGGTGGGTTCGGAGGCCCAGAGCGCGGACAGGTTCGCCAATAGCGGCGAATCGGGAGGCGCGATAAATGCTCGGGATGGGTCGGCGGCGGTCATGAAATCTCGGCCTCGGCTTGCCCCGGCGGCGACGCACCGATAGCGTCACCATCAGGACGGAAATCCTTGTGCTTATCGGACCAGTTCTTAATAAAGGTTGAGCCAATCCCATGGACTACCTGCTGCATTTGCCCTGGTGGGTCGCAATTCTGATCGCGGTTGTCGGCGTGTGGCTCTTTGTTGTCGGTAACCGGCGGATGGACAAGACGTTACGGCGAGTTGGGACGGCGATCGCCATCGTCGCGGTGTTGCTGGGGATCGTGGGGCTGGTTTACCTGACGCCGTTACAGAAAGCGGAGGCCCGAACCAAGGCACTGGTGCAGGATGTCAATCAGCAGGATTGGGGCGATCTGGGGCAGCGGCTGGACGATGAGACGGTCGTTGAAGCGGTGGGACAGACGGTCGCGGTAGGACGCGGGAACATCGTTACCAAGTTCAGAAGCGCTTATAACCGATTCGGAGTGAAATCGGTCACGAGCATGAGTGTGCAGGGAATCCAAACCGACACGCTGATTACCGTGACGGTGACGGTGGTTAGCACGCAGGATTACACTCAGGATCAGCCGGTGCCTAGCACGTGGGAACTGGATTTTCAGGAGAATGGGCAAATTTGGGAGCTGGAAAAAATCAGTCTGATTCGCGTCAATGGTGAAGATACTGCGCATCCGTTTAATCCGTTTTAGAAGTTGCCATGCTGCGATTATCGCGTGAACAAGTTCGCCGGATCGATCGGCTGGCCGTTGAGCGATATCGGATTCCCGGCATCGTGCTGATGGAAAATGCGGCGCGGGGGGCGGCGCGGGCGGCTTGGGAAATGCTCGGCAATTCGCGGGAGGTGCTGATCGCCTGCGGGGGCGGGAACAACGGCGGGGATGGATTGGCGATGGCTCGCCACCTGCATAATCGGGGGGCCAATGTGCGAATCTTCCTGACCGCCGATCCAGAAAAATATCGGGACGAGGCGAAGGTTAATTGGGATATCGTTACGGCGATGAAACTACCGGCAGTGCGCGATATTTCCGGGGGGCCGCGTCCGGGAGTGATTGTCGTGGCAATTTTCGGTACCGGCCTGGCCACGCCGCCGCGGCCGCCGTTTTCACAGATCGTTGGGCAAATTCATGCGCTGAACGTTCCGATTTTGGCGGTTGATGTGCCCAGTGGAATGGATTGCGATACGGGCAAGCCGCTGGGGGATGCCTGCATTCGGGCGACGCGGACGGTTACGTTCGTGGCGGAAAAGCTGGGATTCGGCGAGCCGGGGGCGGCGGAATATTTGGGAAAGGTTGAAGTGGCGGACATCGGCGTTCCGCCGGAGTTGATCGACGCGGTGGCGAGGGGGGAATTGGATGTCTGAGCAGAGAAAGCCGCAGGAGCCTTGGGTTGGGGCCGGAGAGATGGATTGCCAGGCGGCGGATTTGACGGCGACGGTCTCCGGGGAGGCGACGCTGGCGGATGTCCAAAAAGAGTTGGCGCGGTTCGATCAATGGGTGCCGGTCGATGGGGATGAACAGTTGCCGATGGGTCAGTTGGTGGAGGAGAACTCCTCGGGGGCGCTGCGGTTGGGTTATGGGGCGTGGCGAGATTTGCTGCTCGGATGCCAGTTTCGATTGGCCCGTGGAGAATTGATCACCGCCGGCGGGCGGACCGTGAAGAATGTCGCGGGGTATGACCTAACGAAATTCATGGTTGGGCAGCGGGGATTATTTGGGAAGATCGTCACGCTGACGATGCGCACTTACAAACGCCCCGCGGCGGGGCTGGCGGCGCGATTTGAGCCGACGGATCAATTTGTGGGGAAAATACTGGCGACCAATCTGCGGCCGCGATGGGCGATCCTGACGGCGAAGGAGTTGTGGTGTGGGTGGCTGGATTCGGCGGCGGCGGTTGAATTTTTCGCGGGACGGTTCAGCGAATATCGGCCGGCAGAGATCGTGCGGCAGACGTTGGAGCAGGATATCGCCATGCGCGGCCGGCTGTGGGTGAACGGGACGGAGGGATTTCGGGCTTCGGTGCCGCCGGTGAGAATTCTGGAGTTTGCCGAGCGGGGAAAATTGCGGAATTGGTCGGCGGACGCGGCGTTTGGAATCGTGCGGGGGAATTTATCGGCGGAGAATGAAGAGATAATCCAGCGCGCGGCAATTGATGTGGGCGGATCGGTTTACTTTTTTCAACCTGGGCGGCGGCCACGTTGGAATGCCTCGAACGAAGAGCGGGCGATTCTAGGCCGGCTCGCGGCGGCGTTTGGGGTGATAGGATGGGGTGGATGAGCGATGGTTCTGCAAATCAAAAGCTTGATCCGCGAACGTATGAGCGGGCGCTTTCTTGCGTGCATTGCGGGCTCTGCTTGCCGGTCTGCCCGACGTATTTGCAAACGGGGCTGGAGGCGGAGGGGCCGCGGGGGCGGATCCAACTTATGAGGGGGATTTCGGATGGGAATATCTCGGCGACGCAGGCCGTGCGGGGGCATCTGGATTCGTGCCTGGATTGCCGGGCTTGCGAAACGGCCTGTCCGAGTAATGTCGTTTACCACGAATTGATCGAGGAGACGCGCCAGCATATTGCGCCGTCGGGCGCGTCGCCGGGGGCCGCGTGGTTGGTGAAGCATATCTTGCCGTTTCCGGAGCGGTTGAAATGGGCGCTCATGCCAGCGCGGATTCTTCAGCGTCTGGGATTATGGAAGGTGATCGCGAGGGGAAAATTTTTGCGGATGTTGCCGGAGGATGGGCCGGTGTGGCCGGGGAAATTGCCCAGAAGATCCGGATCGGCGGGGGCAAAAATCCGAATTGGATTTTTCGGCGGATGCGTGGGTCAATCCCTCTTCGGGGATGTGAATCGAAAGGCGATCGAATTGCTGGCGGCGTGCGGGGCGGAAGTGATCGCGCCCGATGGACAAGTCTGCTGCGGCGCGCTGCATTATCACGACGGAGATGCGAAAACCGCCCGGCGAATGGCGCGGCGGAATGTCGATGAATTCTCATCCGATGGAAAATTGGACTTCGTGGTGACGGCGGTGGCCGGGTGCGGCGCGATGCTGCGGGATTATGGGTTGCTCTTGCGCGATGATTCGAAATACCGCGAGCGGGCGGCGACGTTCGGGGGAAGCGTGCGGGATATTTGCCAGGTGCTGGATGAGTTGCCGATGCCGCCGATGAAACATGCCATCCATATGACCGTCACCTATCACGATGCGTGTCATTTGGCTCATGGCCAGAAAGTGACGGCGGAGCCGCGGCGTCTTTTGGGGAAGATTCCGGGACTGAAGCTGGTGGAACTGGCTGAGAGCGATTTGTGCTGCGGGGCAGCGGGAAGCTACAACCTGACCCATCCGAAAATGGCAAGCGATTTGGCGGAGAGAAAATTGAAGAATATTTCGGCGACAGGAGCCCGAACGGTTGTCGCCGGCAACGTGGGATGCGCGCTGCATCTGGCGGCGGAAGCCAAAATGCGAGGAGACGATTTGCGGATCGTGCATCCCGTGGAGTTATTGCATCAGGCGGTTTTCGGGGCGCGGGTGGAATGAAGACAAATTCCAACAGCCCGAAAAAGACGGAGGCGATCGCCGCGGAGCTCGCCGGAACGCTGGTGGGCGGGGAGTGCGTCGCCTTATTTGGGGAATTGGGCGCGGGGAAGACGCAGTTTGTGCGTGGCCTGGCGCGGGGGCTGGGGGCGAATCCCAGGCATGTCAGCAGTCCGACGTTTGTGCTGCTGAATATCTATAAGGGGGGGAAATTGAAAGTATTTCATCTGGATGCCTATCGCGTAACGGGGGGAGGGGATTTCGAGGGGATCGGATTTGCGGAGATGCTGGAGCAGAACGGGGTGGTGGTCGTGGAGTGGGCCCAGAAGGTGAAGCCGCTGCTGCCGAGGCGGCGCGTGGAGGTGCGACTGAAGACGACGGGGAAAACGACGCGGGAGATTACGATTCGGCGGGTGAATTGGCGAGGCTGAAAACGCTTGCGGCGGCGACACTGATTCCGAGCAAAACGGCCACGGCGGCGATTCCCGCGCTGGGGGACTGGGGATATAGCGACTGCGCCAGTGCCCCGGCGCCGGGGCCGAGCATGGAGCCCAGGCCGATCAGCGCCTCGTGGTAGCCGCCGTGTTCGGTGCTGCCTTCACTAAGGACCATTCCGAAATAGAGACTGGCGGAGTAGATCAGGCCCATCGCGGTTCCCAGTACGATTTGAGCGCCGATCATGACCGCAAGATTAAACGAGAGGGAATGGAACAGAGGTATGGTGACGCCGAGGAATGCGATGAGGAGCATTGCGTTGGCGGCGACGAGGGCGCGGGGGCGCGTGTGCCACCAGATGGTGACGGTGAGGAAGGCGAAGGTTGGAAAACGGGCCATCATCCAGACGCTGCCGACGAGCGTGCGCATTTGCGGATCAAGGGCGCGGATGGTGGGGAGGGTGGGCATGAGAGCGCCGATGGCATATAGGACGGCGTAAGTCGCGGGCAGTGCAATCCGCGAGAGGCGCATCGCCAGGGTGCGCACGACCAGGAGCTGCGGCTCGGGGTCGGCGTGAACTGGGGCGGCCGGGGGGGCGTCGGCGATCACGCGCAGAAGCAAGGCGCAGGAGATATGCGCCAGGGCCGCGAGCAGAAAAATACCGCGCGGGAAATATTCGATGATGGTGCCGCTGGCGGCGACCGTGATCGAGCCGACGAAGGCCCAGTTCATATTGTAAAGATTAGTGCGGCGTGCCAGTTCCTCGGCGCCGGCGCCGTCGCAGATCAGACTCTCCAGCGCGGGCCACTGGGTGGCGCAAAGGAATGTGTAGCAGAGGAGAACGACGACGATGACCGCCGCATTGGCCCAGCAGGCGCCGATGACGACAAAGACCGCCATCGCCGTGCTCAGGGCGCGGAGAAGGCGGCGCCGGCCCATCTGGAGGGAGAGATAACTGCTGGAAAGCGCCCCGAGCACGTAAACACATCCCTGTGAGCAAGACAACATTAGGTTGCGCAAGGACCCCCAGCCGAAGTGCTGGTGCATGTAAAAGAAGATTCCCAGCATGAGGAGATTGGAGGCATGGGCGGCCATGGCCTCGATCGCAAAAAGCCGGGGTAGGCGTCGGGAAGGGGAACTGCTGGCGGGATACATCGCTACGTCCGGGTATCGTCAAGTCGAGGTCATTAACGTTGTAAAATGAAATTGCGGCGGGTTTGGACCGTTTGTAAACTCTCCGGCTCGCCTTTGGGCGTGATTTGGCCGATAAATCAGGGAAAGGATTTTTCGATGCAAACCGCTGTCCATGTGACGCATGAGGCGATTCAGAAGATCGGCGGGATCGGCGCGGTCCTGCATGGTTTGTTCACCAGCAAGGAATACCTGGAGAAGGTTCCGCGGAATATCATGGTGGGGCCTTATTGGCCGGGGGAAGAGCGCGGGGAGAAGCGCTTGGGGCCTCAGGGTGAAGTGCTTTACAGCAGCCTGGATAATCTTTATCGCTCGCCCCTGGCGGGGCGATTTCGGGAGATCGAGCAGCAATTCGACGTGGCGCTGGTTTATGGGCGGCGGAAATTCGTCAGCAAAGAGACGGGGGTCACTAGCACGCCTGAAGTTTTGCTGATCGATGTTTCGCACTACGACCAGGAAAAAATCAATCAGTTTAAATTTGAATTGTGGAAGACCTTCGGCATCGAGAGCGCCAAATACGAGCACATCTGGGATTACGAACAGTATATGCGCCTCGCCAAGCCCGCGATCGCGTGTTTGCATGCGCTGGGGGCGGGGAACGAACTTGAGCCGTGCGTGATCCTGAGCCATGAGTACATGGGGATGCCAACGGCGCTGGCGGCGATTCTGGAGGGAGAGCGCAGCAACTTTCGCACGGTATTTTATGCGCATGAAGTCGCGCCAATGCGGCGGATCGTCGAGCACCACCCGGGGCATGACACGATGTTTTACAACGTCATGCGGCAAGCCATCAGCCAGGGACATTATCTGGAAGACGTCTTCGGCGATCAGAGCGGGTTTTACAAATATTCGCTGGTGAAGGCGTCGCGGTTTTGCGACGGGATTTTCGCCGTCGGCGATTACGTGCTGAAAGAGATCCGGTTCATGGGTCCGGATTTCGTGCACGTGGATAGTCAACTGGCGTATAACGGGGTTCCGCACTGGAAGATCAGCGTGGCCGACAAGATGTCGAGCCGTAGAAAGCTTCAGGGGTATTGCAATACGCTGCTGGGATATGAGCCGGATTACGTTTTTGCGCACGTGACGCGATTGGTTCCCAGCAAGGGGTTGTGGCGCGATCTGCGGGTGCTGGAACACGTGGAGATGATTCTGCGCCAGCGAAACGAGACGGCGGTCCTATTTACGCTGAGCACGGAAGTGCCGGCACGGCGCGGGGATGATATTCGGCGGATGGAAGAGCATTACCATTGGCCGGTGGTGCACCGCGAGGGACTGCCGGATTTGTCCAATGGAGAGGCGGCTTATTACCAGGGCGTGCAGGAATTCAACGCGCGGGCACGGAACGTGAAAGTGGTGTTCATCAATCAATTTGGATTTGATTCCAAGGCGTGCGGGGCGCGGATGCCGGCGGATATGGATTTCATGGACATCCGCAAAGGCTCGGACGCGGAATTCGGGCAGAGCATTTATGAGCCGTTCGGAATCGCGCAGGTGGAACCGATCAGCTTTGGCGGGATTTGCGTTTACACCAACGTGTGCGGGTGCGCGGGACTGGTCGATAAGGCCAACGGCGGTCAGCCATCGCCGAACGTGATTGTCGCCGACTATACAGACCTGCCGAATAAGAGCATGCGGCCGGAGCAACTGATGTCGATCGGGCAGCCGCAGCGCGATCAGATTGAACATGAGGTTTCGGCACGTGTGGCCAAGGAGTTGGTCGATCGGCTGCCGCGGACGCCGGATGAGTTTGAAAAGTTCATCGAGCGGGGTTTCGCGCTGGCGAGCAAGATGAGTTGGGACGAGGTGGCGCGGGAATATATCGTTCCGGGAATCATGCGCGCGGCCCGCGCCCAGCGGCTTAAGCAAATCGCCTGAAGATCAATTCACTTCGGTTGAAGACCTTGCCCGTCGACCCATTGGAGGTCGGGGACCGTTTGCGCCAAAATCCATTGGCTCCAGCGGCTCTGGAAACTGTAGAGATCGGACTCGCCCAGCACGTCTTGAAATGTATTAAAGCCCGTCGGATCGGTCGCGATATTAGCTTGCAATTCGGTAAAGAAGCGGCCGAGTAAACCCTTCTCCTGCATGTAGTAGCAAAGATAACGCGCCTCCGCGTAGGCGTAATCGTTTTCAAAGGCGATCTTTGGGTCGCCCGTAATCAGGTCCTGGATGGAAAGGACGTGATCGGAGCGGATGCCTTCCTGGAGCTGGCTGAGCCGCCAATTGGGATATCCGTAGATATGGCCGTTGCGCTCGGAGGGCATCCAATAAAGCCCGGTGATCCCGCAGTTAAACCAATATGGGCATTGGGGGAAATTATCATAAAGATAGGTCATCATTAAATCGGACGCGACCGCGCCGGCGCCGGTTTGGACGCTGATGACCAATGCGCTTTCGCGCGGAGAATAATAGCAAAATGGGTTTTCGGGATGGGAGGTAAATATTGAGTTGCCGTATTGACGGTAGGACGCATCGTCGTTGAAGAGCCAGACCTCTTTGATGGCGCTGGGGTCGCCGCGGAAATATTCATTTTTCAACAAAACGGCGGCCCAGGAGACCTCGTGCCGGGCGTAATTTCGAACCGTCGCCAAATTGTCATTCCCAGCGACGATGAAGGGATACTCCGGCACGGCGCAAAATCCCGGCGGCAGCGACGCCTGGAACCGCGCGAAATAGCTGGCGAATTCGCTCTTCTTCTGGTCGGAGATCGGAAGGTTGACGATGTCCTCGGCGGGATAGACGGTCGAAGATTCATCAGGGACGCGCGGCCGTTCGGCGACGAAATCCGTCAAACGGGACTCGCCGAAGTGGTCATCAAAAAACCCCACGCCCATGATCATCAGCCCTACAAAATAGGCGAAAGCGAAGTGCCGCCGCTGGCGAATCGAGGCGACGATCGTCCAAAGGACGAAACCTGGGAGCGAGATCCACGAAAGTACCAGGCCGATGAGAAAGGACTTGGGGGCATAGACCAGGCGAATCGAATGGTATCCGGCGGAGAGTGGGATGGCGCGCAGCGCCCAGTCGGCGGGAAGAACGTCGTACTCACCTCGACCGTCCTCCGGGCCGAGCGCGCGCCAGCCGCTGGCATAGGCGTCGGTGATCAGCAGGATGCCGGGGCGGCTGAGGATGGCGACCAGATCAATTTCGTCGGAGTTCTGGCGGAAAATCTGCACTTCCGAAGAGCCGCCCATTGGGTCGGGCAGCGGCACAGGCGGGGTTTCCAACAGGACCGTTTTAGTCGGATCGAAGGAGGGGTCCTGCATCGCGGCGAAAGACTCGCCGCGGGTCGGCGTCAATTTCCAATTGTAAACGATCGAGGCCTGCGGCAATCCGCCGTCCACTCGCGTCGCAGGTTTGTCGTTTTCGTTCAGGTAGACGCCGAGGCGCACCATTTTCAAAAGGGGCGAAACGGTGTGGATGGAGAATGAATAGCCGGCGGTGTCGGGGTCTTTGCCTTGGGTCATCGCCATGAACTCGGCATAACGCCGGGGCATGAAGGGATCGTAACCCCAGATGTCATCCTGGCCGCCGGCGGCTCCGCTGTTGGTGAAAACCAGGCTGGGGACATAAACGCGCTGTCCGTCGGGGACGTCATCGATGGCGGCCTGCCAGGCGGGGGGCATCGCCAGGTCGGCGGGCTGCGATTCGAACTGATGTGCGTCGAAGACGAGAATTTGCGCGGCCGCGGCGATCGCCAGGGCGTGAACGGCCCATTTACGTCTCGGGACGACGAGCACCAATCCCCCCGCCAATCCCATCCAGGCGCCGGCGATCAGGAATTGAAGGTTGGAATAAATCGGAGCATCCCGGCGGAAATCGGGATCGGAATGAATGTGCGCGGGAAGAATGGTTGAGCCTGTGGCGTAGAGTTGATCCATGGCCCAGTCCCAGAATCTTGCATTGGTGGCCGGATGAACCGACATCCAAAGTGAAATCGCGACCAGCAAGAGGCCTGGGATGAGGAAGATCGCGGCGAGCCAGGGCCCTGGCGCGGGCCGGCGGCGCAGTCGGTCGTAGCCGAAGCCGGCCAGAGTCGCCAGAAACAGGCAGAGGAAGAATCCGAATCGTCCGTTGACGCGGAAACTGCCGTAGAGGGGAACGCATTTGTAGAGGATCGGGTAGAGCGTCGTGTAGGAGCCGAGTGCCAATACGCCGAGCAGGATGGTCATGAAGAGCGCCACGGGCACGGCGCGGTTGTGCCGATCCGATAGCGCGGCGATCGCCAGGCATAAGGCCCCGGCGCCGACGAAGATGCAGGTTTCCCAGAGGAACCAGCGTCCGAAATAGGGATGGAATTCGGACATGTCGCCCAGGAAATGGGGGACCAGGAGCGTGGTGAGGTTTTCGGGCGATAGGGAAAAAGAGCTGGCCAGGGCCATAGAGGCCCCGCCGCCGCGGACGGATTCGGAGGCGGTGTCCAGCCCGACGGCGATCTGCACGGCGGCAATGCCCGCGGCGCCCAGGCCCATTACCAAAAGCGCGACGATCAAAAACCAGGGGTGCTCGCAGCGCGGAATTTGGATCAGGGTGTAAATTCCCGCGACCAGCGCGGTGTAATAGACGATTTGCGGAAACCCGCCTAAGAGCTGCATCGCCACGGCAATGATGCCGAGGCGCACCCACCACCAACTGCGCTGGCGAATCAGGCCGTCGATGCATAGCAAAATTAAAGGGGCCCAGGCAGCGGTGCAGACGAATGTCAGATGCCCGGCGTAAATGTGCAGATAATAACCGCCGGCCCCGGCGGCGATCAGGCCGGCAAGTGCTGAGCCGGTCAAACTGGTATTGCGAAACCGGCACCAGAGGGATGTGAACCAGCCCATCAGGAAAAAGTGGATGGCGATGACCCAATTCATCGCCACCGGCCAGGGGAGGATCAGATGCAGCCAATTGAAGGGGTAGAGGAGCGCGGTTTGCCAATTTCCAAAGAAAGGGTATCCCGCGTAGGAATGCGGGTTCCAGAGGGTCAGTTGCCCATGGCGAAGATTGGAGAAGCCCAGCTGAAACCAGTACCGGAATTGGCTGGTGATGTCAGCGCCGGCGTGGGAAACCACACGCGGCGACTGCGAGAAAAGGATGCCGCCAAAGAGGGCTAAAGTCAGCAGGAGGAAAGGCGCGGCCAGACGGAGGGAGTCGCCAAGCGAGAGCGTCGTATGCGTTTTTACGCCAGTTTCGGCGATTTCCTCTGCTATTGTCACACTTCTTGTTTCGACGCGTCAAAGAAGGGGCTGAAGTGTGTCCCTTACAGCCGTCCGGCGGCCATCTTTATTGGAAGGAACTGGGCGCGGCGTTAGGCTAAGAAGCAGCAAAATGGTTAAAAGGATTTGGCGGCTGGAAAGGATCTGTCGCCCGCTTCGTCAATACGATAATCGCGGGGGTTAAGGATGGTCGAGGGCAAAGGCGAAATCCCCATTCCAGAGGCTCCGCGCCCAGGCGACGGGGACCAGCTGCGCCTGCGCATCGGGGCGGCGTTCACGGCCGCCGCCATTCTGTTTTTCTTCTGGCAACTGTTTCACATCGGAATGGATGTGCGCGCCGGGCTTTGGGCCGGGCCGCACATGGAGAAGGACATCAATGACGCGATGGTAAAATCGGATTTGATCCTGCAAACCAGCCGGCAGATCGCGCATATCGACGCCAGCGAGCCGCTGACGGTTGGGCAGGTCGTCAACGGCTGGATCGAGTTTTACAACGAAATGGATCGGGGGAATGGGAACGATTCTATCCAGTTGGATTATCCGCCGATGCGGTCGCTGGTGCTGACGCTTTGGATGCGGCATGTGCAGGTTGATTTTCCGAAGCTGAATCAATTTCCCAACGACCCAATCCCCTGGGGCGTCGGACCGGCGCACATCCCGCGGATGGCGACGGCGGATGTTGTCCAGCCGATGCTGGAAATCAATGACGTCGCCGAGAGCGTGGCGGCATTGTCGACGTTTTTTCTGGTTTGGTATTGGGTGCAGCGGCGGGAGGACGGACCGCGCTGGGGCGATCCGCTGCTATTGGCGCCGGCGGCGCTTTTGGCAGGAATGGTGATCCTGCGGCCCCTGTTTACGTGGACGCTGGCGCCGACGTCGGCGGCAATCAATCCGCCGGTGGATAATCTTGTCGCCAGCATTCCATTTTGGATTTTCCTGGTTCTGGGATTTGTGACCCTCGTTTGCCTGGCGCGATTTCTGCCGCCGCCGTTTCGTGGTCCGGCGTGTGGAATGATCGCGGCGACGCTGGTTTGGATGAATCCGCCCATGCTGATCGACGGGCATACCTGGCCGCAATGGAATAGCTGGCTGCCGGCGTTTTTTCTGCTTGCGGCGCTTCTGGCGTCGCTGGACTGGTGGATGGCCGCGGGAATCGTGCTGGGAATTGGGTGCATGTTCAAAGGGCAGATTTTGTTTGCCGCGCCGGTGCTGTTGATAACTCCGCTGCTGGCGGGTTGGCCGGGGCGATTTGCGAAAATCATCGGGGGATTGGCCGCGGGGGCGGGCGTCGTCGTCTCGCCCTGGCTGCTGAACGATCCGACGGCGGTCCATTATGTTTGGGGGGTGCTGGCGGCGGGATTGATCGTCTGCGCCGTGACGCTGGGCGGCCCGACCTGGGTGCGATGGCTCGGTATGCTCGCGGCCGCGATTTTGGTTCTCCGGGTCGTTGGGGGTCACAATTGGCCGCTGCAAATATGCATCGTTTTGCTGTGCGCGGCGACTCTGGCCGGTCCGTGGGTGCTTCCGCGGCGGCAATGGCTCGCCTTCGGTGTGTGTGTCGCGGCAGCCGGCGTTTGGATCGCCGGGTTCGCGCTCAACGGGAGATTTTCGTGGTGGGACGTTGGATTCGCCTACGGCACGCGGCGACATCAGGACATGCAACTGGGGGCGTTTAGCCTCAGTAATCTCTGCTCGCTGCTGGAACGCCATTTCGGCTGGCACTTGCACGATCCGGCTGCGGACTGGCCGATCCATCTCGATCTTCGATACACGCTGGGGGTGATTTATATGCTGGCCGTCGTGGCCTGCGCCATTGGCGCGTCGATTCACATCCGACGGCGCGATCCGAGGTTTCTCGTCGCGCTGACGGCGCCGTGGGTTCTGTTTCCGACGATTCTGACGCAAATGCTGGCACGGTATATGTTGTTTCCAGCCGTGATCGGGGCGGCGCTGATAGCCGTCTCGGTGGAGATGTCCCTGATGCAACTATTGCTGACGATGCTGGGGTGCATCATGCTCGGCAACCAATACACCAGCATGGGCAGCTATCGCGATGCCCCGGTTTCGGTCCTGATCACCCAGCCGACATTTCCCGGCATGGCGTGGGCGCTGCTGCTGACCTCGGCGATCTTCCTGTATTGCGCGGTTACCACCGGGCGGCGGAATCCCGCCGCGCCGGGAGAGGAGCTCGAGCTGTGAGCGAAAGCCCGGCGGACTTCGGGGCCGTCAAACAACTTCTGCAGGTTCCTACTCCCCCGCCGCCGTCAAAATACGGGCGCGACGCGCTTCTCTGGACTTTGATCGGCGCGTTTCTGCTTGGGCTGGGAATTTGGGCGATTCATGCGGGGCTCGCGCTGCGCAGTGAAATCTGGCCGAACACGCGGACCATTCGATTCCAGGCCGATATGGTGACCCTGTTTTTTGAGGGCAATGGGGCGATGCGCGAGGCGGAGGCGCAGGCAAAGCTGCCGAATCTTTCGGATGTGATGGCGGATCATTCCGCGGCGACGGTGCTGAAACTGCGTCTGTTTAACGGCGGCGGATTTGGGGCCGCGCGACGCCTGACTATTCCGGAAGTCATTCAGGGGATCGTGCACTATTACGACCGAGGTTTGGCCGGCGGGGAGGATCCGTTCGGGAATCCTTTTTTGGGTTTGGATTTTCCGCCGTTGCGGCTGGCCGTGGCGACGTTTTTTGTGCGTCATGTGCAACAGGATCATCCGGATTTGGATAGGTATCCCGCGCGGCAAAGCGGGCAGATGGATACGATCACGCCGCGAATCGAAGACATTATGCAGCCGCTGCTCGATCTCAATACTGGATTCGAGCTGGCGGCGGCTTTGCTGATGTTTCCGCTGGTTTGGGTTTGGGTGCGGCGCGGAGCGGGGACGGAATGGAATCTGGCAACGGAGCGATATCCGCGCGGATTGATTGTGTTCGTGATTGCCACCGCGGGGTTTTGGTATTGCTACGCCGGATTGAGCGCCTTGCCGCCGCGGCCGGCGCCGATTGTGAATATCATTCAGGTGCGCCCTGGCGGCGAGAGCGCCTCTTTGCTGGGAACAGTGGATGGGCAGCGAAGTGTTTGCCGATGGCGCGTGGAATGGGGGACTTCGAAGGTTTATTCCAATCGGACGCTATTGAGCCCGGTGCCCGGGATGCGGGAGATGCGGGTTCTGGCGACGCTTCGGCCGCTGACGCCGGGGGAGACGATTCATTTTCGATTGATGGCCGATTCACCCGCGGGGAGCAGCGTCACGCGGGACCAGATATTCACCGCGGGCGGGCCGGAAGTGAAATATGATCCCGCGCCGGAGGGGGGAATCCTTTGGCCGGATTGGCGGATTTGGATGGCGATGCTGGCGATGTTTATCACGATGGTCGTTTCGGCGCGGCGGCTGCCGGCGCGGCATCGGGCCTGGGCGTGCGGAATCGTTGCGGCGCTGATGGTTTGGTTTGATCCGATCACGATCGTGGACTCGCACGCGTGGCCGCAGTGGGATGTTTGGATTCTGCCTGTGTTTATTCTCGCGGCTCTGCTGGCGAGTTTGGAATGGTGGGTCTGCGCGGGAATGATTTTGGGAATCGGCTGCATGATGAAAGGGCAAATTCTGCTGGGAGGGCCGATTTTGCTGCTTTGGCCGATTTTTGGCGGGAAATGGGGAGCGGCGGGAAGAATATTGACCGGGCTGGCGGCGGGGGCGGCGCTGGTTCTTTGGCCTTGGCTCATTTACACAAACCTATCTCGAAACTGGATCATCTGGTTTTTGATCGCGATTTTACTTTATGGGGATGCGCTGCTGATGCTGCGAAAAATCGGTCGGGTTCGCGAGGATCATGCGATTCGCTTTGCCGCCGTGGTGGGGATTTTAGTCTTAAGTGCCCTGGTCTGTCTGTGGTGTGCCATCGCGCTTCCGGTTCATGCGGCCTTGGCGACGGTGATAATGATTCTACTGCTGGGTTTTCCTTGGCTGGGGAAAGGACGATCGATCAAGTATTGGACGCTTGCCGCGGCGACCGGCGGAGTTTGGGCCGCCGGCGCACTGCTCGGAGGAGATTTCGCCTGGTGGCAACTTGGATTTGCCTATGGAACGGTGAAGCACGACCGAATGCAGATGGGGCTGGGAAGTTTTGCCAATTTTCCGTCCGTGCTGCTGCGAGAATATCAGTGGGATTTGCATCAGATCGTTGGGAACCTGGCAATTGGGTTTCCGTCGCAGCCGTTCTGGAGCCAGGATTTGGATTTGAAGACTTCGCTGGCGATCGTTTACGGGGCGGCGCTGCTGGTTCTGTCGGCGGCCGCGGCGATTCATAGCCGGCGGAATGATCCACGCATTTTGCTGGCGCTGGTCGCCCCCTGGCTCATCTTTCCCGTCATCATGTGCCAGACCAGCGAGAGATATCTCCTCTGGCCGTCGGCGCTGTCGGCGGCGCTGATTGTCGTCTCGACGGGGTTCACACTCCTGCATGTTCTACTGGCTATTTTTGCGGTGGGGATGATCGCCCATCAATTGCTCGGCAGCTACCCGGGCCGCTGGCCGGGATTGTTTGAATTCTTCAATCAGCTCTATCCCGAAATTGGATGGATGATGCTCTTGCTGGCGATGGTGTTTTTTTTCGCCGCGCTGATCCCCGGGAAGGCCAGGAAAATGCCGGGATTGGAATGCTGAAGACTCAGCTTTTGGGCGGTTCCTTCGCTTTGAGCCAGGGCATCATTTTTCGCAAGCGCCGGCCGGTGACTTCGACGGGGTGGGAATTGTCGGCTTCGTAAAGCCGCTTGAAATTCTTCATGCCGGTTTCGTATTCGTTGCGCCATTCCTTGGCGAATTGACCGGAGGTGATTTCGCCAAGGATTTTTTTCATTTCGGCTTTGACGGCGGGAGTGATGACGCGCGGGCCGCGCGTGAGATCGCCGTATTCGGCGGTGTTGCTGATACTGTAGCGCATGTAATCCAAGCCGCCCTGGTAGATCAGATCGACGATGAGTTTCACTTCGTGGACGCATTCGAAGTAGGCCATTTCGGGGGGATAGCCGGCTTCGGTGAGAGTTTCGAAACCGGCTTTGATGAGGGCGGAGAGTCCGCCGCAGAGGACGGCTTGCTCGCCGAAAAGATCGGTTTCGCACTCGTCTTTGAAGGTGGTTTCGATGACGCCGGAGCGCGCCCCGCCGATGCCGCGCGCCCAGGCGAGGGCGATTTCTCGCCCCTTTCCGGAAGCGTTTTGATGAACGGCCAGGAGACAGGGGACGCCACCGCCTTTTTCAAATTCGCTGCGCACCAGATGGCCGGGGCCTTTGGGGGCGACCATCACCACGTCCACATCCTTGGGGGGAACGATGGTTTTGAAATGGATATTGAATCCGTGGGTCGCGCCGAAGGCTTTGCCGGCCTTGAGGTTCGGGGCGATGCTTTTGGAATAGACGCCGGGCTGAACTTCGTCGGGGAGGGTTGCAATGATCAGATCGGCGGCTTTGACCGCATCTTCAACCGAGATGGGCTCGAATCCGTGCTGGACGGCCAATCGTCCGTTGGGGCTGTCTTTGCGGTTGGCGACGATGACTTTGATGCCGCTGTCGCGCAGGTTCAGGCCGTGGGCGTGGCCCTGGGAGCCGAAGCCGAGAATGGCCACGGTTTTGCCACGCAGGGCGTCGAGGGGGGCGTCTTGTTCATAAATCATCTTCAGGGCGTCGGGCATGGAATCCTCCGAAAATCGAGGGGGGAATCGTACGGGGCGCTCGAGGAAAAAGCAAAAACGCCGGCGCGGGCGTTACGCCGATTTGATCGAAGCCTGTCGCGCCGGATCGAAGCGCATTTTTGCCACCTGTTCGCGGCCGAGATCGACTTTGCTGATTTCGGGCCGGAAAAATAGAGCGATCGTCCAATCGGCGACGATGCGAATGCGTTGAGACCAGCGCGGCATAACCGAGAGGTAATAGGTTCGCCGAACCCACCACGCGAAAAACCCGCGGATCTGGAAGCCGAGAACCGTGCCCAATCCCTTGTAATGTCCGATGGCGGCCATGAGGCCGAGAGTTCTAAATTCGAATGGGGCGGGGGGTTTGTTGTCCGACGCGGCGTATAGATTGTTCGCAAGCGTTTTGGCCTGCCGCATCGCGAATTGGGCGAGCTTTGGATACGGCTTTCCATGGGGATCGGGGATGGAGGCGCAATCGCCGATTGCCCAAATTTCGGGGCGGACTTTGCAGCGCATGGTGCCCTCCACTATTAAATGCCCGCTTTGATCCTTGGGCAGCGGCAATTGGGCGACGATCGGGGCGGGAAGAATTCCGGCGGACAGGACGATCGTGTCGGCATCGATCGTCTGATCCTTGAGATGAATCCTTCCGGGCTCGATCAACTGGACGGGAGTCTGCGCGAGAATTTTTACGCCGGGTCGGCGGGAGAGAACCTTGACGGCATAGTCCGCCAAATCCGGCGGGACTTCCGGCATGATTCGCTCGCCCGCCTGGATGAGAAATAATCGCATCTCATCGCGGC
>JBEKPV010000055.1:0-18377 GCA_049520395.1 Tepidisphaeraceae bacterium
GATTGATCCAAATGCCGGGGTCCAGATCAGCACACGTGTTATTTATTAGCTCTTTTCTTAAGTATCAACTCCGCTACTTGCGCCCGAATTGTGGCGGGATAGAGGTTAAGTATGGCACCCTGGACCATTTCATCCTGCCCGGCGAACCACTCCAAGACTCGACTAAGAGCGGCAACCCGCGTCATGCCGAGACGGTCGCAGACCCCATCAAGTCCCGATTTTGCGTCGATAAGCAATTCGACCCGCATAACGATACGTCGCGGTGCGTCGGGCTTTACCATCCGTTATTCGCCTTCCTGGAGTGCGTTTTTGAGGGCCGTCGATCAACGGCGGATTGAAGGTCGTGCAGGATTTGCTTAATCAGTTGACGACCATTCCGGTCTTTGGACAACTTCAATATCTGCTCTTGAGTTGCATCGTCTTGCTGGGATAGCCATTTGACCAATCTTGAAACCACGAATATTTGTGTTGTTCCACGACGTTGACAGACATTGCCAAGATCGGCCATGTCTGAGACATCCAGATCAATTCGGATGGTTGCCCGATTTCCAGCCATCGAGTCTTGCTCCTCGCCGCGCCGGGCGCAGCGAATTGCCTGATCCATCCCCTAAAGAGGGTATATATAACACCACATTTCTGGCTTATCAAAAAATCGGTCAAGGCTTCGACTAGTTACACGACACCACGGTCCTGGCACGTCGCATAACCGACGAATCCCGGCAAATCGTTTTTCGGGGCGAGAAAATCGAACGGGTCCGCGCAGGCCAAATGCAGTTTATTCGTACTGATTCTTGAAGGGCTAATCTCGCACTGCATGGAGCGGAGTATGTTTGATATGACGACGAACGAGACCACTTTCCAAATGAACGATCTTTCTCCTCGGCAGCAGCAGACACTAGAAGGGCTGAAGGAAGGACTTTCAGAGAAACAGTTGGCGGTGCGACTTGGAATTAGTCGCCATACTGTGCACGTCTACGTGAAGGCGGTTTATCTGAGATTTCAAGTTTCAAGTCGATCCGAATTGCTCAGCCATTTCATTGCGTCCGCCGAGCATACTATCAAACTATTGCGATTACGGCTGGACCATGCCCCTGAAAATAATCCCTTCTTTGACAGTCAACTTGAATTCGGAACGGTACTATCTTCAGCGGAAATGGCAAACACGAATCGTACCGTAGTTGCTTAATCCAGTGATAAGTAGTGCGGAGTCGATCATGCCAGACGACCTCAACCGCTTTCAGTCCTCCCGACTGGCTGCGCTTTTTGCTGTGGGGACTGGAGAGGAAGTCCGTTGGACAAGCGGCGATTTGCGTGAAATTCTGCAACACCAGTTTGGCATGTTGCTAAGCAAGGAACTGTGCCTTGAAGCGTGGCAGCTTCGCGCGCTTGAGCGTGCGGAATTGGGTACCTGACCCATCGACCGACGATCCTGGATACACATTTGAAGTAACTGGACTCGACGACAGCCAAATGGTTTGGAGCTACACATACGTTTGGACATATGACCAATTTGGTAACTACATACTGGTTAACGCATTTCAACAAGTCACAAATGGGGCCGGCCTTCCAATAGACGAGCTATCGTTTAACGATATGCAAGATGCGGCTATAGATGACGTGACTATCAGCGCCGTCCCGGAACCAACGTCTTTGCTCATAGTGGGCGCGTCCGCTTTACCCTACATATTGTTGAGACGTAGAGAGCGCCGTTGAGTCGAGGCGAAGTTCAAAAAGGAACACGAAATGCCAACATGGGAACCGGCAGGAAGTGGTGTTACGCCTGGCAGCGCATGTTTAGAGGCCACACATCGGTCAGGAAATAATGCCATACGGGACGGAGTGTACTGCTACGCAATGGAACTGATCGAAGGCGTGCAATTGGACTCGTTTGCCCGCACTAGAAATCTGACGACCCGGCAATTTCTTTCCTTAATGTATGCCATGTGCAGAGCCGTGCAGCACGCTCATCAACGCGGCGTTATTCATCGTGATCTAAAGCCATCCAACATCCTAGTTGACACGAACGGCTCTCCACACGTGTTGGACTTCGGATTGGGTAAGGCGACCAACGATTCGCCGGCATTTCTCACAATCAGCATTGAAGGTGAATGGGCAGGCACTCCGGCCTACATGAGTCCCGAACAGGCGTCCGGCAAAGTTGACTCACTCGACACTCGCACGGATGTCTACAGCCTCGGCGTCATTCTATATCAGGTACTTTGCGGTAAACTCCCTCACGACATTTCTAGCGCCCATCCAAATGGGTTTCCACGCATCGTAGACGACGAGATACTGCGGCCACGCAAGGCTAACCCGAAGATTGATGCCGATTTGGAAGCCTTGCTTTTCAAATCCCTGGCCAAAGACCCGAATGATCGTTACAGCAGCGCCGGAGGACTGGCCGACGACATTAACAATTATTTGAAAGGCGAGCCACTGACGGCCCGAATACCGACCGCCTTTTATTTCCTGCTGAAGAAACTTCAGAAGTATAAATTCCGAGTGGCTGTGGGGGCGGTCATTGCCATTTTGTCAACGTATTTTGTTGTACTTGGCTCGATCCACGTCTCCCGCGAACGGGACCTAGCTCTAGCGGTAACAAATCATGCGGGTAGGCCCAAGGGCTTCAACGTTCGCACCCTCACCGACAAACGCGACAAACTGGCCGATAATGGTCACGTAATCACGATACATCGGCTTGCTAAGCTCGGCAGCCCGCATGTCTTTGAGCTTATCGGTCATAAACTGCCGGGATAGCTCGGCCAGGGTCTTTACCTTGGCTACTGCGGCGGTCCTCACTCGGATGCCGTTGCGGATGTCGTTTTCTTGGGCTTTCCACTCAGCAACCGCCCGGTTTCCCTGCGGATCGTCGGCGATTTTGCCAAAGTAAAATTGCCTTCCGTTGACCGTCTTTGCCCATTGGCCATTGCGATGTTTGAACACCGGAAGCGGGTTTTTAGGGCGTGGCACGGAAACTTTAGTGTCGGGCGAAGTGTCGTAGCTCATGGAAAAAACTATCGACCACAAAAGCCCGGCGGTCAACTTCGATTCGGAAAATACGGGGGATTCTGAATGAATGGGCAGAGCCGGAATTGAACCGGCGACACATGGATTTTCAGTCCATTGCTCTACCAGCTGAGCTATCTGCCCTTAATCGAGCGGGCAATTTTAGATTGCGCGGGGGGGTTTGCAAGCCACGCCATTGGTCGCCTTGACGGGTGTGGCTTGAAGTGACAACATCGCTATTTATGCCTCCGCCGGCGGCTAGCAGGACGCTGCAAAAGTCCCGCGAGCCGATGCGCCGGGGCTTTGGGCCGGGATCGAGGCGGCCAGACGCAGCCTCCTCCAGGCAGCTTCCGCAGGATCGAGCAAGTCTGACCAACGAAGAACCCGCTACCGTTAGTTTCGGCACGAGGGCGGCCGCGCGACTTTTGCAGCGTCCCGCTAGGACGATATTCCTTTTATTGTGTCTGGGAATGGCTCTGGCAGGCGGGTGTAGTCAGAGCGGGAATGGGCAAACCATGCCTATCGCGGTGGCGAACCCCCCAGCGGGGAAATTTCAGGCTTCCTGGGAATCGCTGGCTCAATATCAGACGCCGCAGTGGTTTCGGGATGCGAAGTTTGGGATTTGGGCGCACTGGACGGCGCAATGCGTTCCGGAACAAGGCGACTGGTATGCGCGAAAAATGTATATCCCCACCGAGGCTGATTACAAATTTCATCTGGCAAACTATGGGCATCCGAGCCAATTTGGATTTAAGGATATTGATCACATTTGGCACGCGGAGAATTGGGATCCGGAAAAGCTGATCGATCTATATAAGCGGGCGGGGGCGAAATATTTCGTGGCGCTGGCGAATCATCACGATAATTTTGATTGTTTTGACAGTGAATATCAGCCGTGGAACTCGGTGAACATCGGGCCACATAAGGATATCGTGGGATTGTGGGAGGCGGCGGCTCGGAAAAATGGGTTGCGGTTTGGCGTTAGCGTTCACTGCGCGCGGGCCTGGACCTGGTTTGAAGTCGCGCAGGGGGCCGATCCTTCGGGGCCGATGAAGGGCGTGCCTTACGATGGGAAGCTCACCAAGGCGGATGGAGCGGGGACCTGGTGGGAGGGGTATGATCCGCAGGATCTTTACGCGCAGAATCATGCGATCGGGGCGCCGCCGGATCAGGCTTACATCGATAAATTTTACGATCGGACGCGGGATTTGATTGATAAGTATCAGCCGGATTTGCTTTACTTTGACGATCCGGTGATGCCGCTGGCGAAATACAGTGACGTGGGGTTACGCCTGACGGCTTACTACTACAACCTGAATATGCTGGAGCATGCGGGGCAGTTGGAAGCGGTCGTCAACACCAAGAAACTGGATGCGTTTCAGCAGCGCGGCCTGGTTCTGGACCGGGAGCGGTCTCGCAGTCAGGAAATCGACCCACTCCCCTACCAGACGGATACCTGTATCGGGGAATGGCATTATCACCGGGGAATCAAATACAAAACGGCTCCGATGATCATCCAGTATCTGGTGGACATCGTCAGCAAGAATGGGAATTTGCTGCTGAATATTCCGCTGCGCGGGGACGGGACGCCGGACGAGGAGGAATTGAAGTTTCTGGACGGTCTGACGCGGTGGATGAATGTGAATGGCGAGTGCATTTTTGGGACTCGGCCATTTTCGGTGTTTGGGGAGGGGCCGGCGCTTTCGCAGCCGACGACGCGCGGGATGGATCATCAATGGGAACTGATGGGGCCGGAGGATTTTCGGTTTACCACCAAAGGGGATGTGCTTTATGCGATCGCGATGGGGTGGCCGACGGATGGGAAACTAATCGTCAAGACGCTGGCGGCGGGGAGCGCGGCTTACCCGGGGCAGATCGCGGATGTCAGCCTGCTGGGCTCCCAGGCGAAACTTCATTGGACGCGCGACGCCAAGGGGCTGACGATTTATCTGCCGGCGGAAAAGCCTTGCGATACGGCCTACGCGTTCCGGATTACGCCGGTTGTGGCGGTGACTCAAGATTGATAAACGGTCGGGTCCGGAACGCCGGCTTCGGCGAAGCCCTTGCGGCGGATTTGGCAGCTATCGCACTGGCCGCAGGCACGGCCCCGGGGGTCGGGGTCGTAACAACTGTGGGTGATGGAATAGTCGACCCCGAGTTCGATGCCGCGGCGGATGATTTGCGCTTTGGTTAATTGCATCAACGGTGCGTGAATTATGAATGCGCGGTCGGCGGATGTGGTGGTCATTTTGGTGGCTACGTTGGCCAGGGCTTCGAAGGCCGCGATGAATTGGGGGCGGCAATCGGGGTAGCCGCTGTAATCGACCGCGTTGACACCGATATAAACGTCCCGGACCTCGAGCACTTCCGCCCAAGCGAGGGCGTAGGAGAGGAAGATGGTGTTTCGAGCGGGCACGTAAGTGACGGGGATCCCAGCGGACATTTCCTTTTCGTCGCGATTTTTCGGCACTTCGATGGCATCGGTGAGGGCGCTTTTGCCGAATTGGCGGAGATCGATGCGGATGATGCGATGCTCGGCGGCGCCGAATCGCGCGGCCACCGCGGCGGCGGCGGTTAGTTCCTGGCGGTGGCGCTGGCCGTAATCGAAGGAGAGGGCGTAAATAGGGGCGAAGCCTTCGAATTTGGCGATGGCTAGCGTGGTGGCGCTGTCCAGTCCGCCGCTGGTCAGGATAATGGCCGGGGCTTGCTGGGGCGACGTCATCGAGGTTTATCCTAAAATTAAGGAGTTTGGCAGTATAACGCCGCGTCGAGTTTCCCCGAAGGATTTGGCGGGCGACGGAGAGAGTCCGAATGTATTGCTGGACGAAGCGGACCAATTGCGTTCAAATTCGAGCTGGTGAGGCGTTAATCCGATGAAATTACACGAATACCAGGCGCGGCAGATTTTGGCGGAGGCTGGGATTCCCGTGCCGGCGGCGGAGATCGTTCGATCGCCGGAGCAGGCGGCGGAGGCGTTTAAGAAATTGCGGTCGCCAGTTTGCGTGGTTAAGGCTCAAGTTTACGCAGGCGGCAGAGGGAAGGCGGGATTCGTCAAGCTGGTGAAATCGGCGCAGGAGGCGCATGTCGCGGCTAAGTTCATGCTTTCCAATCGAATGATCAGCTATCAGACGGGGCCGGAGGGGGTGCCGGTTTCTATTTTGCTCGTGGCGCCGGGAGTGGAGATTGCCAGGGAATATTATCTGGGGATCACCGGGGATCGGGCCAAGTCGACGGTGACGATGATTGCTTCGGCCGAGGGGGGCGTGGAAATTGAAGAAGTCGCCAGGAAGACGCCGGAGAAAGTTTTGAAGGAGTCCTTTCATCCGCTGATCGGGCTGCAGGCGTTTCAGGCGCGCGAATTGGCGTTTAAGCTGGGGTTCAAGGGGAAACTGGTCGGCGAGGCTTCGGGACTCATGCTGAAGCTGGCTAAAATTTACAAACAGGTGGACGCCTCGCTGGCGGAAATCAATCCGCTGGTGGTTACCAAGGACGGCCAATTGCTGGCGCTGGACGCGAAGCTGAATCTGGACGACAACGCGCTCTTTCGCCATCCCGATCTGGCGTCGCTGGAAGATGAATCGCAGGAGCGGCCGCTGGATGTGCGGGCTCGCAAGGCGGATCTGAATTACATCGCGCTGGATGGGACGATCGGGTGTTTGGTGAATGGGGCGGGGCTGGCGATGGCGACGATGGATTTGATCAAGCTGCATGGAGCGGAGCCGGCGAATTTTCTGGATGTGGGCGGAAGTGTCACTGCCGAGGGAGCGATCGAGGCGTTTCGGATTATTCTGTCGGATTCCAAGGTTAAGGGGATTCTGGTGAATATTTTCGGCGGCATCGCCAAGTGCGATCTGATTGCCGATGCGCTGGTGAAGGCGGGACGGGAAGTGGGATTTAAAATTCCCGTCGTGGTGCGGCTGGAGGGAACCAATGTGGAACTGGCGCGGAAAATCCTCGCGTCAGCGCAATCGGAAATGCCTACGCTGCAGACGGCGGCGGATTTGACGGATGCCGCCAAGCGAGTGGTCGCGGCCGTGGCATAATTCAGGCGGGGTTGGGGAATTCGGGTTGGGTGAACTTTCCGTTTACCGAGATTTTCACGCCGTCGATTTCCACATGACCCCCCTGCCGGAGGTCGACCACCATGTCCCAGTGGAGTCCGCTTTGGTTGGCGTTTCCGGTTTCGGGGTAGCCGGCGCCGAGGGCGAAATGAACGGTGCCGCCGATCTTTTCGTCGAAGAGGGTATTTTTGGTGTAGCGGGTGATGTTGTAATTGGTGCCGATGGCGCATTCGCCCAGGAATCGGCTGCCGGCGTCCATGTCCAGCATCGAGAAGAGAAATTCCTGCCCTTTGTCGGCGGAGGCTTCGATGACTTTGCCGTTTTTGAAGATGAGTTTGACGCCGTCGACCTCCTGGCCGTTGTAGACGGCCGGGAAGCTGAAGCAGATTTGTCCACTCACGCTATCGAGGACGGGGCCGGTGAAGACTTCGCCGTCGGGGAAATTTTCGTGGCCGTCACAATTGATCCAGCGGCGATTGGCCAGCGAAAGCCTCACGTCGGTGCCGTTGGCGGCTACGACTCGGTAATCGGATTTGCCGTTTAAAAAATCGACCAGCTTTTGCTGGCGCTTGGAAACCTCTTTCCACGCGGCGACCGGGTCGGGCTTATCGAGCAATCCGGCTGAAAAGACGAAATCCTCATACTCCGCCAGCGACATCTCCGCGTCCTGGGCGCTGGCCTGGCAGGGAAATTGTGTGCCGGTCCATTTGAGCGCGCCCTCGGCGGCGCGGCGCATGAAGATGTCGAAGATCGGCTTGCGGGCGGCGCTGGATTTGGCGATCCGTTTGGGGTCGCAATGGGTGAGGGACCGGGTGTTTTCGTCCGCCCAGATGCCGATGGAGCAATCGACGGTCTCCACCTCGTGTTTGGCGATGGGGCTGACGAATTGGAGCTGCTCGTCGGAGGCGGTTTTCAGGAAAATCTCTTCGAGTTCGTCGGGGACGAGCCGGACTGCGGGATGGCCGCCGGCCAAGATGGTTTGGCGATAGATTTCGATCGCCAGGGGCTCCACCAGGGTGGGGCCGGTGATTCGGACGATCTGGTCTTTTTTCACGCCGACGCTGTACCAGACGAGCACCTCGGCGAGCTTGGCAAATCTCGGGTCGCGCATGGCGGAATTGTAATCGAATGTTTAACTTTTTGTCGCGGCGGCGCGGTTTAGGTAATCTACCGGCTGGTCTATAAGAGGATTTCGATCATGCCTAAGCCCGTACCCTGTGCGATTGTGATTTTCGGCGCCAGCGGCGATTTGGCGCAGCTCAAATTGATTCCCGCGATTTACGAGCTGGTGCGCGAAAATTTGGTGAGCGATAAGTTCGTGCTGGTGGGATTTGCGCGTTCGACGCAGAAGAAGGACGGGACGCCGCTCAACGATCAGCAATATCGCAAGGATTGTCTGGAGGCGATCCAGAAGCACGCGCGGCGGCAGCCGATCGAAGACGCGGTCTGGAAACGAATGGAGAACAATATTTATTATATTTCGGGGTCTTACGATTCGGCCGAGGACCAGGCGCGGCTGGAGGCGCGGCTCAAGGAGTTGGACGGCCAGCACGACACCGGAGGAAACCGGCTGTTCTATGTATCGACGCCGCCGGAAGTGTTTGAGGGGATCATCACGCAATTGGGCAAGCAGCAGCATCAGAAATCCGCCGATAGTCCGACGGGGTTTAAGCGGATCATTCTTGAAAAGCCTTTCGGGACCGATTTAGCCACCGCCGAGCATCTCAACGCAACTTTGCACGAATATTGGGAGGAGAAACAGGTTTTCCGGATCGACCATTATCTGGGGAAGGAAACGGTTCAGAATTTGATGGTGATGCGGTTCGCCAATTCGATTTTCGAGCCGATCTGGAATTACAAATATATCGATCACATTCAGATTACCGTCAGCGAGACGGTCAGTTCGGACGATCGCGCGGGATATTACGACAAGAGCGGCGCGATGCGGGACATGATTCAGAATCACATGTTCCAATTGATGGCGCTGGTGGCGATGGAGCCGCCCTATGCGCTGGACGCGACCAGCATTCGGGATGAGAAGGTCAAGGTCTACAAGTCGATTCGGCCGCTGGGGGAGGGCCCGGTGGATGCGTATGCCGTGCGCGGGCAATACGGGCCTGGCGAATTCAACGCCGGTTCGTGCATGAAGAAGACGGCCGGATATTTGAAAGCCCGCGGGGTTGCCCCGGGGTCCCGGACGGAGACGTTCGCCGCGGTGAAATTATTTATCGATAACTGGCGCTGGAGCGGGACGCCGTTTTATCTGCGGACGGGGAAATGTTTGCCGGAAAAGCTCAGTGAGGTGATGGTGCGGTTTCGATCGCCGCCGCTGACGCTTTTTCAGAAGCAGACGGAGGCGCCGGTTTATCCGAACGATTTGATCATCCGGGTTCAGCCCGACGAGGGGATCAGCTGGCGATTGAACGCGAAAGTTCCCGGCGGCCAGATGAACATCAAACCGGTGGCGTTGGATTTCCTTTACCACACGGCGTTTCACGTCGAGCCGCCGGAGGCTTACGAGCGGCTTTTGTACGACGCCCTGCTGGGCGATCAGACGCTCTTTATCCGCGGCGACGAGGCCGAGGCCGCTTGGCAGGTGATCGATCCGTTCGAGGAGGCGTGGCGAAAAAGCCCAAATCCGCCCCAACAATATGCTCCGGGAACTTGGGGTCCGAAGGCGGCCATGGAACTGATCGAAAATGACGGGCGCAGCTGGATGCACAGCGGCGACGAAGTCGAGCCGATCATCGCTTGCTCGCTTTAAGCATCTGATTTCAGTCGTCATCACGCGCGGAATCCCGCGGATCGTCCGTGATGACGACGGTGCGCCCCACGAGGTCGCCGATTCGTTGCCAGCGCGGGGAAATGATCACGGCGATAAACGAGATCGCGGGGCATAAATCCAGCACGCGAATGAAATTTCTGGCGATGATTCCCAGGACGGTCGGTTTTCCGCCGAAGGATCCGACGACGCGGAGGCCGAACATCATTTTCCCGACGCTCTGTCCGCAGATGAGTTCGGCAACCAGCGGGTGCAGAATGTAGGTCGCCAGCCCGATGAGAAGGATGGCGGCGATGGTGGTCGCGTCGGCAGCGGTGGAGGGCGGGATAGCGGACCGCGGGATCGCGCCCAGCGTCGCCAGGGCGGGAACCAGATCGACCATCGCCGCCGCCGATCGAACGCCAAGCGGCGCGATGCGATCCATCACTTCGGAAGCGGAAATCGTCGGCAGCGCCTTTTGACCGCGCCGCTGGGCGATCGCTGCGGCGGCGGCGATGACGACGACCAGTCCCGCCCCGCCCAGGTAAGGATCCAACGGCACGATCGGTTCGCTGGGGGCTTCTCCCGGCATCTCCATTGGTGCGGGTCGCCCGTCCTGCTCAAAATCACGCTCGTAAAAATCCATGCCGGTGACGCTCAGCCAGCGCCATCGCTCTTTGAAAAATGCCAGGGTTTGCGTCCCCCCCGCCGGCGGCGCCGATCCGGGCAGCGCCAGGGCGACGGTTTTTGAAAAATCGTCGCCTTCGTGCAACTGGCCGCCGAAACTTTCGTCCGGCGAGCCTGGCGGCGAACTGGTCCACAGGACGGCGTTGCCCTGCGCGCTGAGCAATTTGAAATCAGCGCTACCCGGTGGCGGGCGCAGGGTCACGGGGTCCGACCATTTCCCGGCGGCGGTTAAGCCGCTGATTTGAATCGCCCCGTTGTCCTGTCGCCAGGCGATCATCGGTAGCTGGTTGACAACCGCCAAAGAAAGGGATTGAAGCTCCGATGCCCCGATATCGGGAAGCTTTTGCGGCTGCACCCAGGCGCCGGCTACGAATGGGTAGACCAGCCAGCGCTCGGTGGGCGCGGTCGAAGGGGGCGTTGGGGGTCCGTCATCCGTGACAACCGCCCAGATCGATTTCTGCTCGTTGGCGATCGCGATGATTTTCCCGTCGCCCGGCGGCGGCGGGCCGAGGCGAATGTCGTTGTCGTCGGCGATCATCCATTGGCCGTCGTCCAGGGCCAGAAGAAGTTCGCTCTGATCGCTCGCAAGGCTGACCACGCGCGAGGCGACCGTGCGCAATTGCGTCCACGGCCCGCCAAAATCCTCGCGATAGAGAAGCTCCGTGGTTTCGTACGGGCTGGAGGGAGAACTGGAAACGACCCGCGCGATCCAGAAATGATCTTCCCCGCCTTGCGCCAGAAGATCCCGCGTGGCGACGTTCGCGGCGCGCAGCGGCACGCAGCAGATTCCCATCGCCAGCCAGACCAGCAATGGCGCGGAGCCGCGCAGGCACAGACGCATGAACGCGCCCAGGGAAATACAGGGACGAACGTTTTTCATCCCTTTCCCTTCGTGCGCTCGTGCGTGGGTGTCTCCCTGCCTGTTTTCTTCGACGTTCTATGAGCCGGTGTTTTCATCAACTTGTACGATCTTCACGCCGGATGCGGACAACTGATTCGGATCGGGCATGCGAAAACTGAGGGCCTTGGGAAATCCGTTGTGCGAAATCACCACATCGCTCAGCGTAAAGGACATCTTCGTTCCGGTCTGCGGGAAAAACAATCGGTAATGGAGAGCGGTCATCGGCCACTGATCGCGCGGCTCATCCGAGACAGGCACGGCCTGGTAATTGGACAGCCACGCGCGTACAACCACGCGGCCATCGACATCGAACAGGAGTACGAGCATTGGATGCAGAGTGGCGCGGTCGTACCAGATTTCCTTTTGCGCGACCCAATGGTCCCCCAGCCGACTTTGCCAGACGAGCATGTAGGCGTCAGCGTCATTGTTGAAGCGCAGGACGGGGACAGGCTCGGCCGTCAGATCGGGGTTGATCGGGCGAATGCCCAGGACTTCCAGGATGGCGTCGGGACGGACGGGGATCGCTTTCTCACCGGAATTACCGAGATTGGCGAATGTACCCCACCAGAAGGTGTCCTGCTCGGGGACGAGGCGGAACCAGAAATTTTTGCCGTCGCAACCGGTGTCGAAGAGATCGGTCAGTTCTTTTTTGGCGACCAGGCGCAGCGAATCCGGCCGGCGATAGAGCAGGGTCCCAAAGCCGTTGACGAAATGCGATTTGTGGCTCTGGGGATCGACGACGGTGGCTTCGAATTCATGGCGGGCCCAGAGGGATGGAAGCTGATCGTTGTTGCGGTTGATCCCCGCGATGACCTGATCGATGGGGAGAGTTTCGCCGAAATATCCCTTGGGCGCGGACGCGCTGCTCGCGCATCCGCAGAGAGCGGCCAATAAGAGTCCTGCCCCCACCCAGGCCGGCCAGCGCCCGAATCTCATAGATCTCCGCTCAGAATCTCGCCCAGCTGCGTGCTGACTTCGCCGATTTGCTGCTCGGTGAGTTTTGGATTGACCAGGTCCAGCCGGTCTTCGCGCCCCTTGAATCGCACCGACCAGATTTCACGCCCCTCGGTCTCGGCGGTGGATTCATAAACGAGATAGCGTTTTCGCATCAGGATCAATCCGAGGACGAATCGGAAATTCAGTTTCGCGGGCTCGGCGGCGTCCGCCAGGCGCTCGAAGAGTTCGCACAGAACGCCATCGTCGACGAACATCGGTTTTTTCGCGGAGGACAGCGGGAGGGTGGTCTGCCAAAAGCCAAGGAGTCCGGCGCGGTCGAATTTTTCCCAACAGGCGGGGCAGACGTCGAGGCGTTCCAGCGCGGCGGGCGTTTCGCGCAGGCCGGCCATTAATTTTTCGCCGGGGAGAATTTCGCGCGCGCAAGAGTGGCATTTACCCTGGGCCTTGGCGACGGCGTAAACGGGGGAACCGACGGGTTTCTGGGGGGCCACTGCGCTCATTTCAAACCTCCGTGTTATTCAACTTATCGCAAAATTCAATAGACGACGAAATTCCGGGCGTCGGTACCGCCTTCGCCGACGACGAAGCGCACGGATTTGCCGCAGCGCGGGCAGCGGCCGACATAGGCCGTACCCTCCGGGTTGCGGTAAATCCGCTGGTAGACCTGGCAGCAGGCGAACAAGACGCTCAAAAACGGCTTGGCGCTGGCCGCGGGGCTCTGCTTTTCCTGACCCGTTTGGCGCCTCATGGTTTGGACTCCGGGCGCGAAAGACGATCCCATATCGCGGGAATCGTCTTCTGGATGATTGCGGTTGCCGAGGTAAGCAATTGGGAATTCTGGGCTTCGATGGCGCGGCGTTTCTGAACGTCGGTGACGTCGGGCAGATTGACCCGGACGTTGTAAATCGCGCAGCGCACGGTCGCCATGGCCATTTCCGCGCAGACGGCCAGGTCCGAAAGCAGAAGTGGATTGACGCGCGGCGCCAGAGACTGGGCCAATTCGAGGATCGCCTTGGCCGCGGCCGCGACCGCCTGCGGGGCGGCGACGCAGGCCGTCAGGGCCGCGGCTACGGCTTCCGCTTTCTGCGGCGATTCGGACATTTTCCTGGCGGCCGTCAGCGCTTCGTACGCGGCCTGATCTTCGGTCATGAGGCTCAGCAGCAATTGGCGGGCGCGATGAAATTCATTGACCGCGATTTGGAGCGCCGCGTCGCCGGGCTGCGGATTTTTCTTGGAAACGGAATAATGCACCGCCATTTCGCCCATCGAAGCCGCCAGCGCACCGGCGAGCGCCGCGACCGAGCCCCCGCCGGGCGTTGGCTGGCGCGAGGCTGCCGCCGCGAGGAAGTCGCCGATCGTCACTTTTTGGCCGTATTCAGCCATGTCGACCTCAACGGTGAGAAGGTCTATTTGGGCGCTACGTCGTGCTGGATGCCGCGCGGCGTCAAATCGACCGTCGGAAACGAATTGTAGGTTCGGACTCCCGCCGTTACATGCACTAATTGCGGAGCGGGAGTGCAGATGGTCACCACGCAATTGGACAAACGCGAGCCCGCCAGAGCCTGGACCTGCGGCAGCGTCACCGCGTCGATGCGACCCGCGAAACCATCATGGTAATCATATCCCAGTCCGAACAATTCGTCCGTGGCGGCTTGCTCGGCCTGGTCTTCGGGCGTCTCCGTCTGCATGGCCTCGGAGGTGGTCACCATCAATTTACTGCGCGTGAACCAGGGAACTTGAATGTCCTGCTCCGAGCCTTGCAGCCGCGCCATGTTTTCCAGCATTACGTTCGTGACTTCCGTCACATTTTTGGGATCGCAGCCGGCGTAGGCGATAAAAGCGCCGGGCAGATCAGCGGATCGGCCGGGATTGTTGAAGGTCGCGGCCTCGTACACCAGGCCGCGGCCGCGCAGGATTTCGAAAATGTAGCCGGTGGGATACCCGTAGCCGCCCGTGAGACACTGCGCCACGGTGAGGCCGGCTTGGCTTGGCTCGCCCAGGACGCTACCGGAATCAAATCCGATCATGACGGCGGCGACTTCCTGATCGGTCTTTTGAATTTCGACCCGCTGGACGTTGATGCTCGGCTGAGTCGCCGGAGTCGCGGACGGCAGGCTCGGCGCCTGCGCGGGCGGAGGCGGCGGCAACGCCGGGCCGGCCCCGAAATATTTCTCGGCGGTGGCGATCGCCGTCGCTTCGTCGATGTCGCCGAAAATCGCCAGCACCCTGGGCGCCGTTAACACCTTTTGCCGGTAATAATTCTGCGCGTCCTGCGCCGTCAGCGCGGCAACGTTTTCTTTTTGACCCAGGACGTCAAATTGATAAGGAGAATTTTTGGGACCGAAGAATTGCCGTTTGAAATATCGGAAGCCTTGCTGGTCCCAGGCGGCGTCCCGCCCGTCGATGGCGGCGGAGATTCGAGCCTTCAGCTGGTCCACTTGCGACGGATCGAACGACGGGTGATTGACGACGTCGGAGTAAACCTCCATCGTCTTGTCGAAGTCTTCGGTGGCGCAGGTGACCGTCCAGTACCAACTGTTGTTGCCGCAGGCGGTATGGAAATCGCCGCCGGTGGTGAGATCGAAGAAATCGGCGATCTGGTCGGCGGAGCGCGTGGCGGTGCCGCGGCGGATGGCGAGCATCGCCAAATTACCGATGCCGTTGGTCGTGGCCGTTTCCTGCGTCACTCCCCCCAGGGCGTACATTTGAATGGAGACCAGCGGCGTCGTGGTCAGCCTTCGATGAAGCAGCACCAGCCCGTTGCTAAGAACATGGCGAGTGATTTGCGCGGTTTCCTCGGGGACGGCCGAGGGCTGCGTCGTCGCGCCGGCGCGGATTAAATCCTCCGCCTTGGGCAGACCGCCCGCGCCAACGGCTTCGCGCGGCAGGAGAATGGTCGTCAGCAGCTTGCCCTGATCGAGATATTTTTCAGCCGCGCGTTGAACCTGCTCGGCGGTGACCTGCTCGATGCGCTGCACGTATTGGTCGCTGAAATGGACGTCACCCGTGGAGAGATAATCGGTCGCCATCGCGGCGGCCACGTCCTGAGAGGTCTGCATCTCCTTCAGGTGCGCGATTCGCATCTGCGATTTGGCGCGGGCAAGACGATCGGCGTCCACGCCGTTGGCCTTGATTTTCTCCAGTTCCGCCAGAATCGCACCGGTCGCGGCGGTGACCTGGCCTGCGTCGAGTTGAAGCACGATCTCGAACGACCCGTCGACATACGCCGGCGTGTCGTCATCGCAGGAGATGGCGCTGCAGAGTTGGTCCTGATCGCGGATTTGTTCGACGAGGACGGAACTCTCCCCCCCGCCGAGCATTTGCGCAAGCAGATCGAGCGGATACATATCCTCGTCGGTTTCTTTTACCGAGGGAAACGCGAGTTCGACCCGGGCCTGGCCTAAATCGGGAAAGGTCGCAACCAGCGTTCGCGGGGCCTGGACGGGGGGCTCACTAGCGATTTGCCGGGAAAATGCGCGGCCAGGCTTGTAGTCGGCCAAATTCTGCCGGACGGTTTTGAGCATCTCCTCGGGGTCCATATCGGCGGCTACCGCGAAAACCATGTTGTTCGGCTGATAGGCGATCTGGTAATAACTGTAGACATCGTCGCGGGTCAGGCCCTGGATCACCTCCTGGTAGCCAATCACCGGAACCCGCGCGGGACTGACCTGATACCGATTGCTCTGCACCAGTTGCCAGAAGACCATGTCCGGGTTGCCCTTGTTCCGCTCCAGTTCGCGCTGAACGACCTGATACTCGCGGCGATATTCCGGCTCCGTGATCTTGGCGCCCAGCATCCAGCCGGTCACCAGGTCAACCGCTTCGGCGAAGTGCGGCGTGGTGGTGTTCACGAAATAAGCCGTGTGATCGTAAGTGGTGTAGGCGTTGGAATCGTTGCCGATGCGCTGCAGGAGGTCGCGGTTTTCGGCTTCGGTGCGGCGCTCGCTACTGCCGCCGGCGACCAGATGCTCAAGAAGATGGCTCAGCCCCCCGCCGAGCCATTTGCCTTCGTAGACTCCGCCCGTGCAGGCGTAACCGCGCACGGCCGCGACCGGGGAGGCAACGCGCTTGCAGATCACCGTGGCGCCGTTTCGCAGGACGGAGACGATTTCGTCCGGCTCGTTGATCAGGCGGTAGGATTCGACGCCGTAGCCGGGGAGAATGGCTTTGTCTTTTAGAAGTTCCGGCCCGCCCGCGGGTTGGGTGGCGGCCGATTGGCCAAACGCCGCGATCCCCGTGAACAATACAACTATTAACAGCCTCCATGCCGTCCGCAAACTCACTTGGCCTCCTCATCCTGCTCGATCTCATTTAAATAAGTCAGCGCCCGCTCCAATTCCCCCTTGAGATGCCGAACCCGAAGCAAACTTCTCACCCGCGTCAGCAACTCAAACTTATTCACCGGCTTGCTCACAAAATCGTCCGTCCCGCACTCCGTCGCCTGCTCGATATCCCCCAGCTCATTGAGCGCCGTCACCATCAGCACCTGAATATCCCTGGTCTTGGGATCGCTTTTCACGCGCTTGCAGACCTGAAACCCGCTCATCCGCGGCATCATAATATCCAGCAAGATCAAATCCGGATTGTACTGCTCGACCTTTTCCAGGGCGTCAACCCCATCGGTGGCGGTGACCAATTTGACCGGCAAGCTCTCCAAAAAGGCCTGAAGCAATTCGACGTTTTGGGGATTGTCATCCACGATGAGGACCGTGGACTGGGGCAGAAAACTCTCCTGATTCGGATTCGGCGGCGGCGAATTCGACTGACTCATCTCAACACTCCGTCACTCGCTGATCAACCGAGCCAGAAAATCCCGGCTTTTCCGGGCGGCGGACTGGGGATCGGCGGTTTGCGTGTACAGCTCCACGGTCAAAAACCGGCCGTAGGCGATTCCACGCAGGGCCGACCTCACCCCCGGCCAATCCAACGTCCCCTGGCCGGGTATTAGATGATAATGCTTGCGGCCTGGAATGTCTTCCACATGTAAATTCCAAATCCGATCGCCTAAAAGCTCAATGGCGGCGGGAATCGACTCCCCCATGACCTGGCAATGGCCGATATCGAGGTTGGCGCCCAGGCGCGGATGGCCAAGGCGATCAATCCAATCGCGTAATTCGGCGGCATATTCGAGGAATAGGCCGGGTTCGCATTCGATGCCGACATTCACTCCGAATTGATCCGCCAATTTCAAGACCGCTTGAATCGATTCGTCGAACTGGCGCGCGGCAAGCTCCGGCGGCATCCCGCCGAGCATCCGGCCACTTGTAATACTGATGTTGTCCGCCCCCACTCCGGCCGCTAATTCCATCGCCTTTGCGATTAAACCAAGCCGATCGGCGCGTAATTTCGGCTCCGGGGAAATCAGGCTCGGCTCGAAATACGGCTCGGCCGGGGCGTCCTTCCAATATCCAAAAGAGCAGTTGGCGTTGATGTTACTGACGGATAATTCAAGACCGCTCAATTCCTCGCGCAAGGCGCGAACCATCGCCTGCGAAACGTCCCCCGGATAAGCATGCGGCTTGTCGGCCAAGATCTCCGCCCCCTCAAATCCGGCAGCACGGATGTCGCGCAGAGCCTCGGAAAGGGGATATTTGGTATAGGCATTGGTCGAGAAGGCTAGGCGCATGGCGGAGTTATGTTGCGTTCTGATCGTAACGGACGCAAGCAGCGCGTCGGGCATTACCTTGACGCACGGACTCTGGGGTCTAGAATGAATTAACAAGATCGCGGGGTAGAGCAGCCTGGTAGCTCGTCGGGCTCATAACCCGGAGGTCGGAGGTTCGAATCCTCCCCCCGCTACTACCGATGAATAAGGGACTTGCGACATCGCGAGTCCCTTTTTCTTTGCCTGTTTTCGGCCCGGTGTACACAAAACTGTACACAGGCTTGACAGGAAACATGGTAAGGTAAAGTGACTCGCCAGAAGGATAACTCTTGCCGCCAACGGCAAAGGGCATCATGGCGAGCCTCATTCAGCGTCCCAATTCTCCGATCTATTACATCC
>JBEKPV010000056.1:0-17479 GCA_049520395.1 Tepidisphaeraceae bacterium
GCAACGCAGAGTTTTGCCCTGGTCCCGGGGATTTCACGCAGCGGCGTAACCATCGTCGCGGGACTCCTGGCGGGCCTAAGTTACGAGGAAGCCGGCCGCTTCGCCTTTATGCTCGCCACGCCCGTAATCGGCCTGGCCGCCGTGCTCAAGGTGCCCAGCCTGCTCAAGCCCGAGGCGCGGCACATGCTCGCGCTAGGCATCCCCTCAGCCATCGTCGCCGGCGCCACCGCTTACCTGAGCACCCGCTTCCTCATGCGATATTTTCAGCACAATCGGCTCAGCCCATTCGGGGCGTTTTGCATTGTCTGGGGCCTTTTTGCATTATGGATATTGCACTGAACCCCAGGCCCCGTGGCGGAACGGCAGACGCTACGGACTTAAAATCCGTTGACCAGAAATGGTCGTGTGGGTTCGACTCCCACCGGGGCCATATTGCTGGAACAAGCTAAACAGCATCACCATGCCGGCCGCCTTGCGGAGGCCGAGAGTCTCTATCGGGTCATTCTGCTCGAGAATCCCGAAAATCCCGATGCCCTGCATCTGCTGGGACTGGCCGTCTTCCAATTGGGCCGTCCAGCCGAGGCGGCCCAGCTTATCCGCCAAGCCATCCGCATCAATCCGAGCAAAGCTCAATATCATTGCAATCTCGGCGTGATCTTGTCCGATTCGGATCGCCCGGCGTCGATCGCTTCATTCCGCCAGGCGATCGCGCTGCAGCCCGGTTTTTTGGAAGCGCTGAATAATCTGGCGCGCATGCTGCTGGCGACCGGATCGCCCGGCGAAGCGATCGAGGTCTTCGCCGAACTGGTGCGCCTCGATCCAAATGCGGCGGAAGCTCACGTCTATTTGTGTTACGCCCTGGCCGATGCCGGGAAAATTGATCGGGCGCTAACCCATGGGCGCCGCGGGGTGGAATTGAAGCCGGATTTCTCTAGTGCCCATCATGCGCTGGCGAATATGCTCAAGGAGACCGGGCAGATCGAGGAGGCGGTAGACCACTATCGCCGCGCGGTGGAGCTGAATCCAAGAGAGGCTTTTTTACATCACGATCTGCTCTTTGCACTTCAATTTGACCCTCGCTCTGGGCCCGGGGATTTGTTGGCCGAGCATCGGGATTGGGCCAGGCGTTTCGCGGTCGCCACGCACCCCCGCCCTCCCGCCGCCCGCCGGGAGGAGGCGGGACGGCGCTTGCGCGTCGGGTATGTCTCGCCGGATTTTCGCAATCATCCGATCGGCCGCTTTATGTTGCCGCTGATCAAGGGGCACGAACATGAACAATTTGAAATTTTCTGTTACAGCGGCACGAAATCGACGGATGAAATCACCGCCGCCCTGCGCCAGCATGCCGATACGTGGTCCGACATCCGCGATCTATCCGACGAGGCGCTGGCGGATTTAATCCGAACCCACAAAATCGACATTCTGGTCGATCTAACCATGCACATGGCCGACAATCGCTTGGGCACGTTTGCGCGGAAGCCGGCCCCGGTGCAGGTAACCTATCTGGCATATCCCGGTACAACCGGGCTGGAGACGATCGATTATCGACTGAGCGATCCTTATCTCGACCCGCCGGGAATCTTCGAACCGTTTTATAGCGAAAAAACGATTCGCCTCCCGCAAACCTATTGGTGTTACGAGCCGATTCACACCCTCGATTGCGGAGCCCTGCCGGCGGATTCGGCGCCAGTCGTGACCTTCGCGTCGTTCAATAACCCCTGCAAAATTTCCGCCGCCGTTTGGGAATCCTGGCGCCGCTTGCTGCAAACGGTGCCGCATTCGCGGCTCATTGTCAGCCTCCGCGCCGCGTCCCACGCCGATCGCCTTCGTGCGGATCTGGCCTCTGCCGGCCTGAATCCGCAGCGCCTATCGATCATGCCGCCCGTCTCGACTTTGCAATATTTCCACCAATTTACCAAAGTCGACATCGCCTTGGACCCGTTCCCCTATTGCGGCGGAACGACCACGTGCGATGCTCTTTGGATGGGCGTCCCCGTCGTGACCCTCGCCGGCCAAAGAGCAACCGGGCGCGGAGGCGTAAGCATTCTGACCAATATCGGCCTCCCGGAATTAATCGCCCCAACCCCCGACGACTACGTGCAAATCGCCGCGAAACTGGCCTGCGATTTACCCGCCCTGCGCGAACTGCGCGCCACCCTGCGCGAACGAATGGCAAAATCACCGCTGATGGGTGCAAAGCGATTCGCGGCCAATTTTGAAACGTTATATCGGGAGATCTGGATTAAATCCCACGCCCCCGGCCATTGATTCGGGACCGGCGGTCTGTTCCAATTTGCGCTCAATTGGCCCCGTTTTCGAGGTTTTTTTGACTCTTGCTGACGCCCCCGCCCCCGAACGCCCCGATCTTCCGCCGCGAAAAAATTGCGCTCCGGGATCCGCCGTGAAGCTGCTCGTCATCGCCGCCGTGATCGGCCTGCTCGGGTGGGTCATCGTCGACAACGTCGGCGGCTGGAAAGATCGGTTCGTACCCCGCAAATTGCGCGTCGTCGATCCGGGAATGATCTGGGCCAGCGGGCAGATCAATCAGCATCTGATTCGCCAGGTTTTGATCGATCACAAAATTCAAACCGTGGTCAGTCTCGCCCCCGATGATTTTACGGATTCCGATGTGGCCGCGGAGATTCAGGCTTGCCATGATCTGGGGATCGAGCGATTCAACGATCCCCTGCGCGGCGATGGGACGGGGGATATTCATTCGTATGCCGATGCCGTGGCGCAAATGGTCGCAGCCGTGAAGGCGGGCAAGCCCGTGCTGCTCCACTGCACCAGCGGGGCCCAGCGCTCCAATGGAGCGACCTTTTATTACCGTGTCCTGGTGCAGGGGCGATCGGCTCAGGACGCGATGGAAGAGATGCTGCGCAACGGACACGATCCGCGCGAAAATCCGCTGCTGATTCCGTATTTAAACGATCACATGCGGGAGATGGCCAGTCTTCTGGTGCAAAAAGGGGTGATTAGCGCGGTCCCCGATCCGTTGCCGCGGATTCAATATCCATAAGGCCCTATCGATATGGCCTGGCCAAAACAAAAAAGAACTAGCCCCGATGTATTTGTTTCGGCCCTACACGGCGGTGGCTAAACCGCTGGACTGCGGCGGAACGACTGACACCGACAGGTTCCCATGTTCGTTAACTTCTTCAGTCACGACCGCGAACGAACTCAGCGTAGCCGCCCCGAAGCTGGTCGTGATGGCGACGTCCGCCGCATCCCGGCCGCGGGCCATGACGATTCGGCCGATCCGCGGAATGTTGTGCCGCGCGTCGAAGGCGTACCATTGCCCGTCGAGGAACACTTCCGACCAGGCGCTAAAATCCATCGGCGCGGGGCAGATGGGCACCCCGATGTCGCCCAAGTATCCCGTCACATATCGCGCCGGAATATTCAGGCATCGCAGCATGGAAATGAACAGGTGAGAAAAATCGCGGCAGACCCCTTTGCGTTCCTGAAACACGTCGTACGCGGTTTTAGTCGGGCGGGCGTGTTCGTAGCCGAATTGGACGTGGTTGTGCACCCAATCGCACACCGCCCGCACGCGTTGCCAGCCGGGCGGCGTCTGGCCGAACAGACTCCAGGCAACCTCGGATAAACGATCCGTCTCGCAATAGCGGCTCCCCATGAGGAACTGAATCGCATCCGGCGGCAGATCGTCAATGCTCCATTGCATCGCGCTCGGATTGACCGGGTCGGGCAGGCCCGTATCCCGGACCAGCCCTTCATGCCAGAGGCGCAGCCGCCCCGGCGGCGCCAGAATGCGGCCGCACCGGTTCCCGAAACTATCCGTAAATGTCGAAATCGGCATGAACGGGTCGGTTTGGATGCGCTCCGGAACCAGCAGACTCCCCCCGCGCGTCGGATGCGTGTACAGCATCAAAAGCATGGGCGTGGGGGCGTATAACTGAAACGAAACGTCAAACCCGATACGAATCAACATGACGCCGGCATCCCTTCCATTGGGAAAACCTCCCAAAACCTAGCGAAAAGTGTACCAACAGCCCAAAATACCCGCTGCGCCCGAAAATAAAAATTAGGCGGAAAAAATGCGCTCCAGCAATTCGGACAGCACTTTGCGCGAATCAAAGTAATCTTCGGCGATCCGACGTGCCGCGGCCGCGTGATTCGCGGGGTTTTTGGCGATTTCATTCAAACAGTGCGCTGCCTCATTTACATCATTAAATGAGAACAACCCTTCCCCCGTCGGCAGCCACTGGTCGAACCCGCTGGCTTGCGTCACCACCGGCTTGCCGCTGGCTAAATAGGCAGCGCTCCGGTCGCTGAACCACCCACTAGGCAAACCCGCGTAAATCTCCTTGGCGACCGTGAACTCCCCCGCGCTCTCCGCGATGAACCCCGCAAACGACGGACAGCTCAAAGTCGCCTGCGCCGGATCCACCAGTTTCCACCCCGCGTTTGCAAATTGCAGCGCCGTCGCCTCCGGAATCGCCAGCATCCCCATCGTCATTTCCCAACTCACTTTTTTCGGCAACTCCATCATTTTCATCCACTGCACGCCCTTGCTGCTGAGATATTTTTTCCCCTGGAATTCCAGGTTGCGATCCGAAGTGTGCTCCCATTTGCCGATGGTCGTGAACGCGCGCCCATCGGACGGACGCACCGGCCACTGTTCGAGCGCGATCGGCTGGTTGGTGGGTATCCAATCAAACCCGTGCGTCGGCAGCGGGCATTTGTCCGTGCCGATGAGCCGCCCAAACGTCGCGACAGAATCGAAGTTCCTGTAATACGCCAAAAACTCGGCGTCGTGCCGCATTCGCAATTGCGTAAACACCGGATCCGTATCGATGACGCACATTTTTCGCGCCCGCCGCCGATCCGGCCGGATCGGCGTCACGCCGCTCACGCACAGCAGCAGATCGGCCCCCCGCAGCACGTCATCCAATTCGCCCCGGCTCAATCCGTAATGCTTGTCCTCAAATTCGCTGTAGTAGCAGTACCGCACCGGCAATCCGTACTGCGCAAACGTGCGCTCCAGATACGCCCGGCCATAGCTCGAATCCGCCGAGCTTTCCCACGTGACCGGGTTATACGGATACGAATACGACCCGCTGTCTTCCAGAAAAATAACGTCATGCCCGAGTTGATGAAGGCCCAGCAGATAATTCAGATGGTGCCACGTCATCCCGCCCAGGGGATAGGCGACGATATAACCCCCCACCACGATCGTGAGACCTTTCGACATTATTCAAATATCCTGAATCAGTTTCGTCAGCACGCGATCGGGCGCCAGAAATTCGCGCGCGATTTCGTACGCGGCGGCTCGATGCTTTGGCAGATTTCCCCACACCGATTTGAGTCCCGCCAGTGCTTCGTCCATGGTGCCAAACGCGACAACGCCCACCCCGCTGGGGATGAATTTACTCCACCCCGTGTCCTGCACCACGGCCGGCCGCCCCGCCGCGAGATAACACGCCGTGCGGCAACTGAACCACCCCGTCCGCATCGCCACGTAAATATTTTTGGCAACCGACCATTCGCCGGCGCTGCCCCTAATCAGCGACTGATACGACTGCGGCGTCAGCGTCGTCTCATGCGCGTTCAGCAGTTGCCACCCGTCCCCATGAATGCGCTCATGCGGCGTCTTCAATCCCCCAACCGCCAGCGCCAGCGGTATGCCGCTGCGCTTCGGCAGATCGTGAAATTTCTCATATTCCACCACCTTGGTCTCGTATTGAACTCCCTCATAAACGACCGGCCCTTTAAACCAGTCCCACGTCATGACCGTAGTCATCGGCGAAAACGCCGGCGGCGGCGCGGACCGGATTTTCGACCACTGCGGCAACGTCACCACGCAGCGCGTTGTCTTCCAATCAAAATCCCCGCGCGGCACCCGACAATCCGGCCGGTACATGTTTTCCGCGTACGTGAAATGCCGATCGTGCCGGGAAACCAGTTCCGCCCACCGCTGCACGTTCTCCGCCCACGAAAATTTCTCCGCCAGCATGATCTGGTTGTAGCCCGGGTCGGTGTCGAGGAAGACTTTTACACACTGCGCGGAAAGTTCTTCCGGGATAAAGCACGCCCCGCTGACGTTTAGAAAAATGTCCGCGGTTTTCGCAAAATCCGCGAATTGCTCACCGGTCATCCCGTAGTGGGTTTCGTGCAGCAGCACATAATGCCACCGATCCGACAGAGCCGGCGCGTAGGTGCTGAAAAAATTGGATAGGAAATTCACCGTGTAGTCCGGTTTGTCGACCGGCATTTGCTGCACGGGGTCATAGGGCCACACCCACGTGTCTTCATGGTAGATGACTTCGTGCCCCAGTTCGTGCAGCCCCAGAACGTAATGGAAATAGTCCCAGGCGACTCCGCCCAGCGGGAACTGCCCCACCAGGCCGCCGACGATGATGCGAAGTTTGCCGGTTTTTGGATTCATCCCGCCGCGGTCTTTTCCTGCAGTTTCAGTTGTTGCCGCGCCATCGAGAAATAAACTCCCCTACGCGCGATAAGCTCATCGTGCCGGCCGCATTCCGCAATCCGCCCCTCGTCCATCACGAAAATCTGATCGCAATCGCAAACCGTGCTAAGCCGATGGCTGACAATAATGATCGTCCGCTGCCCCTTGAGTCGGCTCAGCGTTTGAACAATCAGCGCCTCATGCTGCGCGTCAAGCGCGCTGGTCGGTTCATCCAGAACCAGGATCGGCGCTTCGGTCAGCAACGCCCGGGCGATCCCGATGCGCTGCCGCTGTCCGCCCGACAGATTCCCGCCGCTCTCGCTGATCTGGGTTTCGTATTTCTCCCCGAATTTATCGATGAAAACATCCGCCCCCGCCATTTCCGCCGCACGGCGGATTTGCGCCAAAGACGCCTGCGGCCGCCCATAAGCGATATTTTCCGCAACCGTGGCCGGCAAAATCAGATTGTCCTGCAATACGAGTGCGACATGAGCGCGAAGATCGCGCACCTTCACCTTTCGCGCGTCGAAATCATCCAGCATCAGCCGCCCCTCCGTCGGATCGTAAAATCGCGGCAGAAGATTCAGCAGGGTCGTCTTCCCAACGCCGCTGGACCCCACGAACGCCACCATTTGCCCCGGCGGAATCGTAACGTCGATATCCCGAAGCACCGGCTCCTCCCGGCGATATTCGAAGCTCACATTTTGCAGCGTCAATCGCCGCGCCTGCCGCGGCAGCGGCACCGCGTCCGGCGCGTCCTTGATCACCGCGTCCCTATCAAGAACGTCAAAAACGCGCTGCGCGCTGGCGATCCCCCCTTGAATGCTCGCCCCGCTCCCGCTGATGGCTTGCAGCGGCGTATAAACCTGATTCACATACGCCAGGAAAACGATCAGATCGTATGCCGCCAGACCGCCAACGCCCCTCGAAACCAACCAGCCCCCATACCCGAAGATCAGGGCGTACCCGCACCCGAAGATCGTCCCCACCAGCAGCCAATACCACGAATCCTGCCAGGCCTGACGAAGATTCGCCCGGACGCTGTTTTGAACCGTATCGTGGAAGCGGTTGAATTCATCCGCCTCCCGTCCGAACGCCTGAACCAGTCCCATCGACGCCACCGAGCGCTGAATCACCGTGGTCAATTGTGAATCCACTTCCTTGGCTTCCATCCATCGGCGCTTAAGCGGCCCGGCAAAAATTTTGGTGACCCATAAAAGCAGCGGCGCCACGGCCAGCGTCATCAGAGTCAACTGCCAATTCATTTCCAGCATCAGCCAGGTCATGAAGATCAAAGTCACAGCGCTGACGACGACGTTGGTGATAAGAACGTTCAGGATGGTTTGAAACCCGCCGGTGTCGTAGCTGAGCCGGTAAATGGCGTCCCCCTGTGGCTGGGATTTGTGGTAGCCGAGACTAAGTTCCTGCAGCTTTTTAAAAAGATCGCAGCGGACGCGCAACAGCCCGTTGTACCCGATGTTCGCCGAGATCAGCCGCTGCGCCATCGCCAGCAGTTCCTGCGCGATGCGCAGCACGACCGCCAGAACCGCCAGAGTCAAAATCAGTTTGAAGCGATCGCCGGGCGCGATGCCCAACCATCGCGTCAGCCCCCAATAGCAGCGGTGCACCCAGTTATGGCTCGGCTGCCCCATGAAAAGCGATAGCAGGATCGCCGGCAGGAACGGCTGCAGCACCCCCGCGAGCGTCGAGAAACCGATCAATACCAGCGACGCGACGATCAACGGAAGATCGTCTCGGAAATAGCTCAGCGCCCGGAGGTAAAAACGCATGAAATGTTTTTCTAGGCGACGGACAACTCGCCGTCCTCGTCGTTCAGCGCGCCGCCGGCGTGTGGCGCCGCCGGCTTGGATTGCGGCTGCGGCTGCGATGGCAGAGGCATGTACCCCGCCTTTTCCGCCGCCGCGTCGATCATACCCAGCACCGGCGCGGTCACGCGCCGGCGGTTCACCAGATACATCGCCCACCACGCCAGCGGAATCAACACCGCCGGCCGGCTGAAAGGCCAAAGATGCAATAAAAGCAATCCCATCAATATCAGCGCCCCGGCCAAAAGCACCTGCGCGAATCGGCTCTGCATCAGTTCAACCCGCACTCGCGTAAGCATGCCAATCCCATGATGGTGTTCCGTCGCTGTCGTCAGCCGCACTTTCACATACCGGCTGCCGTAGATTTCCAAATCCCATTCACCCCAGCCGCTATCCTCACGCATCCGCCACCCCGCCTGACGAACTTCGCGCGCGATTTGATCCAGCAGCGGCAGACGATCCTGATTATGACTCCAATATCGCAGCGACCGCTGATCCGCCGGATCAACCGGCAATTGCGTCGTGCGACTGTATCCCCGGGCGTCCTGTTTGCTCCCGTGTTTGATGACCTTGTTGCGAAGCCGCACACTATACCGCGCCCACCCGCGCGTGATCGGCTGACGAAAATGCAAATAGGCGATCAGCAGCCGCGAAAGCGGATGACGATGCCGCGGCATCGGCGCCTGCCACGCCGCGACCAGCGCCAAAATCACCGGCGCGATGAACATCAACCCCGCCACCACCAGCAGCGGCAGCCACGCCAGACCCAAAATGGTGATGAATATCCCCAGCAGATGCCATTCGATGCTCATCATCATCATCGCAAGCAGCGAGGCCGGGCGCCGATAGATCGTTTGGAAAAGTCCCGTACCAAAGACGCCGTGGTAGATCACATCCGCTCCCACGCGCACGCCGATGCTGTCGCCCCCGTAGATTTTGCCGCGCCAGTGACTGGCGCCCAGCGTGTTGAAGCGGTCCGGGTGTTTGTATTTGAGCAGCGCCTCCGCCTCGCCATAGCCGCGCTGCTGTTTCAAATAGGCTTTGATCGTATTGCGCCGATAATGCCAGACCTGTGCCGCCGGCGAAAACCCGATCGGCCGGCCGGCGTTTTGAATTCGCCAGATCAGATCCACATCGTCCCCCGCTTTTCGGAACTGCGAATCAAAGCCATTCACGCTTTTCAGCGTATCCGTGTAAAAGCACATATTGCACCCCGGAACGTGCTCCGCCGTCCGGTCGTCGATCATGACATGCGTCGGACCCCCCGGCGCAAGCCCCACCGCATCGGCAACCCACGAACCCTCGTCCGGGATCAGATTCGGCCCCCCCATTCCCGCATATCCGCTCCGCACCAGCCCCATCGCCAGATAATAAAGCCAATCCTCATCCGCTTCGCAGTCACTGTCCGTGTAAACCACGACTTCCCCGCGCGCCGCCGCCAGCCCCACGTTGCGCGCATAGCTCAAACCCATGTTATTTTGCCGGATATTCCGAACCCACGGAAATTCCTTCAGAATTTCCTGCGTGTTATCCGTCGACCCGTCGTCCACGAAAATCACTTCGTAACTCGGATACCGAAGCTTATGCAGCGAACGCAGACACGACGGAACCGTGCTCGCTCCATTAAACGAGCAAACGACGATCGAGCACATCGGCAGTTTCAATTCCGCCGTCTGCGGAACTTTTGCAAACAGCCCGCGCAGCGCGGAAAAAGCCGCCTTCGGCTGCCGATCGCGCGTAACGATCCCGAACGCCCAATCCTCGACTTGAAATCCGTGCGTATGCCAATCGTCCGTGAAACTGAAGATGAACGTCCCCGACAATCCCTCTTCAAAAACCGCCCGCACGTGCGCGCAAAGAATCTCGGCCTGCTTTTGCTGGGAATATTCGCGCATCGTGTCGATGCCGTACTCGCCCAGCATCAGCGGTTTATCCCCCGCGATGTTTTGCAGCCGCGCGAGATAATTCCGGAACACCTGTTCGTCGTGGAGATACACGTTGAAGCAAACAAAATCGATCATTCGCGGCTGCACGTATTCCGTCGTCGGGAAATTCGCGAAAGTCGCCAGGCAATCCGGCGCCTCCGATTTAACGATCGCCACCAGTTCATCCACGAACTCTTCGATCTTTTCCCGCCCCACGAAACGAACGATATCCGGCGGAATTTCGTTGCCCACGCTGATCGCGAATATCGCCGGATGATTCCCGCAGCTCCGCGCCGCATGGCGGATCGCTTCATGAGCCTGGCGGGTCAATTCCCGATCCCCGATGAAAGTCAGATTCTTCGGCCACGCCACATCCAAAAATATTTTCAGCCCCATTTCCTGCGCCAGATCCATGAACCAATTGGGTGGAAGGTGGTAGATGCGCAGCGAATTGACCCCCAGTTCCAGCATCTGCTGGAAATCGCGGCGAACCTGGCCCGGCTCAGGCAGCGGAACCCCGGCGCGATCCGGCTGAAACGGCCCGTACGTAACCCCTTTGACGTAAAACTTCTCGTCCCCCACCCGGAAAAATTTACCATCCCGGCGCACCCGATTGGTGACCGTCTGAACCCGCCGGCGACCGACCCCCATGGCCGGGTGCGGCTCCGCCGACGTGGGGGTTGGGGTGCTTACAGAAGACATAAAACAAACGACCCGCTCTCAAGGCGGCCGATAATCTCCCGTCTGAATCGCGCCGCCATTACATCAACTTCGGCTGTTACAAGCCCATTCTAGATCACTTTGTTAAGCCCGACTACGCAATTCCGCTACCTGACGTGGACAACCGTCACAACCCCATGTTAGGAATATGTTACGCCGAATCCACAGGCGCGTCCGATAATCTCGGGTTTCCACCAAAGCGGCTGGATTTCCCCAGTTCGCTTAAGATCGTGCCGCCCATGAGTCATCCTCTTCTCCAGCCGGCGACGCGCCATCATCAGGCCGGGCAGCTTGCCGAAGCCCAGAATATCTACCGCCAGATTCTCTCCGAGCAGCCCGAAAACCTCGACGCCCTGCATCTTCTGGGAGTCACCGAGTTTCAGTTGGGAAAGTACGACACCGCCGCCGATCTGATCGGCCAGGCCATCGCCGGCGACCCCAAGCGCGCCGATTTTCGCGGCAATCTCGGCCTCGTCCTATCCGCAAAGGGCCAGATCGACCAGGCCATCGCCCAATATCAAATCGCCCTGAGCCTCCGGCCCGATTATCCCGAAGCCCACAACAATCTCGGAATCGAACTGGCGCACCGCCGCCAATTCGCGCAAGCGGTCGAGGAATATCAGGCGGCCCTGAAATTGCGCCCGAAATACGTCGAGGCCATGAACAATCTGGGCTCCGCCCTCGTCGAATTGGGCAAGTTCACCGAGGCGATCCAGGTTCTCCAAAAAGCCCTGGCCCTGAACGCGAATTTCGCCCAAGCCCAGAACAACCTGGGCAACGCCCTGCGCGCGACCGGCCGCTTGGAAGAAGCGACCGCCGTTTTATCGCGGGCCCTGGCGCTAAGAAGCGATCTTCCCGAAGTGCATAACAATCTGGGACAAGTCTGGCTGACGCGCGGCGATCATTCCGCGGCCATCGCCGCCTATCGCCGCGCCATCGAGCTGCGCCCCGATTACCCGCAGGCGTGGAGCAATCTTTGCAGCGCCCTCGCCCAGACCTTCCAGGCCCAGCCCGCGCTGGAGGCCGGGCGAAAAGCCGTCGAATGCGGGCCCCAGGTCCTGCAGGCTCACAGTAATCTCGCCGTGGTACTGAAAGACGTCGGCCTGCTGGACGAATGTTTGCAGCATCTCGATCAAGCGCTGGCCATCGATCCCAATTCGGCCCCGGTGCTTTGCAATCGCATTTATACAATCTGTTTTCACCCCGATTTTGACGCCGAGGCGATCTTACGCGAAAGCCGCCAGTGGAATCGTCGCCATGGCGAGCCGCTCAAATTCCTGATCGCGCCCCACAACAATTCGCCCGATCCCCAGCGGCGACTTCGCATCGGCTACATTTCCCCCGATTTTCATCGCCATCCCGTCGGGTTGGCCCTTGAACCACTCTTTGAAAATCACCATCACGAGCAATTCGAAATCATCTGCTTCGACAATTCGTTCCTCTCCGACGCCGTAACCAAACGCTTGCGCGCATGCGCCGACGGCTGGTATCAAATCGCCGGCCTTTCCGATGCTCAGGTCGTCGAATTTATCCGCAAACTCCGCATCGACATTCTGGTCGATCTTTCCCTCCACATGGCGGGAAACCGCCTGGAGGTCTTCGCCCTCAAGCCCGCGCCAATTCAGGTCACCTATCTCGGATATCCCGGAACCACCGGCCTCGATGCCATCGATTATCGCTTGAGCGACCCCTTTCTCGATCCGCCGGGGACCGACGCGCAATACAGCGAGCGCACCGTGCGCTTGCCGCATACCTACATCTGTTTCAAATGGACCGGCGGCGATCGGCCGGTGACCGCGCTCCCCGCCCAACAATTGGGATACGTCACCTTTGGCAGTTTGAATAATTTCTGCAAGGTCACGCCGCAGGTTTTGCGCACGTGGACGAAAATCCTCTCCGCCGTAAAGGATTCCCGCCTGATTCTCCGCTGCCCCCCCGGCGAGGCCGCCCAGCGTGTGCATGAAACGTTCGCCACCGGCGGAATCGATCCGCAGCGCGTGCAATTGACCCATCATTTGCCCTGGGAAGACTATTTGACGCTTTGCCAACGTCAGGATATCGGTTTGGACCCCTTCCCTTATCCCGGCCACACGACAAGTTTCGATTCGCTTTGGATGGGCGTCCCCATGGTTACCCTGCGCGGTCAAACAGCCGTCGCACGCGGCGGAGCCAGCCTCCTGAGCAATCTCGGATTGACGGAATTGATCGCCGAGGATTTGCATCAGTACGTCCGCATCGCCACCCAATTAGCCGCCGATTTACCCCGGCTGGCCGAATTGCGCGCAGGGCTTCGCCATCGATTGATCAGCAGTCCCCTGACGAATGCCGCGCAATTCGCAACCGATATCGAAGCCGCTTACCGGCAAATGTGGCGCCAGTGGTGTGAGCGGAAATGAGCCAAGCGCCCCACCAAGTTCTGCAGGAACACCTTCAAGCCGGACGATTCGCGGAGGCCGCGGAAATTTGCCACGCCCTGCTCGCCGAGCAGCCCGATCACGCCGACGCCCTGCATTTTCTCGGGTTATGCGAATATCAGCTTGGGCATCTCCAGAAGGCCCTGGAACTGCTTCGCCAGGCGATCAAGAGCGAACCGACCCGCGCCGAATTCCACGGCAATCTCGGCCTATTCCTCGCCAATGCCGGCCAAACCGAGCCCGCCATCGAATCGCTCCGCAAAGCTCTGCAATTGAACCCCGATTATCCGCAAGCGCGTCACAACTTGGCCGACGCGCTGCGCAAGACCGGAAGCCTAACCGAGGCGATCGCCGAATATCGCAAAGCCGCCGCCCTTCAGCCGCACGCCCCCCAGACGCACAATAATCTCGGCGATGCCCTCTTAGCCGCCGGAGAACTCGACGCCGCCGTGGCCTCGTTTCGCCAGGCCTCGCTCCTCCTGCCCAATTCGCCCGAGATTCTTTTCAATCTCGGTAGCGCCCTGGCCACCGCAGGTTCGCCCGCCCTGGCCATTCCGATATTACAGCGCGCCCTCGATCTGCAACCCGCCGACGTGAACACCCAGAATAATCTCGCCAACGCCCTCGTCGCCGCCGGACGCCCCACCGAAGCCGTCCCGCTGCTTCGCTGGTCCGTCGCCAGCAGGCCCGGCGACGCAAATCTGCTTTTGAATCTCGCCAATGCTTTGCGGGCCTGCGGGAAAATCGATGAGCCAATCGACCTGTTCAAGCAAGCCCTCGCCGCACGCCCAAATTGGCCCCAGGCTCTGAACAACCTCGGCTCCGCGCTCGTCGAGCGCGGACAAATTTCAGAAGGCATCGAGTCATTCCGCTCAGCACTGCAAGCCGATCCCTCCTTGGCCGCCGCCGACAGCAATCTCGTCTACTACCTCCATTTTCACCCCGACTACCAGGAACTGGCGATCCACCGCGAATTGACCCGTTGGAACAACCAGCACGCGCGCCCGTTAAAAGCCCAATTTCACCCCCACGAAAACCCCCGCGACCCCCACCGGCGGCTGCGGATCGGATACGTCTCCCCCGATTTCTACGCCCAGGCCGAAGCGCACTTCGTCGTTCCCCTGCTCGAACATCACGATCACGATCAATTCGAGATTTTCGCCTACGCTTCGGTACGTCATCCCGATGCCATCACCGCTCGACTTCGCGCCGCCTGCGATGTATGGCAGGATGTACTCCCAGAGACCGACCACCAGCTCGCCGAAAGAATCCGCCGGGATCGTATCGACATCCTGGTCGATCTGACCATGCACATGCGCGACAATCGGCTCCTGACATTCGCCCAAAAACCCGCGCCCGTCCAGGCAACATGGCTCGCCTATCCCGGCGGCGCCGGCCTGGAAACGATCGACTATCGATTCACCGATCCCTATCTCGATCCCACCGATCCCTCCCCGCCCGTCTACAGCGAGAAATCCGTCCGCCTCCCCTCCACCTGGGCGTGCTACGATCCGCTGATCGATTTGCCCCCCTCTCCAAATCGCGCCCCGCCCTGTTTCGGATCCCTGAACAACCCGGCAAAATTAAATAACCAAACTCTGCGCCTCTGGTCCGACGTTCTCAAAGCCTCGCCCGATTGGCGCTTGCTGCTTTTGGTCGTCTCCGGATTTCAGCGCGAGCACATCCGCCGCATTTTCACCGAGCAGGGAATCGACCCCGCCCGCATCGAATTCGTCGGCCGAACCTCCCGCGCCGAATATCTCCGCACCTTCGACCGCATCGGCATCTGCCTCGACCCCCTTCCATACAACGGCATCACAACCACCTGCGATTCCCTCTGGATGGGCGTCCCCGTCGTGAGTCTAGCCGGCCTCACCGCCGCCGGACGCGCCGGACTGAGTATCTTGTCCAACCTGGACCTCCCGGAACTAGTCGCCGCCGCGCCGGCGGAATTTGTGCGCATTGCCGCCGATCTAGCCGCCGATCCCAAGCGCCTCACCGATTTGCGTGCACAATTGCGCGCACGGCTTCAAGCAAGCCCGCTAATGGACTACCCCCGCTTCGCCCGGGACATCGAGACAGCCTACCGCAAAATGTCGCGAGATTGGTGCACCGCGAAATGACTCAGGAACTCTTTAATCTAGCCCAGCAGCGCCATCAGTCCGGCCAGTTCGCCGAGGCCCAAGCCCTCTACCGCCAGCTGATGACCGAGCAACCCAATCACGCCGCCGCCGTCCATTTCCTCGGATTAACCGAATTTCAATTAAACCGATTCGATTCCGCTCTCGATTTGATCGATCGCTCCATTCGCCTCGATCCCAACCGCTCCGATTTTTATTGCAATCTCGGCTTGGTCCTCGCCACCACCGGAAAAATGGACCAGGCCATCGCCGCCTACCAGCGCGCCCTCGAGTTAAGACCCGATTATGCCGAGGCCCACAGCAATCTCGGCATCGCCTTTGCCGCCCAGGGCGATTACGACCGCGCCGCCGCGGAATATCGCGCCGCCATCCGCATTCGTCCCCAATACCCCGAGGCATTCAACAATCTCGGCTCCGCCCTCCATTCCCTCAGTCGCTACCCCGACGCCATCGAGGCCTTCACGGAGGCACTGAAACTCAATCCCAATCTGACCGAAGCGCGCAACAATCTCGGCAACGTTCTTCTCGACAACGGCCAGATCGACGAAGCCCTCGAAGCCTTTACCCGCGCCTTGGCCGGACCACAAAAATTGCCCCAGAGTTTTTACGGCCTCGGCAATGTGCTGCGAAAAAAAGATCGCATGGAAGACGCCATCGAATCCTTCCGCCGCGCCATCGTGATGAATCCCGAATATGGCGAAGCCTTCAACAATCTCGGCGAAACGCTTCTCACCGCCTCCGACATTCCCCTCGCCCTCTCCGCCCTGGCCCGCGCCGCCGAACTGCGCCCCAAAACCCCCACCGTCCTATACAACTTCGCCAACGCCCTGATGCACGACGGCCAATACGAACAGGCCAAAGCCATCTTCCATCGCGCCCTGCAAATCAAGCCCGATTATCCCGAAGCGCAAACCAATCTCGCCAACGCCTATCTCGCCCAGGGCCATATCGAACAGGCCCTGGCCGAATATCAGCTGACGCTCAAGAAACATCCCGATTTCGCCCTCGCCCATTGGAATAACGCCCTCGCCCTCCTCCTCACCGGCGATTGGCCTCGCGGCTGGCCCGAATACGAATGGCGCTGGAAAAACGACTCCTTCAAATTAACCCGCCCCGCCAAACCAGAATTGGAATGGGACGGCGCCGACCCCGCCGGCAAGCGAATCCTTCTCTACACCGAGCAAGGTTTCGGCGACGCCATCCAGTTCTTCCGCTATACCCTGTTCCTCTCCCAGCGCTGCAACGTGATCGTCCAGGCCCCCCCGCAATTGATTCGCCTGTTTCGCCAGACCCCAGGCATCGAAATCGTCGCAACCGATCAAGCCCTGCCCCCCTTTGACGTTCATTTCCCTCTCCTGAGTCTGCCGCGAATATATAAAACCACCATCGAAACCATCCCCGCCAACGTCCCCTATCTGCGCGCCAGTCCCGATATGATCCAGCAGTGGCGCACCCGCCTTCCCAGCGATCCAAAATTATTAAAAGTCGGCCTGGTATGGCGCGGCCGCCTCATACCCGATGCCCATCGCTCCATTCCCTCCGATTCGCTCGAACCCCTCGCCAACGTCCCCGGCGTCTGGTTCACCAATTTGCAGGTCGGCCACCCCGCCACCCCCACCCCCTTCCCGGTCACCGACTTCCGCGACGATCTGAACGATTTTGCCGACTCCGCCGCCCTGATGGCGAATCTCGACTTAATCCTCACCATCGACACCGCCGCCGCCCATTTGGCCGGCGCACTCGGACGACCCACCTGGACCCTCCTCAAATACGTCCCCGATTGGCGCTGGCTGCGCGAGCGCGACGACTCCCCGTTCTATCCGACCATGCGCCTCTTTCGCCAAACAAGCCTCGGCGATTGGACCGGCGTCATCGCCCGCGTCGCCGAAGAATTGAAAATCTTCGCCTCAAATCTCCCCGCCAATCGCGCCGCCGGTGAATAAATTGTGTTAAGAAAAATTTTATCTTTGCCCCGCCGCCCCGATCCGATATCTTACTCGTAGGTTTGCACAATCTTAACAAT
>JBEKPV010000057.1:0-17291 GCA_049520395.1 Tepidisphaeraceae bacterium
CCGCAAGCGATTGTCGCGGATCGTTCACGGCATGATCGCCGACCGCCGCGCCAAATCCGGCGACCGTGGCGATTTCCTCTCAATCCTGCTCGAAGAGCGCGACGGCCAGCCGATCATGTCCGACCGGCAGGCCCGCGACGAGGCGATTACCATCTTCCTCGCCGGCCACGAAACCACCGCCATCGGCCTCACCTTCGCCTGGTATGCGATGGCCCGGCATCCCCAGGCCGCTCAGTTGGTCTACGACGAAGTGGATGCCGTGCTGGGCGATCGCCTGCCCACGGTAGACGACCTGCCCCGGCTCGTCTGGGTTGAGCGACTCATCTCTGAAACCTTGCGCCTCTATCCTCCCGTCTGGACGCTCGGCCGCGAATTGCTCGTCGATTGCGAATTCGGCGGCTACCGCGTCCCGGCGCGAACCCTCGTTCTGGCCAGCCAATACGTCATGCAGCGCGACCCGCGCTATTATTCCGACCCGGAAAAATTCGATCTCTCCCGATGGAGCCCCCAGGTCGCCTCCGCCAGACCCAAATACTCCTACTTTCCCTTCGGCGGCGGCCCGCGCCACTGCATCGGCGAAGCCTTTGCCACCATGGAGATGGTCTTGGCCACCGCCACCATCGCCCGGCATTGGCGCGTCGAATTGCCCGCCAATCACAGGCTCGCATTGCGGGCGACGATCACCGTGCGGCCGCGCGGCGGAATGCCCGTTACCCTCCGCCGCCGAAATCCCGCCAATTCCATATCCCACAGCAATCCCGTTCTGATGGATGCATCCCCCTTGCCTCCGCGAGGCGGGGCGATATCGTAGACGTCGGCGATGGATTCCGCCGATGAGGTTTCAGGGATGAAGTTTGCAAAACTCTGCTTCGGATTGCTCGCGACGCTCCTGCTCTGCCCGATCGAAGCGCGGGCCGATCTGGCAAGCGATATCGACGCCGTCGTTCGCGACAAACTCCTCGATCGCGCCGCCGTCGGCATCGACGTCGCCCGCCTCGACGACGGCAACCAAATCGCCTCCCTCTATCAGTTGAATCCCACGCTCCCTCTCGTCCCGGCGAGCAATCTCAAGGTCGTCACCACCTCCGCCGCACTCGAAAAATTCGGCCCCGATTTCCGTTTCCGAACCCTCCTGCTCCTCCACAACGGAAACCTCGTTCTCATCGGCGACGGCGATCCCACACTCGGAGATGCCGAACTGCTCAAAAAAGTCGGCTGGGATGTGAACACCGTCTTCAGCGCCTGGGCCGCCTCCCTCGTCAAACGCCAGATCACCTCCGTTCACGATCTGCTGGTCGACGACAGCGTCTTCGACATGCAATTCCTCCATCCCAATTGGCCCGCCGATCAAACCCAAAAGCGATACGACGCCGAAATAGCCGGGCTCGATCTGAACGCCAATTGCCTGGACGTGTATGTGCGGCCCACCGCCGTCGGCGAGCCCGTCAGCTTTACCACCGATCCCGTCACGTCCTACGCCACCATCAAAAATACCTGCGTCGGCGGCCCGACCAACGCCGTCTGGCTTTCGCGCTTGCCCGGAACCAACGATCTGATCCTCCGCGGAACCGCCCGCGAGGCGAACCAGACGCCGATTTCCGTCACCCTTCACGATCCGCCGATTTATGCCGGCACCGTCCTCGCCGAGACCCTTCGCGCCGCCGGCGTCACCCTCAGCGGAACCGTCCAGCGCGATCGAGACCTGCGCGCCCAGTACCAGCAGCATCCCGACGACGGAACCTGGACCCTCCTGGCCGAGCACGACACCAAATTGGCCAGCGTAATTTCCCGGGCGAATAAGGACAGCATGAATTTATACGCCGAGTCGGTCTGCAAGCGTTTAGGTTTCGCCGCCACCGGCCAGGGCACCTGGGCGGCGGGAACCGAGCAGGTCGGGCGATTCCTGCAGTCGCTGGGCATTTCGCCCACTGAATATCATCTCGACGACGGCTGCGGACTCTCCAAGCAAAACGCCGTCAGCGCCCACGTCATGCTCAGCGTCCTCGTCCACGATTTCTTCGGCCCCAATTCCGAAACCTGGATGGGCTCCCTCGCCGTCGCCGGCGAGGACGGCACCCTCGCCGACCGATTCCGCGGCACCGACCTCCGCGGCCGCGTCATCGCCAAGAGCGGCTACGTCAACGGCGTCAGCTGCCTCAGCGGCTACCTCCACGCCCGCGACGACCGTTGGTATTGCTTCAGCATCCTGTTCAACGGCATCCCCGAAGGCACCAACAGCTCCGCCAAAATATTACAGGAGCGCATCGTCCGGGCCATTGATCGCTCCGTGCACGTCTCAACCGCCTCCGGCAATTAGAACGCAACCATTTGCTTGAACCCCGTCTTCCGGACGGATATCGTGAACTCCGTCGTTCCCGTAGCTCAATTGGACAGAGCGTCGGCCTCCGGAGCCGAAGGTTGTAGGTTCGAGCCCCACCGGGAACGCTTGGAAATGGAACCCACGGATTATGCCAAAGCTATTTGAGTATTTGGGAATTGTCGTCCTATTCTATCCAAATGAGCACGAGCCGATTCATGGTTACGGAAAATACCATTGTCGAGTAGAAACGGAGATTATTACTCGGAGAATCAAATGACCGTTCCCAAGGACGCTGAAATTTTCGTCGAGCAGGCCACGTTGGTCGGTGGCCACACTCTGGCTCTCACGTTTAGCGAGGGAACTCGGACGATCATCAATTTCAGCGGGTTTCTAAAGTCATCCGGCAACCCGCAGATCCGCGCCTATCTGGAGCCATCGGCCTTCGCCCGGTTTGCCGTGAAGGATGGGGATTTGGTTTGGGACGATTACGAGCTTTGTTTCCCAATTGCCGATCTTTACGAGGGGCGCATTTAGTCGCGGCGTGGGAAGCCGAAGCTTTTCGGTTCGAGCCCCACCGGGAACGCTTGGCGACATTGGAATATGGGGGCGGACGTCATTTTCGGATCGGAAAAAATGCACACGACGCTAGCGTCTAAAATTTCCGACTCCCCCAAACTCCAGCACTCCACGCGCGTGCTCTGGATCGTGATCGTCGGCGTTGCCGTCTTCCGCGGCCTGCTGGTGCATTGGCAAAGGCAGCGCGGAATTTACGACATCTACAAACTCGCCGGAGAACACTGGCTCGCCGGAAACAATATTTACGATAATCGCGACAGCCTTATCGGATTCCGTTACGCCCCGCTGATCGCGGCGTTCATGTCGCCGCTGGCCAAAGTGCCCGACGTCGTCGGCAGCATCCTGTTTCGCACCGTCAATGTCGCCGTTTTTATTGTCGGGGCCTTCGCGTTTCTGGATCGAGTCGTATGCGCCCCGCGCCGAACCCGCGCCGAAGCCGCCTTTTGGCTCGTGTTGGCCCCCCTGGCCTTCAGCGGCTTAACGGATTTGCAGGTCAATGCTCTGGCCACCGGGCTCATGATGCTGGCCGTCGCGGCGCTGCCGCAATCGAAATGGAATTTTGCCGCCGCCTGCCTCACCGGCGCGGTTTTGCTCAAAGCCTATCCCATCGCCCTCATGCTCCCGATTATTCTACTCTGGCCCAGACAAATGGGCTGGCGCTGCGCCTTGGCCCTGCTCCTCGGCCTGGCCGCGCCGTTCCTCCTCCAAAGGCCGGCGTTCGTCTGGGATCAATACCACCGCTGGTTTCACCTGATGCTGCTCAACGAGCGCCATCATCTCCCCATGAATCTATGGTATCGAGACGTTCGCCTCCCGCTGGGGCGGATGGGCGTTTTTGTTTCGGATCGGGCCTACCTCGTCCTGCAACTCGCGGCCGCCCTTTGGGTCGCCGGCGTCGTCGTCTCTCTGCAACGCAAGCCCATCAATTGGCGGCTGCATTTGGGAACCCTCTACGGAATGACCGCCGGCTGGATGCTCGCCTTCGGCCCCGCCTCCGAAGGCGTCACCTATATCATGCTCGCCCCGGCCCTCACCTGGCTCACCGTCGACGCTCTCACCCAGCCACACGCAAAAGCCTGGCGATGGGCCATCGTCACACTCTTCGCCTGTTTCGCCGCCACCGAACTCTCCCTCTGGTTTCCCTTCGGCAGAGCCCTCCGAAATCTCGGCCCCCAGCCCGTCGCGGCGGTTCTATTCATGGTCTTCCTGACCTCGTTACAATTCGCTCCAGCAGTCAAGCGCTCGTCCGCGCAGGCCGATTTGCCAATATTCGCCCCGGAAACGAGGATATGACGGCTGTTCCCAGGACGATCGATTTGGAAACGGGGGCTGGAGGAAACCGGGATGCGCGCGACCGCCATCGCTTTGTCGGTGCTGCTCTCAATCGGATTGACCGCCTGCACCACCGCTCAATCCCCTCCCCCAACGCCGCCGCCCCAGGAGCAGATCATCATCGCCCCGCCGGTCATTCCCTCCCGGACTTTTAATCTCAACGATTTTGGCGGCGTCGGCGACGGCAAAACCATCAACACTCAGCCGTTTCAAAAAGCGGTAGCGGCGATCAAGCAGGCAGGCGGCGGCCAATTGATCGTCCCGCCCGGCGTCTACATGACATTCCCCTTCTCGCTGACCAGCCACATGGATTTGCATCTCGACGCGGGGGCAACCATCAAATTCCCCGAAACCTTTGCCGATTGGAAACTCCCCGATCCAGCCCACGCGTCTCAGGAGCAGGTCGACGATGCGATGGAAGACATGCGCACGCTCATATCCGGGTCGATGCTCACCGACGTCGCAATCACCGGCGACGGCGCCATCGACGGCTCCGGCGCCATTTGGTGGATCTGGTCCGACAAGGCCGCCCGCCGCTATCCGCCCGGCCGACTGATCTATCCGCGCCCGCGCATGATCGTCCTTCGCGATTGTAAGCGCATCCACATCCAAGGCGTCACGCTCATGAATTCCCCCTTTATGCACCTGGTTCCCAGCCGCAGCGACGACGTCCTGATCGAAAATATCCGCATCGTCGCCCCCAGCGATTCCCCCAACACCGATGCGATCGATCCCACCGGGCACCGAATCATCATCCGCAATTGCGAACTCGACACCGGCGACGACTTTGTCGCCATGAACGGCTCGCCCAACCGCACCCAGGACATCCTCATTGAAAACTGCACCTGCCTCCACGGCCACGGTATTTCCATCGGCAGCCCAACCGTCGGCGGCGTCCACCACATCATCGTCCGCAATTGCACCTTCGACGGCGCCGACAACGGCATCCGCATCAAATCCTATCGCGGCCGCGGCGGCCTCGTCGACGACATCCGATTCGATAACCTCACCATGAAAAACGTCGGCCGCGCTATTGATGTCAACATGCTCTACAACGGCAACGCCAACGTGAAAACCGATGTCGGCAAACGCCAGGCCGACGGCGAGACCGAAAACATCCCCCAGGTCCGCGACGTGGTGATCAGCAACGTCACCGTCACGCACTCCACCAATTCCGGCCGCATCATCGGATTGCCCGAGCGCCCGGCGAGCGGCATCACTCTCAGCAACGTCAATATCGACGCCGACAACGGATTTCTCATACAGGACGCCACCAACATTAATTTCATCAACGTGACTCTGAACATTCACGTCGGCCCGCCGGTCATTACCGATAATGGGCAAGTTACCTGGACCCACCCGTGAGATGACAACGCCTTTGAATTTCCCTATTATCTTTCGCCCCCACGAGGGCAAGTTCAATCGAGGCGTTTCATGACAACAGCGACAACATCCCCGGCCCGTCCCGCCCCGCAGGCGGCTAAGCCAAGTTCCTATCAGTACGATATCGTCGTCATCGGCGGCGGGCCCGCCGGCTACGCCGCCGCCATCCGTGCCGGCCAGCTCAAAAAACGCGTCCTTTGCATCGAACGCGAAAATCTCGGCGGAACCTGTCTCAACTGGGGGTGCATTCCCACCAAAGCGCTGCTCGACGACGGGGCGTTCATCCGCAAGCTCCGCACCAACGCCCCCGACCATGGCGTAACCGTCACGGGGCTCTCGATCGATTTTTCCAAGCTCGTCAGCCGCAGCCGCGCCATCGCCGACAAGCTCAGCAAGGGAATCGAGCATTTATTCCGAAAATACGAGGTCAAACGCGAATCCGGCGTTGGCCAATTGCTCGCCCCGCACCGCGTCAAAATCACCTCGCCCCAGGGAACCAGGGAAGTGACCGCCGAAAGTATCATCCTGGCCACCGGCGCCCGCGCGACGCCGCTGCCGGGTGTCGCGTTTGACGGCGCCAAAGTCATCACCTCGCGCGAGGCCATGTCCTTGCCCAAACAACCCAAGCGCCTGGCCATCGTCGGCGCCGGCGCCATCGGCTGCGAATTTGCCGATTTTTACAATGCCATCGGCACCGAGGTCGTCATTGTTGAAATGCTCGATCATCTCCTGCCCAACGAGGATGACGACGTCTCGCTGGTCCTGGAGCGCGTCTTCGCCAAGCGCGGCATCGACGTTCGCCTCAAGACCAAGACCGAAAAAGTCGAACTCACCCCCACCGGCGTCAAGCTGACCCTCTCCGGCGACAAACCCGGAACCGTCGAGGCCGACGTCCTTCTGGTCGCCATCGGCGTCACCGGAAACATCGAAAACCTCGCCGCCCCCGACGCCAAGCTGGAAATCGTCCGCAATCGCGTCAAAGTCGATCCGAATTACAAAACCAATCTGGAAAATGTCTGGGGCGTCGGCGATTGCGTCTCCGTCCAGTGGCCCGCCAACTCGGGCTTCGACGGACTTCGCCACCCCGATCTGGCGCACGTCGCCCATCACGAGGCGATGATCTGCGTCGAGCATCTCGCCGGCTTCGGCGACCATTCCATCGACTACCTGGCCATCCCCGGCTGCACCTATACCCACCCGCAAGTCGCCAGTTTCGGCCTCACCGAAAAAAAGGCCCGCCAAAGCGGTCGCAAAATCAAAGTCGGGAAATTCCCCTTCAGCGCCAGCGGCCGCGCCCTGGCGATGGGCGAGCCCGACGGATTCGTTAAATTAATTTTCGAACAGCCATACGGTGAATTGCTCGGCGTCCACATGATCGGCGAAAACGTCACCGATTTGCTCGCCGAACTGGTCATGGCCAAGTCGTTGGAAGCCACCGAGGACGAAATCATCGAGGCGATCCATCCCCATCCCACCTTCAGCGAGGCGGTCATGGAAGCCGCCGGAGTCTCCGAAGGTCGCTCCATCCACCTCTGAACCGGAGGCCACTATGCGGCACACAATCCTGGCGGCTCTGGGAATCCTGCTTCTGGCCGGCTGCGCGTCCAGCAAACCCGTGGACAACAGCGGCGATCTTCCCCTGGCCGTCCAGTCCGCTTTTATGGCCGAATATCCCTACGCCAAAATCGATCAGACTCAGCACGGCAAGGACCCGTCGGGCAACGAATTGTACGTCATCTCCTATTCCAATCCCGACGGCACCAAGGCCACCGCCTTCTACGGCCCCAGCGGCGAAGCCAAAGCCACCACCAATTTAACCAACTAACACAGGACCACGCGTGAGCCGGCGGGCATTGATCGTCTGGGGCGGCTGGAACGGCCACGAGCCCGAAAAAGTCGCCGAAATCTTTCGCCAAATCCTCATCCGCGAAAAATTCGACGTTGAAGTCAGCTCCAAACTGAAAATCCTGACCGATTCCAATCTCGCCCAGGTCGATCTGATTGTTCCCGTCTGGACCATGGGCGCGATCGAATCGAAAAATCTGGAACCCATCCTGCGCGCCGTCGAGCGCGGCGTCGGCATCGCCGGCTGCCACGGCGGAATGTGCGACGCCTTCCGCGATTCCACCGAATGGCAATTCCTCACCGGCGGTCAATTCGTCGCCCACCCCGGCGGCGATGGTACCCCCTACACCGTTTGTTTCGGCCCCAATCCCAGCCCCATCACCGAGGGCCTCACCGATTTCGCCGTGCAAAGCGAACAGTATTACATGCACGTCGATCCGGCCGTGAAAATTCTGGCGACCACGAAATTTCCCGTCGCGCCCGGCCCTCACGTCGCCAACGGCCCCGTGGATATGCCGGTCGTCTGGACCAAATGGTTCGGCCAGGGCCGCGTATTTTATTGCTCGCTGGGGCACAACGCCCGGGTTGTCGCGATGCCGGAGGTGACGGAATTAATGCGCCGCGGATTTTTATGGGCGGCGCGAAGCCAGGCTTGAATAAGAAACGGCCGGCATGCGTCCCGCGTGCCGGCCGTTGTAGAGTCTGCGACTCCTTTCGCATCATCCCTGAATCGACAATTCCTGCTGCACCAGTTCTTCGAGAAAAACCGCCAGCCCTTCGTCTCGGTTGTTTCCGATCACCCGCCGCGCCGCCGCCCGCAACTGCGGATGCGCGTTCCCCATCGCCACGCCCAGCCCCGCGTTCAGCACCATCGGCAGGTCGTTCACATCGTCCCCCACCGCGATGATCTCCTCCCGATCGATCTGGTGCTCGCGGGCGACATGCAAAATCCCCTCCCATTTGTTAACCGCCGGATCGAACACTTCCAGCACTTGCACGCCGTAGGCGGGAACCAAAATGCTATGGCTCACGATCCGCGAGCCGAATTTCGCCTGGAGTTCAGTCTGCAGCGCATCGGCCGAATCCGTGGTGGCGACAATCCCGACGCGAATCGTGTGCTCGTGCGGGTGGCTCGCCAAATCATCGGCCCACTGATACGTCGCGCTGGTGACATCCAGCCACTGCTGGGTCGCCGGGCTGAGTTCGATTCCCTTGCTGATCAGATAATCCACCCCCGCCGACCCGGTATCCTGAAGGGCCAGCACGGCATGGCCGCGGGTGATGAAAAATTCGCACAGTTGGCGGGCCAATTCAGCATCCATCAGTTTTCGATGCAGCGTGACCCGACGCGATGTGTCGATCACCATGGCCCCCCCGACAAACACCGCTGAATCGAAATGGCCCACGGCCTGCAACACGGCACGGCTTTCCGTAAAATTTCTCCCGGTTGCAAAACAAACCAGCAATCCGGCTTCCAGCGCCCGATGAACCGCCGCCCGAGTACGCGGCGTCACTTCTCCAGTCGGGGAGAGCAGCGTCCCATCCAAGTCGATGGCGATCATTTTGAACTTCACGGCCTCACCATCGCCTGATCTCTGCAACCTAGCAACTTCCCGGCGCGATGCAAATCCAAAATGGGTTATCGACCACTTTTTAACACAATATATTGGGGGACCCTCCCCGCGAAACCACCAAGGCTGGAGTTATGCCAACGGCGCCGCCGGCGCCGGCTCCACCGCCGCGCCAGGCGCCGCCGGTACCTGCGGGCCGGTAAATTTGCGCACGATCAGCAGCGAAGCCTCCGTCTCCCGGGCAATTCGCTCCGGCCTCCAGCCAAACAGATGCGAGGCCATCCCCCATTGCTCCTCAACCCCGATCACCACCAAATCAAACCGCCTGGCGTTCTGAATGACCGCCTCCACCGGCGATGGATCCTCGATCACCTGAAACTCCACCGGCGTCGGCTGCGTCGGATCGCTAAACGTGCGCTCCACGATCGTCCGCGCATGCAAAACCGACTGCGGATCGTGCCGTTTGGGCGCAACGATGTGCATAACCGTCAGGCTCGCCCCCGAATTGCGCGCGATTCTCCCCGCGAAATCCAGCGCCAGCCGATCGTGCTTCCCCTTTAGATAGGGAACCAGCAGCGTTTTAATTTCCCGTTTCGACTCGCGCGATTCCGCGGCGAACCGATCCACAAAAATCGCGACATCCGTATCGCTGCTGGTCAAAACGCGATGCACCGTCCCACCCAGAATCGCTTGTCCGAACACGGGTTTGTGGAATCCCATGAGAATCAGATCGCACGCCCGTACGCGCGCGACGCGGGCGATATCGCTGGGCACATCCCGGCTGACAAACGAGATCGCCTCCGTCGGAGTCCCGCTTGGCTGCGCCGCCGCCAGCACCGCCTCCAGCGATTCGCTGTTGCGAGCGACCGATTCGGAAAACCCGGCGCTATAGGCATCCCGGTCGCTGGGTCGTTGCAAGTGAAGGGCGAGCAGGCGCTTGGCCGAATCCGCCGCCGGCGCCAGGAGGATCGCCATGCGCGCCAGCGGCCCCCCGCTGGCAGGCAACGCCACGGGCAATAGCACGGTAAACGGCTTTCGCCCCGTTTGCGCCGCCTGCCGCAGGGCCTCCATTTCCGCTTCGGGATAAATCCAATGCAACAGCGGGCTGGTCATCGCCGTCGTGACGATCGCCATGATCACCATCATCGCGAAGACCGAATTCGGAATAACGCCCAGATCGCGGCCGACGTTCAGGATCACCAGTTCCATAAGCCCGCGCGTATTCATCAGCACACCGATCGCCGACGATTCCCGCCAACCCACTCCGCACAGCCCCGCCGCCAGCGTAGCCCCCCCGAACTTTCCCCCGCACGCGGCCAGGATCACCAGCAGCGTATATCCCCACAGCGACCAGTGGTTCAGCAATCCGATCTGGGTTTGCAATCCCGTGTAAGCGAAAAAAATCGGCAGGAGAAACACGACCGTAAAATCCTCAAGCTTTTCCCCAAGAGCATGCACAAAGCGCGTCCCCTTGGGCATGATCGCACCCATCAGAAACGCGCCGAACAACGCATGGATGCCGATCGATTCCGTCACCAGGGAGGAGGCGAGCACCAAAATCAGGATGATCGCCAGCAGGTTTTGGCTCAGGTGGTTGCTGCGGTCGTAAATCAGTTGCAGCCGGCGCAGAAATGGGCGAACGACAAAAAACATCGCCAGGACATAAATCAGCGCGTAACCCGCGGTCAGCATTCCCGGCGCGACCCCTTTGGCGCGGGCGATGGCGATCACCAGCGCCAGGATGCACCAGGCCGTCACGTCGTTTACCGCCGCGCAGGTAATCGCCAGCGTACCGACCTGAGTGCGGTGCAGGTTGCGTTCCGTCAGGATTCGGGCCAGCACCGGAAACGCCGTGATGCTCATCGCCGCGCCCATGAACAGGGCCGCGGTGATGAATCTCACATGGTGCATTTGCCCGAACAATCGCGGATAAAGAAACGCCGCCACCCCCATCCCCAGCAAAAACGGTATCGCGATGCTCGCCTGGCTGATCACGAACGCCGAGCGGCCGCGTTTGCGAAGTAGTTTCGGGTCGAGTTCCAGGCCGATCAGGAACAGGAACAGGATGACTCCGACCTGACTGAGTGTATTGAGATATGCAATGCTGCTGGCCGGAAAAACGCCGGCGAATTGGGCCGGAAACAGCCAGCCGAACAGGCTGGGGCCGAGCATGATCCCGGCGATCATTTCTCCCATAACCTGCGGCTGGCGAACGCGCAAAAACAGAAAACTGGCGACCCGGCTCAACCCCAGGATCAGCCCGATCTGCAGTACCAGCAACAAAATTGTGTTGGCGGTCGGCATAATGGCTTCGTCCGATCAAAAAACTAGCATAATCGCCCCAGGCGTGTCTGTTTAAGTGCCCTGGCGAAGCTGGCTCGGTTTTTGCAGTATCATGTACGGAGGCTCCGGCCGGCTATAATTCGCCGTAGGAGTGGGCAAATGTCCTATCGGCTGCTCGAAAAGCAACAAATTTATTCAGGGAAGAAAATACATCTTGAAGTTCATCGGCTCCAAGACGAAAACGGACGTATCACGCAACGGGAAGTCTGCGTTCATCCCGGCGCGGTTGTGATTCTGGCTTTCATGGACGACGGCCAGATACTGCTGATCCAAAATCGCCGATATTCGATCGGGCAGCTGCTCATCGAACTACCGGCGGGCACGCTCGAAAAAGGCGAAGACCCGATGAATTGCGCCGGGCGCGAACTTCTGGAAGAAACCGGTTATCTCGCCGGTCGTCTCAAACCGATCGCCAGTTTTTATTCCTCGCCCGGCGTTTTAACCGAGAAGCTACACGCCTTCGCCGCCTACGATCTGCAGAAAGGCCACACGGCTTTGGAAGAGGACGAAGAAATCCAGGTGATGCCGACCCCTTTTGAAAAGGCCGTTGAAATGATCCGCGGCGGCCAGATTCAGGACGCCAAAACCATCGCGACGTTGTTGCTATTTGATCGGTTCAAGCGAACCGGCAGTTAGAGAAGTACCATGGGTTGGGAAGACCGACCTTATTATCGTGATCGCGGCCGATCGGTGATGTCGCCGTTGCGCTGGCTGCTCAGCGGGTCGGTGCCTTTGTTCACCTTCATGGGCATTCGCGTCCGCGCTCATGCCTCCCTGCTGCTCACCATTGGTTTGACGATCCTGATTACCGCCGGCTCCAACTACCCGCTGGCGTCGCGCGCCGTGAGCATGGCGGCGCTCTTCGCGGTGGTGGTTCTGCACGAATTTGGTCATTGCTTCATGGCCCGCTGGCTCGGCGGCCACGCCGACGACATCCTGCTTTGGCCGCTGGGCGGCTTAGCTGCCGCCGACCCGCCGCACCGGCCGTTGCCGGTTTTCCTGACCGTCGCCGCCGGCCCCGCCGTCAATGCGCTGATCTGCGTCATCTGCGCCATCGCCATCCGAGCCCTGAGCCTGACCTGGGTTCATTTGAATCCCATGTACCCGTACCCCCCCAGCAATTTCTATGTGCATAACCTCGTCTTTTATTTGTGGTGGTTCTACGAGGTCAGCTACTTCATGCTCCTGTTCAACCTGCTGCCGATTTTTCCGCTCGACGGCGGCCAGATGTTGCAGGCAATCCTCTGGCCGATCGTGGGCCACGCCCGTTCCATGGTCATCGCGGTCACCACCGGCCTGTTTGGATCGGGGGCCATGGCCCTCTTCGGGCTCATTTCGCTGAACATCAACTTCATCATCCTCGGCGGCTGCTTGTTCTATATCTGCTATCAACAACGTCTGGCCCTGCGTGAATCCGCCGGCGACGATTGGTCCGACGGCTCGGAATTCAGCGAGAGCCTTTTCGGACGCAAGGAGCCGGGCAAGCCCCGGCGGGGTAATCGCCGGGCGATCAAACGAGCCCGAAAAATCGCCCGCCAGGAAGCCGCCGAGCGCCACAAGATCGACGCCATCTTGGCCAAGGTCTCCGCCAACGGCATGCATAGTCTTAACTGGTTCGAACGCAGGGCGTTACGCAAGGCCACGGAACGGCAACGACGCCACTCCATCGAGATGTCCCGTTACCTATAATCCTCCTCCCGCCCGCTCTATAATTCACAGCCGATGGATCTGGTTTATCTCGACAACAACGCCACTACGCGCCCCGCTCCCGAAGTCGTCGAGGCGATGCTCCCCTATCTGCGCGATTGGTATGCCAATCCCTCCAGCGTCCACCGTTTCGGGCAGCGTTCCCGCAAGGCGATCGAAGACGCCCGAGCCTCCGTGGCCGCTCTGATCGGTTGTTCCGATTCGGAGCTGATGTTCACCGCCACCGGCACCGAAGGCGTCAACACCGCCATCCAAGGGATATTGGCCTCCCGCGCCCCCCGAAAACGGATTATCACCAGCACGGTCGAACACTCCGCCACCCGGCAATTGTGTAAGCAGTTGCAGCAGCAGGGATTCGATGTCGTGCAAATCCCGGTCAACCGCGAAGGTCTGCTCGACCTGGAGGAGTTTCCCACGCGCCTCGGCGACGACGTCGCCCTGGTCTCCATGCTCTGGGTCAACAACGAAACGGGCGTCATTTTCCCCGTGGAACAGGTCGGCGCCTTTTGCCGCAACCTGCGCATTCCCTTTCACGTCGACGCGACGCAGGCGGTGGGCAAAATCCCGGTCAGCGCCGCGAATTTGCCGATCGACGCCATGACCTTCGCCTCCCACAAATTTCACGGCCCCAAAGGCTCCGCCGGCCTCTACGTGCGGCGCGGCGTGCGGTTTCGCCCGCTGCTCGTCGGCGGCACCCAGGAGCGCGGCCGCCGGGGCGGCACCGAAAATGTCCCCGGCATCGTCGGCATGGGAAAAGCCGCCGAACTCGCCAGGGAATTTTTGCCCCACATGTCGCGCGTCGCCGCCCTGCGCGATCGGCTCGAACGCGAAATTCTGCAGCGCGTTCCCGATACCTCCGTCAACGGCGCGATTCATCAGCGGATCCCCAATACTTCCAATATTTCGTTCGCCCAGGTCCAGGCCGAGGCGATTTTGCTCATGCTCAGCGAACAGGGGATTTGCGCCAGCGCCGGCGCCGCCTGCAGCAGCGGCAGCCTCGAGCCGTCGCACGTGCTCCAGGCGATGGGCATCGAGCGCCCCAAGGCCCATGGCGCGGTTCGCTTCAGCCTCTCGCGTTACACGACCGACGCCGAGATCGATCGCGCGCTCGATTTGCTGCCGGCGATGATCGACCGGCTTCGCCAGGTCATGCCGCTGGGGACGTAAACGGCTTTACAAGCCCGGAGTTGTCCCCGACACTGTGCGCCCCAATGCTGAGCGCAAATGACCTGATCTGGGGCGATTCCGGACGGATTCCGCTAACGATCGGCGCCATCTTGCTCGGCTCGGCGGCCCTGAGCGGGACGTTCGGCGGCCGCTCTCCGGGATTGCGAGCCCTGGCTTGCTGGATTCCCATCGCCGCCGCCGCCATCGCCGCCGCGCTTTTGCAGCGCGCCGATTTGGCGGTCTCCATCATTTTTTGCACCAGCGTCGCCGGCCTTTCGCTCGTTCAGGGCTGCGTGCTGCTCATAGCGCCCGACGACCCGACATCGACCGCGTTCCACCGGGTCTGGCCGTTCGCCCTCCCGGTGGCCCTGATGACGCTGCTGGCGGGTTTCGCGACCAAGCTCAACTGGACCCACGCCGCCATATTGTTGTGCGAAGGCGGCGCGCTCTTACTGGCATGGATGCAAGTCAGCGCGGAGGCCCAATCAGCGGATCACCCCCGCGAGGACCGCTCCGGCGCGCTCAATTCGCTGCTCTGGTCGGGTCTGGCCATCCTGGGCTCGATCGCCGCGCTGGCGGGTACGCTGCAGGTTTCCAGTCCCCTCCCGTATTCGGCGTCGAGTATCGTGGTCCTGGCGATTCTGGGCCCGCTGCTGCTGTTGCCGCTTTTGTTCACGGCTTCGTCGCTGGCCTATCAGCATACGCCCTGGGAGGCAACCACCGCTGCGGTCGGCGTTGTGCTGCTGAACCTTTGCCTCCTGTTGCCGGCGGTTATCCTCATCGGTTATTGCGACGGCTCGGCCCCGCTCACCTATCCGCTGATTACCTGGAGGGTGGATAACGTCGTCTTGCTGCTGCTCTCGTTTATTTTATTGCCGGCGGCGCTGCAGCGCTGGCGGCTCGGCCGGGCCGAGGGAATCACGCTGATCGGCTTTTATATCGTCTACCTCCTGATGGAAGTCGTCGTGGCCATCCGGATTTAAAATCGCCCCGGCTTGGAATAGGATGCACGCCATGGATGGACCCTGGACAAAAATTGAGATCGACAAAAAGCCGCCGGAGACGGAAGTCTTCGACGTCATGGGCGGCTCGGCGCGCTGGGAAGTCAAAGTGCACGATCACGGCCTGGTCGCGCTGTGCGACGTGATGCCGCGATTCGCTCCCGTGGGCCAGACCGCGGATTTCGCGATCGTGCAGGCGGCGCGAGTCAGTTACGGGCAAGGGACAAAAAAAATCAACGAGGATCGCGGACTCATCCGCTACCTGGCGCGGCATCGCCATACCACGCCGTTCGAAATGGTGGAGTTCAAATTCCATCACGTGATGCCGATCTTCATCGCCCGGCAATGGATTCGCCATCGCACGGCCAACGTCAACGAATATTCCGCGCGCTACTCGGTGGTGCCCGACCGCTTCTATCGCCCGACGGTGGAAAACGTCCGCAAACAAAGCACGATCAATCGCCAGGGCGGCGACGAGCCGATCGACGAACTGTCGGCCCGGGAATTTTTAAAATATCTGGATAACGCCGAGGCCGCCTATACCCAATATGAGGCGCTGCTCGCCAAGGGCGTTTCGCGCGAACTGGCGCGGATCGGCCTGCCGGTGAACGTCTACACCGAATGGTATTGGAAATGCGATCTGCACAATATTTTGCATTTCCTCTGGCTGCGAATGGACGCCCATGCCCAGCAGGAGATTCGCGATTACGCGACGGCGATGTTCGCCCTGATTCAGCCGATCGTTCCCATCGCCGCCGAGGCGTTTATCGATTACCAGTTAGAAGGGATGCATCTGACCCGCCTGGAGGCCGATGCGCTGCGCACCGGCGAGGCGCTGGCGTCGGAGAACAAGCGCGAGCGCGCCGAGTGGGACGAGAAAAAAAAGCGGCTCGGGCGCTAAAGCGAGCGGAGCAATCACATGCCCATCAACGTGCCGGACCCGCAGGACGGCTGGCGCATCTTCCGAATCATGGCGGAGTTTGTCGACGGCTTCGAAGCCATGTCCAAGGTCGGCAGAGCCGTCACCATCTTCGGCTCCGCCCGCACGCCGCCCCGCGATTCGTATTACAAAGCCGCCCAGCAAACCGCCCAACAACTCGTCAAAGCCGGCTACGGCGTCATCACCGGCGGCGGCCCCGGAATCATGCAGGGCGCCAATAAGGGCGCGTTCGAGGCCGGCGGAACCAGCGTGGGACTCAATATCATCCTCCCTCAGGAGCAGTCCGCCAATCGCTATCAAACCTTGTCGCTCGATTTTCGCTATTTTTACGCCCGCAAAGTCATGTTCGTGAAATACGCCTCCGCGTTCATCTGTTTCCCCGGCGGTTTCGGCACGCTGGACGAATGTTTCGAGACGCTCACGCTGGTTCAGACTCTGAAAATTCGCGCCTTCCCGGTGATCTTGTATGGCACGCCGCATTGGACCGGACTGGTCGAATGGATGAAAAAGCAGCTGGTGCCCAAATTCATTGGTCCTCAGGACACGGACATTTTTCGCCTGGTCGACACGCCCGAGGAGGCGGTGGCGCTGGTGGTCGAAAGCGAAAAGCGAAAGTGGTGGCAGCCGCAGGATGAAATGCTGCGGACGCCGGTTCGCGGTCGCGGCAAAAATGGCCGTAAATCGCGGAAATAGGCGGATTTATCAGACCTGCAGCCCGCCGATTGGGGCTGCCGATGGAAAATCGGAATCATTTTGACAACGGCGGATCAGCCCGGTTAAATTAAGGCTCACTCGCCGGTTTGGGCCGTGCTAGGCGGAATTTCAACGAGGCGTTATGAAGTTGCTCCTTTGCCTGACGTCGTTGCTGCTTTTGAGTCTTGGCGGCTGCCTTGAGCCGCCGGGATACTCCACAAAACAGCGGTTTGATCAGATCGGCAACTCCGCGGGTTACGACCTGCAGATGATGAACGACGACGTGGATCAGGTGCTGATGCTGCGGCCGTCCAGCCATCTTACCGACTGGAACGTGATCCACACGTATTAAACGCCGGAATCCAGCGGCTTCAGTGATCGATATTACAAACGACCGGCTCCGCCTGCTTTTC
>JBEKPV010000058.1:0-17279 GCA_049520395.1 Tepidisphaeraceae bacterium
CATCAATCCCGCCGGCCCTATCTTCGCGCCATGACCGATACTGATCAGATCGCTCATCTTCGTCCCTTTGCCGATGACGGTGCTCCCCAGCGTCGCCCGCTGGATCGCCACATTCGCCCCAATCTCGACATCGTCTTCAAGAATCACATTCCCCACCGTCGGGATCTTGTGATGCTCCCCCTTGTGCGTCGCATACCCAAACCCATCCTGCCCCACAACCGCCCCCGCATGCAGCGTCACGCGGTCGCCAAGAACACAGTCGTCGTACACCACGGCGTTCGGATAAAGAACGCAATCATTCCCCAGCACAGCCCGCGGCCCAACGTAAGCACCAGGATAAAGCACGCATCCCGCCCCGATTTTCGCCGTCGAATCAACGTGAGCCGCCGGATGAACGCCGCGATGCGGATGCTGGCGATGCCCGTGCAGAAAGATCATCGCCTTCATGAAGGCGTAATACGGGTCGCCCGTATGCAAAAGTGTGACCCGATCGCTGCGCAAGTCGCGCGGCGCAATTACCGCCGAGGCCCGCGTGGTCGCCAGCAATTTGGCATATTTAGGATTCGACAAAAAGCTCACTTGCCCCGGCTGCGCCTCTTCCAACGTCTGAATAGACGAGACCGACGCCGACCCGTCCCCAATGACCACCGCCCCGATCTTTTCCGCCAGTTCGGCAATTGTGCAACCCATGTCGCTCCATCCGCTTCCCAGCCGTTTTGCTTTCAATCGGTCTTGCCGCTTTAATGACCCCCTAATTAACGCTCCAAACCGCCACGGAATCAACCCATGAGCCATCTGCTCGGTATCGACGTCGGCACCAGCGGCACAAAAACCCTCATCTGCAACTCCAGTGGCAAGGTCCTCGCCACCGCCAACGCCGAACATCCCATCTCCTCCCCCAAGCCCGGCTGGTCCGAACAAAACCCCCGCGATTGGTGGCGCGCCGCCGTCGCCGCCACGCGCGCCGTCCTCAAAAAATCCAAAATCAAGCCCGACGCCATCACCGCCATCGGCCTCTCCGGCCAAATGCACGGAAGCGTCTTCCTGGCCGACGGACCAACCCCCTTGCGCCCCGCGATCCTCTGGAACGACCAGCGAACCGCCAGCCAATGTCAGGAAATCGAATCCAAAGCCGGCGGCCGAGCGGCCCTCATCGAACTGGTCGCCAATCCCGCCCTCACCGGTTTCACCGCTCCAAAAATCCTCTGGGTCCGCCAGCACCAGCCGCAAATTTACCAAAAGACCAAACACATCCTGCTCCCCAAGGACTATCTCCGCTATTGCCTCACCGGCGTCTACGCCACCGAAGTCAGCGACGCCAGCGGCACCCTTCTCCTGGATGTCGCCAACCGCCGCTGGTCGGACCAACTCCTCACCCTCCTGCAAATAGACGCCTCGCTCCTGCCTCGATTGCACGAATCCCCGCAAGTAACCGGCGTCCTCACGCGATCCGCCGCCGCCGCGCTCGGCCTGCGCCCCCAAACCCCGGTAGTCGGCGGCGGCGGCGACCAGGCCGCCGGCGCCGTAGGCAACGGAATCGTCGCCCCCGGCATCCTCAGCGCCACCCTCGGCACCAGCGGCGTCATGTTCGCCCACAGCGATTCCCCCGTCCGCGACCCCCTCGGACGCGTCCACACCATGTGCCACGCCGTCCCCGGCAAATGGTGCGTCTTCGGCTGTATGCTCTCCGCCGGCGGCTCCTTCCAATGGTTCCGCAACACCCTCGGCCAAACCGAGCTCGCCTCCGCCAAAAAACGAAAAATCGATCCCTATCAATTGCTCATCTCCCAAGCAGAAGACGCCGCCCAAGGCTGCGAAGGGACATTTTTTCTCCCCTATTTAACCGGCGAACGCTGCCCCCACCCCGACCCCAATGCCCGCGGCGGCTGGATCGGTGTCACCAGCCGAACCTCCCGACCCATGCTCATCCGATCCCTCCTCGAAGGCGTCACCTTCGGCATGCGCGACGCCCTGGAAATCATCAAGAAAATGCAAATCCCCGTCACCCAAATCCGCGCCAGCGGCGGCGGCAGCCGAAGCAACTTCTGGCGACAGCTCCAAGCCAACATCTACCGCCAGCCCATCATCTCCACCAACGCCGCCGAAGGCCCCGCCTACGGCGCCGCCCTCCTCGCCGGCGTAGGCGCCGGCGTCTGGAAAACCGTCGAAGAAGCCTGCTCCGCCTGCATCTGCAAAACCCGCCAGCAATCCCCAAATAAAAAATCCGCCGATTTCTACGACCGTGCCTACGTGGTCTACCGCCAACTCTACGACGATCTAAAAAATCGCTTCCCCGAAATGGCAAGCCTTACGGTCGAGTGAGAAATACAACCGCGGAGACACAGAGGCGCAAAGGAAAACACTGAGAAGAATTTAAATCCCCGAAAAAAGCTCAAAAAATCGAAAACATCGACGTTTGCCCCCTGACCCCTTGCGTCTCCACGACGGCGAGTCCCCCCGCCCTTTTCATTCGTCATTCGTCATTCGAATTTCGTCATTCCCCCGCGCCGCCGCCATCGGTGCACATGAATCTAATTCACCAGCGCCTTCCCACAATGCGCCTCCAGCACGCGCAGCGGGCATCGTTCCGGCGAAACCATCGCCTTCAGCGGCACAATAAACGTCTGCTCCGTCATAAATTGCCCGGAGATCGCCGCATGCGGCACCTGATCCGTAAAAACCATCCACGTCGACCCCGGCGGAAATTCCAGATGAATCCGCTTCCACTGATTCTGATATTCCTGGCTCTCCTTCAGATAATCGTGGAAGCTGAGCATGAATTCGTCGTACGCCGACCGATTGAGCCCCTTGATCCCGACGGTGCGCATGACCGGCGCGAACGTCTTCCGCAATTTCTCCCCCATTGATCCCGATCGCCGCGCATAAGTCGGTAACCCCGCATCATCCGCAAAACTCTTCACCAATTTGTCGAACTTATCCGTCGTCTCCCAAACCCGCGGCCGCGTCGGATTGATATTCGTGAACACCCGCAAAATCCGATCCCCAAACGTCGGCCGGCTCGGAAACGCGTCCACATGCATCAAATCGTTTCTCTTGTGCACCGACAAATCACGCCCCTTCTCCTCCAGCGGCCGGAAGCTGGCGAAATCCAGCTTCCGATATTTCGAATACGGCGCGAAAAACGTATCCACGAATTTCGTCACCTGCCCCGAATATCGCCGCATGATCTCGTGCAATCGCTGGTTATCCTCCGCCGTCTCGCAGGCATCCCCGCGCAAGGAGTCCTCCAGCGGCCGATACGAAACGTTCTTATGAACCTTCAGCCCGCTTTGTTTTTGGGAGAGCAAAAATTCCCGATCCTCCGCCGGAAAATCAAACGGCGGCGAACCGAACACCAAAATCTCCCCATCCTCCAGAAAGCCGCAATATTTCCGCGCCAGTTCCCCGCTCCGCCCAGGCTCGCTCCATCCCTGCGGAAACCCAAATTCCGTGACGTTTAGTATGCCCATGGCGACTCTCTCCATACGAAAACACGACGCCGGCCAGCCCCCCTCAGCCGCCTCCGTTGCGGCCTCCGCCACCGGCAATCTATAGTATTTCCGTGATCCGCTCAATCCTCGCAGGCTGGGTCTGCATCGCCTGGGCCTTATGGCTCGGCGGCCTTGGAGCCATCTTCCTCTTCGTCACCCGGCTTTTCATCGTCGATCACGACCTCGGCACGCAAGCCGCCCCCGTTCTCTTTGTGGTTTTTGAACGATATCAGCTTTTAGTCGCCGGATTTGCCCTGATCGGCACCGCCTCGCTGCGCCTCGCCCTCCGATCCTCGAATGCCACGGCGTTCTTTTGGATGCTCGGCCTCGCCGCCGTCCTGGCCGCCCTCGAGCCCATCGCCATCACCAGTCAATTGGAACAACTCAGACTCGCCGGCCAAACCCAATCCCCGCAGTTCCAGCGACTGCACCACGAAGCCACGATCGTCTATTCCACCGAAACCCTGATTCTCCTGGCCGCCGGCTTCGCCCTTCCCGGAGCCATTCGTCCGCGCCAACCTTAGAGCGGTTTGCGATTACCTGTAGGGTAATCGCAAACTGCTCTAAGTAGAAAACGGCTCCGGATTGTCCCCCGCCAGCGCTGCCGCGGCCGCGGTCGCCGCAATCTCCGCCGCCTCCGCCAATTCCCCCGCCTTCCGATGCATCCGCAGCAGCACGCGCAGACTGTTGAACCCCACGTAAAAATACCCCCCCGCGAAGATGCACAAAAACGGCACGCTGGAAACGCAAAAGCTGTAATAAACACTGATAAAAATCCAGCACGACATATAAAAACCAAACGCGATCTCAATGATCGGCAGCGCCAGCCGCCGCAGCGTCAAAAACCCCGCGCTGCGCCACATATTGCTCGCCCTTCCGTCCGCCCCATATTTCGGCGTCCGCACAAATTCACTCGGCTTCCGCCGAATCGCGCCCCAGATCGCCTCCAGCACCGCTTTACAGTTATTCAAACTAACCCCCACCCCCAGCGCCATCAGCATCGGCATGTACAAAATCGCCTTGAAAACGCCCTCGAATCCCATCAATTCGCTCTGGCTAAACACAAAAAACGTGCTCGCCGAACAGGTCGCCAAAACAAATAGCGAAATGGCGAATAGCGATTGCGCCCAGTGCGTATGAACTTTCAGCGGGCTATAAAAACTCAGAAACGCCGGGTACATCAGGAGCGTCAGCGCCACCATCAGCACATAAACGATCGTATTGGTCAGGTGAAAAAACGCCTCGGTTTTGATCCTTCCCGGCAAATGCTTCGATCGCAAAACCTTCGGCAGCAGCTTGATCGCCGTCTGACACGAACCCTTCGTCCACCGATGCGCCTGCTGCTTAAACCCGATCATCTCCGGCGGCAATTCCGCCGGCGCACAAAACTGCGGCAAATAAACAAATTGCCACCCCTTCAGCTGCGCCCGATAGCTCAAATCCAAATCTTCCGTCAGCGTATCGTGTTCCCACCCCCCCGCATCGTCGATCGTCTTTCGCCGCCAAACCCCCGCTGTTCCGTTAAAGTGCATGAACCGCCCGCTCCGGTTGCGGGCCGTGTGCTCGATCACAAAATGCCCATCCAGGAAAATCGCCTGGCAATTCGTCAGCAGCGATGCCCCCCGGTTCAGGTGATCCCACCGAACCTGCACCATCCCCACCTTCTCGTCGGTGAAGTAATCCAAAACGTTATAAAGGATGTCCGTCGGCGGAACGAAATCCGCGTCGAAAATACAGATAAATTCCCCACTCGCCTGCGCCATTCCGGCTTTCAGCGCCCCCGCCTTGTATCCCACCCGGTTTTCCCGGTGCAGATATTTAACCGGATACCCCTTGGCCGCCCATTTCTCGCAAGCCGCCAGCGCGATCCCCGCCGAATGGTCCGTACTATCGTCCAAAACCTGGATTTCCAGCTTTTCCAGCGGATAGTCGATCTGGCAACTCGCCTCGATGATCCGCTCGGCAATCACATCCTCGTTGTACATCGGCAACTGCACCGTCACCCGCGGCAGTTCCCGGAACTGACCCTTGGGTTGGTATCCGTTATTCCGATGCTTCACATAAAGATAAACCAGGATGTAACGGTGAAATCCGTACACCGCCACGAGCGTCAAAACGCAGATGTAGATGTAAACGACGATATCGTCGGAAAAGCGATCAAGCATAATGTTGGGTCTTAAAGGTGAGGCGACGGAATTTTAACCGTCAGTGAAACGTAGCGAGATTCGAGCGGCTGTTTCGGTTCGCGTTTCACCATTTTCCGGCTTGTTCCACAGACCGTCGCCCCCCTGGGGGACCAAGGTCGAGCGCGATTCTAAGCCAGCCGCCGCAAAGGTGTCAACAACCTTCTGGTTCTAAGACACTTAGCCCCCTAAGCGCGCAAAAACAGACATCAATTTTGCCGGCGCGTTTGTAAAAAATGCTCCGAAAATCCCAGCTTGGGGGTTTGGGTTATCCGCCCTCTTCTACGCCGATTTCTTCAGTGCCCCGACTAATTGATGCACTTGCTCGAGCATGAGCAGCTTGTTTTGAATCCCCTTGGTCCAATTGGCATGATGCGTGATGATCCTATCGGGAGGCAAAAGCGGTATCCCCGGCGTCCACGGCCTGGATTTCTCATTCTGCAGCCCAAACGACCAAAATTCATTCGGAAGCAACTTGATCCGCGGCGCGTCCGCCCACCGCGGCAAACCAAGCAAGTGGTCCATCGCCAGTTGGTCCCCCGTCTTCTCCCCGCGTACCAGCAAATTCCGCATCGCCTCGATTAACGGCCGCACCGCCAGCGGATTTGCAAAAACCATCAAACCCGTGCAATACAAATTATTCCCGTCGTATTGCGCCGCCAAATCGCAGTCGCCGACATATTCAAGAAGCCTTGAAGTCGGCTGATACCACCGAATATCGCAATCCGCATACGCGAACGGCACATTCGACTGACATCGATCCAGCAATAAATCCAGTTTCGGCAGCACCGCGTCGCGCCACCCGTCTTCATAGTAAACCCCGCTACCCCGCTGAGGCGTGCGCGACACAATCAGCCGATGTCCTTCGCTGAGTTGGATGGACCGCGCGAAATGCTCTTGAAAAAGCACCTCGTGCGTCGGCGAATAAAACGTCAGAATATCAAACGACAAAGTACAACCTGGGAAAGCACAGGCGGCTCCCCACTTTGATCGCTGTTAGCCCCCTAACGGTAAGTCACTATAGACCTGGTTCAACACTCTAGGCAACACAAATGCAAAAAAACGTAAGAAACCACCCCGCCGGCTCGATTTCGCGCCCCCCTGAACGCCCACGGCGCCGCCGTGGGTCCTTTCCCCAATTCTTTCACCCCCAATTACGCAGTCGGCGCCGCCGGCGTCTCACCCGCGGGCTTTTCCGCGCTCTCCCCGCCCCCCTTACTCGCCTCACCTTCCGCCGGCTCCCCCTTGAATTTCTTCATGGCCCGGGTCGCGAACTGATGCCGCCGCTCGTTTCGCTTGCGCCTAAGCCCGGCGCTGCGCCGAATCGTTCCGCGCGGCGCCGCCTTTTCCGTCAGAAGCTGCAGCAGCACCAGGCTGCCGCCGTCGCCGATGCGGAAATCGCTCAGTTTGATGATCCGCGTATATCCCCCCTGCCGATCGGCAAACTGCGGGGCGATCTCCGCGAACAATTTCTGAACCACCGTCTGCCCCGTGAATTCCTGATCCTTATCGGTCAGTCGCCGGTCGCGCAGCAGCGAAATGACGCGCCGCCGCGCGTTCAGAGTGTTCTTCCGAGCCAGAGTAATGAGCTGCTCCGCCAGGCCCCTGACTTCCAGCGCCTTGGGCCGCGTCGTGCGAACCTGCCCGTGCTCGAAAAGACTTTGAACCAGATTCCGCCGCATGGCGATCCGATGCTCGGTATCGCGGCTCAATTGGCGGCCAAAAATCCTGTGACTGCTCATGACACCGTCTCCTCACAAAACTCCAGCTTGCGACCGCCCTACTGACCCAATCCGGCGGCTCCCGTCGGCTGCGGCTCCGCCTCGGCTTCCGCCGCTGCTTCCGCTGCCGCCGCCCCCGCCGCATCCAAATCCATCCCCAGACTCAGGCCCAAATCCGCCAGTTTCCGCTTCACTTCGCGCAAACTGGTCTTGCCGAAACTGCGAACCTTCAGCAAATCCGCATCCGTCTTCTTCACCAGATCCCGGACGGTCCCGATCTTGGCCGACTCCAGGCAGTTGTTCGCCCGCACCGACAAATCCAATTCCTGGATCGTCATGTTGAGCTTCTGCTGCAGATCCGGATCGATCATCGCCTTGCTGGCGTCGCGCAAAGCCGCGATCGCTTCGTCGTTGGCCGTCTCGCTCCCCAGCTCGAAATACTGTACGAACGGATTGAGATGCTTGCGCAGAATCTTGCTGGCCTCAACCAGCGCCATCTCCGGCGAAAGCGTCCCGTTCGTCCAAATCTCCAGGATCAGCCGGTCGTAGTCCGTCTTCTGACCCACGCGCGCGTCTTCTGTGCTGTACCTCACGCGCGTCACCGGCGAATAAATGGAATCCACCGCGATCAGCCCGATCTCTTGTTCCTCGGTGTCTTCGATATTGTCCGCCGCCGTCACATACCCGCGCCCCTTGGAGACCGTCAGCGTCATGTCGAATTCCAGATTCTCCGTCAGCGTCGCGATCACCAGGTCCTTATTAACGATGGTGATCGACGGATCGGCCTCAATCATGCCCGCCGTGATGGGTCCGGCTCGATTGGCCCTTAGTTTCATTTCCTTCGTGTCATCGCTGTCGAGCTTAACGACCACACTTTTGACGTTCAGGATGATATCGGTCACGTCCTCCATGACGCCCGGGAGACTGGAAAACTCATGCTCCGCGCCCTTCAGCCGAATATGCGTAACGGCAGCCCCTTCCAGCGAAGACAGCAAAATCCTCCGCAAGGAGTTTCCCACCGTCGTACCAAACCCGCGTTCAAACGGTTCGGCAACGAACTTCGCGTAGGTATCCGTCGAAACCTGTTCATCGCGCACCACGCGCGACGGCAACTCCAGGCCGCGCCATCGAATTCTCATGGTAAATGTCTCCCGATCAAATTGCGTCCGCCGGATCGCGAAAGTTTGCCGCCCCAACCATTAGGGGCCATCTGTCTCTCGCCTCGCCGAACCGGACTGCGTTGTTTTTTAAATTCTGTATAAGTCGCCAAAACGCCAGCTTCGCCAGGATCAATCCCTCTTTAATTAAACGCGCCGCTTCTTCGGTGGCCGACATCCGTTATGCGGCAGCGGCGTCACATCCTCAATCCCGGTTACGCGCAGGCCCGCGTTCTGAAGGTTCAAAATCGCCTGCTCCCGACCCGCTCCCGGTCCTTTCACTTTCACTTCGATTTCAACCATTCCCGCCTTCCGCGCCTGCTGCGCCGCGTTCTCCGCCGCCCGCCCCGCCGCAAACGGCGTGCTCTTGCGAGCGCCCTTAAATCCCACCGTTCCCGCCGAAGCCCACGCGATCGTCTCCCCGTTGGGATCGGTAATGGTCACCATCGTGTTATTAAAAGTCGCCTGAATATGCGCAACCCCGCGCGTCACGCCCTTGCGAATTTTTTTCTTCACCGCCGGCTTACCCGCCGGCGCCGTCTTACTTTGCTCAGCCATGAATAACTCCTTCAAGACCCGCACTTGCCTTCACTAGCAACTAGCAACTAGCAACTGGCAACTACTCGCAGCAACTATTTACTCAATTCCTTAACGCCCTTCTTGCCCGCGACGGTCTTGCGAGGACCCTTCCGCGTCCGCGCATTCGATCTCGTCCTCTGCCCGCGCACCGGCAACGAACGCCGATGCCGCGACCCGCGATACGAACCGATATCCCGCAGCCGCGCGATATTCTGCGTCAGCACGCGCCGCAGCGCCCCTTCCACCAGAAAATCCCGATCCAGGATCGAGATAATCTTCGCCAGTTCATCTTCGCTCAGCTCTTTGGCTCTTCGCTGCGGATCGATCCCCGCCTCTTTCAAAATCGCCTTGCTGTTCGATCTCCCGACTCCATACAAATAAGTCAGACTGATCCAGATCACCTTGTCCGGCGGAATGTCGACGCCCGATATACGCGGCATGAGGCTCCCTCAAATTTCAAAGTCGGCTGGATAAGAACAGAAAAAAACTCAGCCTTGCTTCTGTTTATGCTTTGTATTGGTGCAAATCACTCGTACAACGCCCTTGCGCCGTACGATCTTGCAATTCTCACAAATTCTTCGAACGCTCGCGCGAACTTTCATAACGCCATCACCTTGTTACACACAGGGTTACGAATTTGGAATCCGTAATATTAGCATAATACTTCGCCAGCATCAAGTTTCCCCATTGCAATCAACCCCAAAGCACATCCCAACCACCCGCGCCGCGCTCCTAATCATATCCCCCCTGGACGATAGGATAACGACGACCCCAGGCTCGACTTTCGATTGCCCTCACCCCGAAGCCAGCATATCCGCCATCGAATACCTCCCCGCCTTCTGCTTCGTCAGCCACTTGGCCGCCAGCAGCGCCCCCAGCGCGAACGTATCCCGCGTCGTCGCCACATGCCCCAATTCCAGCCGTTCCCCGAGTCCCGCGAAGTAGATCGTATGCTTCCCCACTTCATCCCCCAGCCGAAGCGAGTGAATCCCAATCTGCCCGCGTTGCCGCGGCTCATCCGCCCCATGCCGGCCATAAACCAGCGACTTACTCTTCTTCCCCGTCGCTTTAAGAATCGCGTCCGCCAGCGCCGCCGCCGTCCCGCTGGGGGCGTCCTTCTTAAACCGGTGGTGCCCTTCCACAATCTCCACGTCGTAATCGTCCCCCAACTGCTCCGCCACTTCAGCCACGATTTTTAGCAGCAGATTCACGCCCAGACTCGTATTCGGCGCCTGCAAAACCGGAATTTTCGCCGACGCCACATCAATCGCCGCATGATCTTTTTCTTTAAGCCCGGTGGTCCCAATCACCATCGGAATCCCCCGATCCCGGCAAACCTTCAGCCAATGCCGCGTCGAAGCCGGCATCGAAAAATCCACCAGCACATCCGGCCTCGGCCGCAAATCAAATGTAATCGGCAGCCCAATCGGCCCGAGCCCCGCCACCTCCCCCGCATCGTGCGACAAATGCGGCGTCTCCGGCTTATCGATCGCCGCCACAATCTTAAATTCCGCATCCTGCCGCGCCAGCGCGATCAGCCGCAATCCCATCCGCCCGCACGCCCCCGTTATCGCCAATTTAATCATCGCGACACCCCACGAAGTTTTCCAAGCTTGCTCGGATCCTCCCCCAGCGCCCGCAAAATCGCCCCCAGATCATCCTCCACCGGCACCGGCCGATTCGACAATTTCCCCGTCGGCTCACTCCGCGGCGCCAAATCCTGAACCGCCTTCATATCCACCCCCGTATGGTACTTCACCGTCACGTTCGGATCCTTCAGCTCATGTCCCGTCAAGATGCACACCACCGTCTCATCCTTCCCAATCACTTGTTTTTCCAAAAGCTGATGCAATCCCGCCACGCTCGCCGCGCTCGCCGGCTCACATCCAAATCCCCACCGCGCCACCATCGCCCGATGCTCCAAAATCTCCTCATCGGTCACCTCCCCCGTCACCCCATTCATGATCTCCAGCGCCCGCAGCGCCTTCGGCAGATTCACCGGCCGCCCTATTTCAATCGCGCTCGCCACCGTATGCGGACGATAATTCGCTTCATCCATCCCCGCGTACAATTTCTGAATCGCGCCGGCATCATACTTCCCCCCATTCCATTTCAGCCCCCGTCGCCCCACCAGTTCATGCAACGTATTCGCCCCCGCCGCATTGATTACCGCCAGCCGCGGCACCTTTTTCACCAGCCCCAGTTCCTTCAGTTCCGCAAACGCCTTCCCAAACGCCGAGCAATTCCCCAAATTCCCCCCGGGAACGATCACCCAATCCGGGCTTTGCCAATCCAGCGCCTCCAGCACCCGGAACATGATGCTCTTCTGCCCCTCCAGCCGGAACGGATTCACGCTGTTCATCAAATAGATCCCCAGCTCCGGCATATCCACCGCGATCTGCCGAATCCGCCGCAAACAATCATCAAAATCCCCGTGTATCTGCAGCGTCATCGCCCCGTAATCCAGCGCCTGGCTCAATTTCCCCAGCGCGATCTTACCCGTCCCGATGAAAACGATCCCCTGCAACTGCGCCAAACTCGCAAACAGCGCCAGCGAAGCGCTCGTATTCCCCGTCGAAGCGCACGCCACTTTCCGCGCCCCCACCATTTTCGCGTGCGTAAACGCCGCCGTCATTCCATTATCTTTAAAGCTTCCGCTCGGATTCAGCCCCTCGTATTGCAGCAGCAGTTTCCCCTCTTTCATGCCAAGTTGTTTCGCCAGCAAATCCGCCTGCTGCAAACACGTCCGACCCTCCCCGATGGTCACAATCTGATCCTCTTCCCGATAAAACGGCAAAAGCTCCCGAAACCGCCACACCCCCGAAAAATCCAATCGCCCTTCCACCCCAATCCCCTTGGTGCTCCACCGATGCTCAAAAAATCCCATCCCCTTGATCGTCGGCAGCTTCTTCCAATCGTACTGCACATCCAGCAAGCTCCCACATTGCGGGCACGCAACGATCACCCGCTCCACGTCAAACGTAGCCCCACAACCAGGATTGATGCACTTCTGAAACGCCGCGCTCATGAAGCAATTATTGCAGAAAAGTTGCCAGTTGCCAGTTACCAGTTGCCAGTTGGAACAAGTCCCTTCCCCGTCTTTCCCCAACTAGCAACTGGCAACTGGCAACTAACAACTAGCTTCAAGCAACTTCCTACCTATAATGCCCCCCGTCTATGCCCGAGCCTCGCCCCGCGCGTCCCCGCTCCGACGCCGTCGCTTCCGCGATGGATCAACTGTGCCAGTGCGTCGCCGCGGAATTGATCCAGGTCGAAAAAATGTTCGACGAGGAATTGCGCAGCGAAGCCGCCTGCGTGAACATTCTCGTCCGCCACGTCAGCCGCTTCCGCGGCAAAATGCTCCGGCCCCTCCTCCTCCTCCTCACCGGACAAGCCTGCGGAACCCTCAAGCGCGACCACATCGTCCTGGCCACCGTCGTCGAAATGGTCCACATGGCCACACTCGTCCACGATGACGTCCTCGACGAAGCCGAACTCCGCCGCCGCGGCGCCACCATCAATCATCTCCGCGGCAACGAAGCCGCCGTCCTCCTCGGCGACTACCTCATCAGCCACAGCTTCCATCTCTGCTCCAGCCTCGATTCACAATTCGCCTCCCGCATCATCGGCCGCACCACCAACCGGGTCTGCGAAGGCGAACTCCTCCAAATCCACAATCGCAACAACCTCGACCTCGACGAAGATACCTACATCCAAATCGTCACCCAAAAAACCGCCGTCCTCTGAGCAAGCTGCTGCCTCCTCGGTGCCCAAAGCTCCGTCGCAACCGATTCGGTCGTGGACGCCATGCGCCTCTACGGCCTTTCCCTCGGCACCGCCTTCCAAATCCAGGACGACATCCTCGACATCGTCGGCGATCAAAACACCGTCGGCAAAACCCTCGGCATCGACGTGCAAAAAGGAAAGCTCACCCTACCCATGATCCATTTCATGAAGACCGCCCCCCGCGAGCACCGCACGCTTCTCCGTTCCCTCCTTCTCAGCCGCGAGGCGGACAAGGTCGAGCGCATCCGCAACCTGATTTTGCCCAGTGATTCCGTCCAATACGCCGCCGCCCACGCCCGCCGCCTCGTCGATCGCGCCCTACACTGCCTCGATTCCCTCGCCGATGCCCCCGCCAAGTCGGTCCTGAACCAGCTCGCCGAATTCGTCATCACTCGCCCGATGTAGGCGGCTTCAAAACTCCCGATGCGCTGATCGTCGGCTTTCCCCTGTTGAGATGCTCCGCCACCCGCTGCGCCTCCTCCAGCCACCGAAGTTTCTCCGACAACGGCAACTTTGCCATCCTCCTCATTTGGCGCAACCGATGCTCCTCCCATCCGCGATCCCAGCCATCATCCGATCCTGAATCTTCCATCGCGGCTACTCCTTACCCTTCAATCGGCGAAGCTCTTCAACATCTTTCATATCGATCGAACGTCCCGTCTTGCACTTCATTTCAATTAGATCGTCAATAGCGCAAAAATCCGCCAGAATGCCTGGGGCCACTTCCATTCTCGCCGCCCGACCGAACGCCGCCGAAAAATCCACGGGCGGCTCCAAAAATAGGTCCACCTCCGTCCTCGCATGCTGCGGCGAATGCAGTGAAAACACCATCATTCCCTTCTCCGCCGCCCACTTCTTGCGCGACTCGGCGTTCGTAAATTCCTCAAATGCCACCGGTGCGCGAGGCCGATAACCCAGCGCCTTTAGTGCCTCAACCGCACGCCTCAAATTCGGCTCATCCACCGCCAGGATCAGATCAACATCCGCGGTCAATCTCACGAATCCGTGCGCGACAACCGCCAATCCACCGGCGATTAAATACCGCACCTGGTGCCGATTCAGCGCCTCTACAATCGCCTCTACGCTGCTTTTTTCCATCCGGACTTCCCTTTACCAGCCTTCATTATACCCACCCCAGGGCCCCCCCGGGCGTGCCCCCCGGGGCCCTCCACGACCCTATAAAGAACGGAAGAACTAACGAGGCCGCTTAATAATGACCAATGCCCTCCCTCACCTCCCCCGCGCAGTTTCCCGCCCCCGCGCTTTCACCTTAGCCGAGTTGCTTGTTGTCCTCGTAATCATCCTCATCCTCGTGAGCATCTTGGTCCCGGTCATCTCCAAGGTAAAGACCGCCGGATACACCGCCGACACCGAGCAGGAACTCAGCCAGCTCAGCACCGCGATCAACGAATACTACGGCATCTTCCACTCCTACCCCGGCCCCTTCAGTAACGATCAAATCGAACAGGAAGCCACCGGAACCAACACCGGCATTCCCCAGGGAATCGCCAATTTCGAATCCTACAATCCAAACAACACCCCCGCCTACGGCACCCCCTCCACCTCCCCCTGGACCGTCACCGGAACCGAAAATCTCGTCCTCGGCCTCCTCGGCGGATTGCGCATCGATCCCGCCCTCAACGCCAACGGCGGAAACAACCCCGCCTTCGCCCCCGCCGAAGTCGGCCTCGGCCCGCTCAGCCTCAACCCAGCCAACCCCCGCCGTTACAGCCCGTTCATCGATCCGAAATACATTCTCTGGTGCAGCAACCTGAATGGCCAAATCAGCCAGACCCTCACCATGCCGACCAACCCCATACCGTTCCACGATCTCGGCGACACGCCCGACACCGCCCGCAACGACACCCCCATCCCCGAGTTCGTCGATCGCTTCCCCCACCCGATGCCCATCCTTTATCTCCGCGCCCGCACCGGAGCCCCCGGCGTCGTCAGCGACGGCATCATCACCGAACCCAGCGACGTCAACAGCAACGTCACCGCCGCCTACCAATACGACCTCCGCGATCTATACGGTTACCTCGGCTACGGCTCCTCCCCCGGCACCGCCACCAACCTCGGCCTCCCCCAAGGCTCCTTCCATAATCTCGCCGGCCTCGGAACCGTCCCCACCTCCTGGCCTCCCCCCCAAGCCCCCAAAGCCGGCGTCAGCAGCACCGCTTCAAACGTCAACACCGACGCATTCAATTATTTCGCCAACTTCGGCTACACCCCCACCAACTACAGCACCACCGGCGACACCAATTACTACGCCCGCCCCAGATCCGTCGATTCCTTCATCCTCATCGCCGCCGGCCCCGACGGAATTTACGGAACTCAAGACGACATAACGAGTTTCGGCAACGTAGCCCAATAGCTCCCCCACCAAATCCCAATGGACACAGCGAATAATAAGGCAATGACCAAGATGCAAGTTGCCAGTTGCCAGTTGCCAGTTGCCAGCAAAAGCAACGCGCGCTCTTTTTCTTCCACTGGCAACTCGCAACTAGCAACTAGCAACTACCCCAAGGGCTTTACCGTCATCGAGCTCCTGATCGTCATCGGCATCATCACTCTCCTGGCCACCTTCCTCTTCTACGCCTACAACCACATCGTCACCGACACCAGGGCCCGGGACACCAAGACCGCCATGCAGACTTGCGAGGCCCTGCTCAGCAATTACCAGCAGTCCACCAATTTCGCCCGCCCGCTCCCGATTCTCTACGCCGTCACCCCCGCGGGCACAAACGTCAACCCCTTCGGCGCCGTAACCGGCAACACAAACGGCGCTTCCGTCCCCACCCCCGGCAACGCCGCCGCCAATGCAATGACCTCCACCTTCTGGACCGGCGGCTACACCGGCAGCGGCGAACCCGCCTCCACCGTCGTCTCCGGCGACACCCTCCGCGGCGGAAAAGGCTTCACCCAGCAAGTCATCGACACCGTCTGCGTCATGTACTGCCTCCAATCCATCCCCGAAAACGCCGTCATCCTCAACAACGTCCCCACTCAAAAGAAAATATCCGTTCAGGTCAATCTCGTTCCCACCCCCGGCTCAAATGTTTCACCCGTCAACGTCACCCTGCTTCTGGACGGCTGGAACAATCCCATCCTCTTCGTCCCCTCCGACGGACTCTACAGCGTCATGACCTCCGCCGATCCAACCTACAACGCCGCAACCCCGTATTCCCTCGGCAACCAGGTCGTCTACCCAATTAGCGCCCCCCCACAGCCCTATTTCACCTACACCTGCATCAACACAACCGGCGTCTCCGGCACCGCCCCAACCAATCCCCCTCCAAGCACCATCAATATGCCCGACACCAATTGGGGCGGCCTCTGCGACCCCAGCCAATTACGCCCCTTCTGGGTCTCCGGCGGCCCCGACGGCGACATCAGCAACACCCGCGGCGACCCCACCGGCTCCGCCACCGGCACACACGATGACGACAATATTTATTCGTTCAATAACTGAGGCGGGAATCGATGCAGAGATGAAGGGAAGTAGCAATGCAGAGACGAAGAGACAAAGAGACAAAGAGACGAAGTGAGGCGCACACAAGCGCATCCCCCACTTCGTCTCTCCGTCTCTCCGTCTCTCCGTCTCTTCCCCCCGTCCCCACTCCGTCTCTCCGTCTCTCCGTCTCTCCGTCTCTTCCCCCAGCCTTTACCCTCGTCGAAATGCTCACCGTCCTAGCCATCATCATCATCATCCTCGCCACCGCCGTCCCCGTCTGGAACACCCTCACCGGCAATCACAGCATCGCCGCCGCCCAGAACCAGGTCGCCGCCGCCCTGGCCACCGCCCGCACCGACGCCATCAATTCCCATCAGGTCACCGGAATCTTCTTCTTCATCGACCCCGCCACCCAATCCGTCGCCCTCGCCGAAGTCCAGGCCGATCCCCAATCCACCGGCGGAACAACCTTCACCCCAACCCAAATCTGCGACGGCCTAAACAATTCCCCCACCCAATACAGCAAATTCAACAACGGACCCCTCACCGCGCTCGAACTCGTCAACTATTACACCGCCCCCCCGACTGAAACCAACGGCCCCACCATCGGAACCTTCACCTACTACCGCGACGTCGTAATCCTCTCCCCCAACGTCGGCATCGCCCTCTACAACAATTACTATGGCTACAGCTTCAACACGACCACCCTCAACAACGGCTACCAGCCATTCGACCGCTACTCCCGCCTCGGCGCCATCCTCTTCGACGCCAACGGCCAATTAATCTCACTCCCCTTCGGAGTCCAACAAACCCGCGTGACCCCCTATTACACCGTCAACACCGCCACCACCCCAACCCTGATCCAAGTCGCCTCCCAGCTCGGCAGGCGCCTCGGCCTCCTCGCCCCC
>JBEKPV010000059.1:0-17104 GCA_049520395.1 Tepidisphaeraceae bacterium
GATGAGGACTTCGGTGACGGGGGAGGCGTCGAGTCCGCGCTGGACGATGGTTTCAAATTCCTCGACGTTGTAGGCGATTCCGCCGCCGGTGCCGCCGAGGGTGAAGGCCGGGCGGATGATCATGGGCAGTCCCAGCTCGGCCATGACCTTTCGGCCTTCTTCGAGGGAATGGACGACGCCGGAGCGCGGCACCTTGAGGCCGATTTTGATCATGAGGTCTTTGAAGACCTGGCGATCTTCGCCGCGGTAAATGGCTTCGCGGTTGGCGCCGATCATTTTGACGCCATATTTTTCAAAGAGTCCCTTGTCATAACAGGCGACGGCGGTGTTCAACCCGGTTTGTCCGCCGAGGGTGGGCAAGACGGCGTCGATCGGCGTGCCGCGCGATTTTTCGAGCGCCAGAATCTTCTCGACCGCCTCGGGCGTGATCGGCTCGATATAGGTCGCATCGGCGAATTCCGGATCGGTCATGATGGTGGCGGGGTTGCTGTTCACCAGCACGATGCGATACCCCTCTTCCCTCAGCGCCCGGCAGGCCTGGACGCCGGAGTAATCGAACTCACACCCCTGCCCGATCACAATGGGACCGGACCCGATGATTAGAATGGCGTGGATGTCGCTTCGACGCGGCATAAGCGGAACTCTTCGAAGGTCAAAATTCGAGGTAATGTACTGGCGTCCAGATCATAAATCTATTCGGCGAAAAGGCACGAAGAGAAGGCGGAAATCCGGCTTTCACTTTGTGCCTCGGTGCGCTGGCGCCTAACCTGCTAACATCTTTCCCAACAACCATGACGCCAGTGATTCTACACCACGGAATGCTCGGCGGCGGCATGAAGCTGGGCCGCCTGAAATGGTCGTCGTTCCGCCAAATCGACGAGGCGATCGAGACGGCCGGATACCCGGTGTTCGCCTCCGCCGTCCATCCGACGGCGGGAATTGAAAAGCGGGCCCGGCAACTCCGCAGGTGGATGTTAGGCATCCTTCCGAAACTTGGCGAACCGGTCATTCTGATCGCCCATTCGATGGGCGGACTGGACGCGCGGTTTATGATCACGCATCTGGGCATGGCGCGGCATGTCGCCGCCCTGGCGACGATCAGCACGCCACATCGGGGCAGTCCGCTGGCGGACTGGTTCATCCAAAATTTCAGCCGGCGCTGGCCGGGTCTGCAAATCGCGCAAAAACTCGGCCTGGAAGTCGGAGCCGCCGCCGATCTGACCACCGAGCAATGCGCCCGGTTCAACCGCGAAACTCCGGACGTCGCCGGCGTGCGATATTACTCCGTCAGCGCCAGCCGCCCGCGCAAACTCATGCCCGCCTTTGCGCTCCATTCCCATAAAATTATTTATAAAGCCGAAGGGCCCAACGACGGCCTGGTCTCCGTCCGCAGCGCCAAATGGGGAACGTACCTGGGCAACTGGAGCGCGGACCATTGGCAAAGCATCAACCGACGATATAGCTGGCGTGGAATACATAAGCCGGTGAATATTGTTCAGAAATATGTGGCGCTTCTGGAAACCGTTGCCGGCGATGTTTGAGCCGCGCCGACGGGTCTTTTCGGCGTGTAACGGAATCAGATCCCCCGCACCGGCACGCGCCGGCCCGTCTGGGCCGATTCCACGGCTGCGAACGCCATCGCCAAACTCTTGATATTATCGTGACATTCCCCCTGCGGCTTTCGCCCGGTGCTGAGGGCCTCCAGAAATTCCCGCAGGGACCCGGCAATCCCGCCGAAATATTTTTCCGGCAACTTCGCCGTGATCTTCTCCGATTCGCGAATGAGACCCTCCTTTCCGCAAACGACGCCGGCCACGGGCGCCGATTCGCCGTCCCAGACGGCTGCGCCGCCGGGGCCATGGGCGCGCCACTGCGATTCCCAACTGGTGCTCAATCCCTCGGCACACCAGCTCCCCCGGTAGGTGTAGCGTAATCCGCCGGTCATTTCGAAGAGGGCGACGGCGCTGTCCGCGCCTTTGTGCCAGCTCCATGAGGGATTGAACTCCTCGCAGTAAACCGAGACGGGATCGGCGCCGCTGATGTGCCGAGCGCTGTCGAAGGTGTGGATGGCCATGTCCAGAAGGAGCACGTTTTTCATTTCGTGGCGAAAACCGTCGAAATGGGCCCCGAGATAAAAATCGCTGTTGAGAATCCCCAGCGGGCCCAGATGCCGGCGAACCAGGTCCGCCAGCGCGATCGCCCCAGCGTGATAGCGGCGGCTCTGGCTGACCATATAAAGCTGCCCCGCCTTTTGGCTGGCGGCGACCATCTCCCTGGCGCGCTCCATCGAATCCGCCATCGGCTTTTCGCCGAGCACGGGAATTCCCGCCGCCAGCGCGGCAAGCGTCACGGAATAGTGCGCCTCGGGCGCGGTCACATCCACCACAAAATCCGGCCGCGATTCGGCAATCGCCTTTTGCAAATCATCAAAGCCCGGCACATCGGAAAGCCGCAGTTCCTCGATCGCGGCTTGCGGCGCGCCGGGCCGGATATCCATCCAGCCGACGGTTTTCACCTCGGGGCAATCGCGGAGATTCTTCGCCCAGTTCCGGCCCATTTGCCCGGCTCCGACGAGTAGCGCGCGGTAGGTTTTCAAGGATGCGCTCCCCTCATTGGCCGCGGATCGGCTGCGTGGCGGGCTGGGTGGCGAGATTGCGAATTTCCTCCTCCGAGGGACGCGTAGCGGAAACGCCGGATTCCAAATTCAACTCGCCCATGGCGCGCAGCAGGCTGAAATAAGCCGTCTTGGTGTTGAATTGCGCGGTCGTGAGCTGTAGCTGCGTGCTTAAGAGCGAGTTCTGAGCGGTCAGGACGTTCAGATAAATCTCGGTGCCGGCTTTGTACTGAGCCTCGGCGTAATAATACGCGTCGTGCGCCGCTTTCACTTCCACCTGCAATTCATTCAGTTGCGTCAGAGAGAGCTGGTAATTCGTAAAGGCCGTTTCGACGAGCTGATCGATATTTCGGCGCAGCTGCGCCTGGGTGAGCGCCGCCTGGCGGAACTGGGACCAGGCGGTTCGCACATCGGCGTGAATCAAACCGGCGGTGAAGATCGGCAGATTCACCGAGAAAAGCCCCGTCCAGGCTCCGCCCCCGTTAACTCCGTCGACGACGTTGGTCTCGGAATACAGAATGTAATTCAAATTGACGGCCAGAGTGGGATAGTATTGCCCGAAGGCGACTTCGACGTTTTCCCGCGCGGATTTCACCGCCGCATTGGCCGCCAGCAAATCCTGACGTCCCGCCTCGGCTTGCGCCTTCAATTGATCGACCGGCTCCACCGATCCCGGCGGCTGAAAATCGTCCCGCAGCGGATTATTCTCGATGGGAGCCGACACCAGATACGCAAGCATCGCCCGATCGTTGGCCACGCTCGCATTCGATTGATTCAGCGACACCAGGGTCTGCGCCACTTCCGATTCCGCCTGCGCCACCACCAGCGGCGAAACCGTCCCCACCTTCGCTTGTGCGTTCATGTTGTCCAGATTCGCCTGCTGCAGCACCAGCGAATTCTTCAGCACATCCACCGACTGCTCGTCGGTCAGTGTCTGGTAATAGGTCTGCGCCACGTCCAGAAGAATCGTCTGCTGCGCATCGAGAACCAATTGCTTTTGCTGCTCGATCGTCGCGTCGGCGGCCCTGAGCGCGTGAAAATCGCGGAATCCGTTGAAGAGATTGATCTGCCCGTCGGCGGGAACCTGCAGCGTGTGAGTTATGGTGCCGAATGTGGCGTTGCCCGCGCTATTCAGGGCGTAGGTCGGAGCCAGATTCAGCGTCGGCAAAAACGCGGCAAACGCCTTGTCCTTGTCGATCAACGCCTGGAGATAATCCTCGCCTTGAACGCTGAGGCTTTCCGTATTTTGATTCGCCAGACGCAGGGCATCGGTGAGGGTCACCACTTCCCCCGAAGCGACGGTGACGCCCGCGGGAGTGTTGTTGTCGATGACCTTGCGGTACTGAGTGACCTCATTTTTCTGGTCGATCGCGCAGCCGCCCGTCAGGAGGGCGGCCAAGAGAAATAATCGGTGGAGGAGATTGTTATTCATAACGGAGCGCCTCGATCGGATCGAGCCGGGCCGCCCGGGTGGCCGGATAGTATCCAAAAAAGATTCCCACCGCCGCCGAAACGCTCAGCGCCAGGATGACGCTGTAGCTTTGGACGATGGTGGGGAAAGAGGTAAAGGCGTCGACCAGCCACGCCGTTCCCATTCCCGCCAGCGCGCCGATGAATCCTCCGACGCCGCTCATCAGCAGGGCTTCGATGAGGAATTGGCTGAGGATATCGAAATCGCGCGCCCCGATGGCCTTGCGGATGCCGATTTCGCGCGTGCGTTCGGTGACGGTGACCAGCATGATATTCATAATCCCAATGCCGCCCACCAGCAGCGAAATCCCAGCCACCGAGCCGAGCAGCACCTGGAAGGTTCGATTGCTCGCCAGGACGCTTTCCAGGAATTCCGCCTGGTTGCGTATATCCACATCATCGGGCTGGTCCGGCTGGACCTTGTGTAATTTGCGGATCAGCGCCAGGACATCGCTCTGCACGGCATCCACATGTTCGGCGGCGTCCACCTGAATGTCGATTTCACGAATATTGACGACACCCAAAAGGATGTGCATGGCCGTGGTATAGGGGACGATAATTTGGTCGTCGGGGTTGAACCATCCCTGGTCCCCCTTGCTCTTGAGGACGCCGACGACGTGAAAATTGATCCCCGCGATTTTAATAACCTGATCGATGGGATCGCTGTCTCCAAAAAGATTGGCGGCGGTCACCGGCCCGAGAACCGCCACCCTGGCCCAGTGATCCACGTCCTGATCGGAAAACATTTTCCCCTGATCGATCTGGAAATCGCGAATGGGAAGATAAGCCCCGCAAGTTCCGAGCACGGTGGTGTTGGTGTTTTGATTGAGATACTTAATCTGCATGGTCCGGCTAACCGACGGCGCCACCGCCGCCACGTCATCGAGCTTCAATAATTCCTGGGCATCCTCGACGGTCAGATTCTGCTGGGTTCCGTTCATGACGCCGGCATAGGCGCGCTGCCCCGGCCGGACGACCAGGAGATTGGTCCCCATGGCGGTGAACCGCGCGATGACCTGCTCGCGCGCTCCGGCTCCGATCGCCAGCATGGCGATCACCGCTCCCACGCCGATGATGATCCCCAGCATCGCCAGCATCGAGCGAAGCTTGTTCGCCGAGAGGCTTTTGAGCGCGACTTTGACGATCATCCAGAGGAGCATGAGAGATCCATCCTATTTGGCGATGTGTTGGGGCGATTCGAGCCAAGCCGCCGAATTGTCGGCGGGATCGGCTATTTTTCCGTCGCGCAAAAATATCTCGCGCTGGCAATGCGCCGCGACGCTGGCGTCGTGGGTCACCACGATGACCGTGCGGCCCTGAGAATTCAACGATTTAAAGAGCGCCAGAATCTCCTCGCCGGTCCGGCTGTCGAGCGACCCCGTCGGCTCATCGGCCAGCAGAATCGCGGGATTGGTGACCAGCGCCCGCGCCACGGCGACGCGCTGCCGCTGGCCACCGGAGAGCTGGTTCGGCTCATGGTGCATGCGGTCGACCAGCCCGACCCGCGCCAGGGCTTCGATCGCCCGCTCCACGGCGTCATGCCGCGCCGCATAATGCAGGGGCAATTCCACGTTCTCCAGCGCCGACATCCTCGGCAGCAGATTGAAATTCTGAAACACGAACCCGATCCGCCGATTCCGCACTTCCGCCAAACCGTTTTTCGTCATCCCCGAAACATCTTCCCCCGCCAGCAAATACCGCCCCTCATCCGGCCGATCCAAGCAACCCAGAATATTCATCAGCGTTGATTTCCCGCTGCCCGACGGCCCGCGAATGGCGACCATTTCCCCCTCTTCAATATGCACGCTCACGCCGTCCAGCGCCCGAACCACTTGGCCGCCGAGCAGATACGTCTTGACGAGATGTTCCGCCCGGATCATCACCGGCGGCCTCCCAGGGACATTCCCAGCGACCGAGTAATCCCCGCCATCCCCGTCCACCGGCCGTTGGCGTCAGCGCGATGCACCACCACGGTCTCCCCCGGCTGCAGTCCCGAAGCGATTTCCGCGCTGGTCCCGTCGTTGATCCCCACCTCCACATCCCGATCCTCGGTCGAGCCATCGGGCTTCACGACGCTGACGGTAAATTTCCCCTCCCGCCGCACGACCGCGGCCGAGGGAATGATCACCACGTTATTATCCTGCGCTTCGATGATCTGAACATTGGTCGTCATCTGCGGCTTCAGCAGCTCTTTGTTGTCGCTGGTCACTTCGATTTTGACGGTGAAGGTCACCACGTTGCTGTTATTCACGCCCTGCGTGGCGATCCGCACGACGCTGCCGTCGAACGTCTTGCCCGGATAGGCATCGGCGGTAATCACCGCCCGCTGCCCGACGCGCACGTCGCCGATGTCGCTTTCATCCACCGACGCGTTGACGAATATTTTCGACAAATCCGAAAGCGTCATGACGGTGGTTCCGCCGCCGACGTTTTCGATGGCCGAGGAGATGATGGTCCCCAGTTCCACTTCCACGTCGGCGACGACGCCGTCCATCGGCGCGGAGACCGTCGTGTACGACAATTGCTGCAGCGCATTAGCCAGCGCAATCTGATCCGATTGAAGCTGGGCCTCCGCCAGGACAACATCCTGCTTCTTCACTTCGACGGAAGCCGCCTGGCTCTTCAATTGTTCCTTGGCGATCTTGGCGGTCTGCAAATCCGCCGCCGCGGCGGCGGCATCGGTCTGCGCCGTTTCATAATCCTCCGGCGCCGCCAGTTTCTGGAGCAAGAGCTGCTGCTGGCGGTCCGCTTTGTTTTGCAGATTAGTCGCTTTGATCTGTGCCGATTGGAGATTCGATTCCGCCTGCTCGGTGGCGGTTTGCAAATCCAGCTCGGCCACGGTGGCGTTCAGTTTCGCTTCCTGCAGTTTCGCCTGCGAGATTGCAACCGCCGCCTGGGCCTGGTCCGCCATGCGCCGCTCGTCGGTGGGATCGACCTGGAGCAGCAAATCCCCTGATTTGACATGATCGCTGACATCAAATGGGAATTTAATGACCTGTCCGCTGGCCTGGCATTTAATCTGAACGTCGAGGTTGGAGATCACCAGCCCGGTGGTGGCGACGTTCTGCGAAATATTGCCGATCTCCGCCACGGCATGGACCACATCGGACGACGCGGCGGCCGCCGCCTGAACTTGCCGAACATGGCGGTAATAGAACCCCCCCGCCGCCACCACGACGGCGGCGGCGATCCACATTCCGCTCATCCAATTCCGCTTCATCGTCGCGCCTTCCCGATGCCGTGCAGAATCACTCCCGTCGCATGCCGGCTCAACGCGTCGGCGTCGCCGTTCCGTGGCGCGTAGAGCAGGACCGAGCGAATCATCCCCAGAAAATAGAGGGCCGTCAGTTCGGGATGCGTGTCGGCAAGCCTCCCTTCGCCAGACCCCTGGCGAATGGTGCCTTCGATCAATTGAAGCAGCTCCCGACGTTTGCCGCCCCATTGACTATTCGCGTTGGGAGCCGCCGTAGTCCGCATCACTTCCGCGAATTGCGGAAATCCGACCGAGAAATCGACCAGACCCTTGACGATAACCCGGATCTTCTCCTCGGCCTCCAGGCCCGGCTTATCCAGGCGCTGGCGAAGCTGCCCAACCAATTCGGAAAAGCCGTCATAGACCAGGCTGTAATAGAGGTCTTCCTTGCTTTGGAAATAGATATAGAGGGTGCCCTTGCCGACGCCGGCGGCCTGGGCGACCTCTTCGAGCCGCACTTTATGGAACGGCTGCGTGGAGAAGAATTTCGCCGCCGCCGCGACGATCGAGCGGTGCTTGTTCTGGTCGCGTAATCTCATCTAAAAAAACGGGGCCGAAGCCGCCATTCCCGACCCACTGGACGGTTTTGATTGTAGGAACCGGCCTCAAGGGCGGCAAACCAAATGCACGTTTGGCGGCGATTTCACGTTTGCGGTGAAATGAATGGCGTTTTTATCGGTCGAAGTTGTAAATGTTGCCGCTGGCTTGGAACGTCTGGCTATACAAAGCCTGGGCATTGGAGGCGTTCGAGGCGACGTTTGCGCTGAGAAGATTGCAATATCCGGCGCCGGGCCGGTTCGGTCCATCCGGACCGGAGGAGATCAGAATATATGGAGGAACGTCGCGTAGTTGTTCGGTCTGGGAGGCGCCCGAAGAATCGGTGTAGGCGTCGACAAAATTATCCAGATTGTTGTCCCCCAGCATCCATTTAATCGCCAGCGAGAAATCGACCGTCGAACTAATCCCGGAGGCCCAGGTATAGACCGCGACGCTGCTGGGATTGGAATTGTCGACGATTGGCGCCCCGTCGCGCTGATCGAAAATGGAATAGGAGCCGTAGGGCTTTATGATCGAGAGGGGTGTGGTCGTGTCGATGGTATCGGGGGTGGCGAAGCCAAACAGTGGTCCGGCAACGATGCCGGTTGGCAGAACCACCATCCCATACGCCGTTTGAAAATTCGCCTGGTAACTGGAAGCATTCATGCGGTTGGTCATCGGTCCATACCGCGGGAAATATTGGATGACCCCGCCCCATCGATCGAGCAGGACCGGCTGATGCGGATTGTTGGCGTTGTCGGTCTGGCTTCCAGCGGCGCGAAGCGGGTCCACATAACTGACCTGAAACCGATCCGTCGGCAGATAGGGGCCCCAGACTTTCCCCGTCGCGATTCGCAGGACGCCGGTCGCGCTGTTGGGGCCGGTGCTGGGACTCCATGTAACCGTCGCGTTGGTGGTCGTCGGCGGCATCGAACTGCTGACCGCGATGATGCCGAAGAGCGTGTGAGTGGTAATCCCATTGATCTGTTGTTCCTGGTCGAACCACCAATCGGATTGCCCAACCGTGTAAATCGGGGCGACCGACAACGGGGCGTTGAAGGTGATCGTGTTGCCGCTCACCGAGGCGGGGATGTTCATGGTCTGGGTACGAATGCCCGGACCGTCGAAGCCGTCACCGGCGATGAAGTCCGATTGAATAAATTGCGGCACACCCGGCGCCGGTCCCAGCAGCGCGGTCGCCAGGGATAGAAACCCGGGCGCCTGCGGCGGGGTGGGACCCGTGAAGCCGGGGGGCGGCCATTGGGTTAATATTGCGTTTCTGGGGTAATCGCCGAAATCAGCGCGGTAGTTCTCCAAGGCCGCGGCGATGGCCTGGAAATCGAGTTTTTCGCTCGAAACCGCCGCGCTTCGCCGGGCGCGATTCACCGCGACCAGCAGGATCGACACCACGATCACGATAATGCCGATCACCACCAGCAATTCGATCAGGGTAAGCCCTTTGCGATGTCTCATGCGGTGGTTCCTCAGCCGGCCATTGTAACGATTCGCGTTGTCTTCCCCATGGCGTCAATGGATCATCCGGTATTGTTCGAGGGTGAGCCCCCCCGCCGCCGCCGCCGCCGCCTGGACGGCCGGGTCGGGGCTGGCGGCGGCCTTGGCGATATAACGGGGCGCGGCCTGCTGGTCCGCATTCCGAGCCGCATCGAACCGCAACCGGCCCAGCGCCAAAACCGCCTCGACCTGGATCATCCGATCCTGCGATTGGGTGGCAAACTGAAAAATGTCCCCCGCGTGAAGGGCGATTTCCTCCTGATCGGCGGTCGACAGCGCCTGGTAGATCGGCTCAACGTGATTGGTTTCATAGTCGCGCATGGCCGCCTCCTGGTTTTGCAATTGCTCGGCCCGATCCCCCGTCTCGCAACCGGCCAGGCCAATGGTCGATTCGTCCATCAGCGCTAGTCCCTTGGAATATTCGTCATAGGTGAGGCGCTCATCATACAACTTTTTTCCCAGTGAATAGACGGACTGAAAATAGGCCCGCGCCTGATCGACGCGATTCTGCTGTCGCATCAGCAAAGCCGCGCGGTTCATCGTGCGGCCCAGATCGCATAGCTGATCCAGCGCCGGATGATCGGTCTGGTAATCCACGATCTCCGATGGATTGGCGATGAACAAATCGGCCGACGATTTTCTTGTCGCCCTGAGCATCAGCTTTATCGCGTCCGGCGGCGGATCGACCGGATTCTGCGCAAACTGCTCGCAGGCGTCCCCTCCGGCCTGATAAGCCGTCAGCGCCTGCCGATATAGCGGCCCGGCGTCGGCGTCTTCATCGGGCGTGAAAATTGCCGGGTCCGGCCACGGGGGCGATAACGCGGTCAGATTCGCCGGTTCCAGGGACAATTGGGTCGGCGCGGTAATTTGCCCCTGCAGATAAAACCGCGCCGCCAGTCCCGCCCCGATCAATACCAGCGCGATTCCCGTCCCCCAACTCAGCCGTCTGCGCATCTACAACCCTCCGGACAATTCGGCGCTGCGCACGGTATTTTTCAGCAGCATCGCCACCGTCATCGGCCCCACGCCGCCCGGCACCGGGGTGATAAATCCGGCCTTCGCACGGACCGATTCAAAATCCACGTCTCCGATCGTTTTTTTGCTTCCATCGGGGAGCGTGATGCGGTTGATGCCGACGTCGATGACGATCGCGCCTTCGCGCACGTCGCCGGCGGCGATCAATCCGGGTTTTCCCACCGCCACCACCAGCACTTCCGCCCGCCGAGTGTGCAAAGGCAAATCGCGCGTCGCCACGTGGCATGTGGTCGTCGTCGCCATTCGTTCGGTGAGCAATAAAGCGATCGGCTTGCCCGCGATCTCACTGGCGCCCACCACCACCGCTTCCATCCCGCGAAGCGTTACGCCCGTCGATTCGATCAACTCGATCACGGCTTGCGCCGTGCATGGGGCGATGCGCGTATGCCCGTACACCACGTAGCCGATGTTGGCGGGATTCACTCCCTCGACGTCCTTCACCGGATCGATCGTGTATTGCAGTTCCGTGGCGTCCAAATGCGACGGGAGAGGCAGATGAAGCATGATGCCCGTCACCGCTGGATCGTTATTGAGTGATTGCAGGAGCCGTTTGACGTCCGCCGCCGACGCGGAAGCCGGCGCCGTGCGCAGAACGTAATCGATTCCGACGGCCCGGCATGCCTCGGCCTGGCGGGCGGCGTAGAGTTCTCCCGCCGCCGTCGAGCCGACCAGCACCGCCGTCAGTGCCACGCGACGGGGCTTCGCCGCCAGTTCCGCCACGCGGCGCTGCACGCCCTCTTTGACGCTTTGCGCCAGGGCCAGTCCGTCAATGATCTTCGCCGACATGCCCGGCAATGATATCTTTTCGCCGGTCCCCTTGCGATGTGCCTGAATCCCCGCGCAGACGCTGCACCAAATCGGCAAGCTGCGTGCGGTCGATGCTCGAATCGGGACTGCGAATCGCCTTGCCCAGCAGCGACGGACACAGCAGCAGCGTCAGTGGACTGCTGATCTTCTGCTCTTCGGCCAGAGTTTTGAGCACTTTGGTTTCGGCCGGTCGCAGATGCACTTTCTTGGCGATTTCCTTCAGAAGTTTGCCCGCATGGTTCAAAGATCGCGGAACCGCCTGGTAGGGTTTGCGATGCGTGACCCAGACCAGCAGGACGATCGCTCCGACGCCCACCAGCAGGTACGGGAGCAGTTTGTTCAAATCGACGGTCGAGCCGACATGCTGGTTGATGCTCTGAAAAACTTCTTCCTGCGTCGGCGCGGCGGCCACGGGCGAGACGAAAATCGCCATCAGAAGAACCGCCCGCATCCAATCGACTCGTCGCATCAGCCCGCCTGTCCTTTGTTCTGTTCCTGCACCATGTCCGCGACGCCTTTGAGCACGCCGACCGCATATCGACGAACCCGGAGGTTGTTATCCGCCTTGGCCAGATTGCCGACTTCCTGGAGCAGTTTCCACCAGCCCATCTGTTTCAGCGCCCACATCGCGGAGATTCGGTGTTCCGGGCGCTCGTCGTGGAGCATCTGGATCAATTGCGGGCCGACGTTCCCGACCTTCATCCGATGCAGCGCTTTGATCGCGTTGGCGCGTTCGCGGTTATGACTGTTCTTGGCCCGCTCCATCAGCAGCGGCATGAACTGCACGGCAGGCCGCGTCTCCAGAATTTCCACCGCATTGGCGCGTACGCGCGAATCCGGATCGTTCAGCACCCGGTCCAGCAAAACCTCCACGGAGGCGGTCTCCATTTCTCCCAGTACGGTTACCGCCTTGCTGCGTACCTTAGGATGCGGATGTCCCGTCAGACCGGCCAATGCGTCGCGCAATTGCTCGGCCAAACCCAACTCCTGCGTCATCTGCATCGCCTTGAGGCGCTGTTCGATGGGGCCGTTGCTCAATCGCCGCGTGAGACGCTGCACGGCGTCGGGCAGCAGCTTGAGCATGGCGCGCCCCGCCTGCTTGCGCGTTGCCCGATCCAGATGGTCGAAACGCGTCCAGAAATGTTCGAATCCGGCCTGACCGATCGACCGGCTGATCACTCGCCGCACCGATACCGGCGCGTTGGTCATTAACTGGAGCAGCATGTTGTCGGCATCAGCCGGCCGGCGGCGAATGATCTCCCGCGCGGCCATGCGCAAGAGGCGTTCATCGCTGTCGGCGAGCATCTGTTTGATGAAATAAGTGCTGGCTCCGCGTTTTCGCCGCATGGCGATCCGCAGCAGGCGCAGGCGTGCCCCGAAATCGCCGCGGGCGTGTTCCGCCAGGCGGGTCATGCGCTCGTCCTGCATCAGGTCGTGCATGCCGGAAGCGGCCAGCCATTCGCCGATGCGGCTGGATTCTTCCGGGCCGCGGCGTTGGATGTCTCGCACCAGATCGACATCCTGCCACCAGACGCCGCGCGTGGTTTGGTGCATGCACAACTGAAGCTGGTGATCTTTGAGCCAATGGGTTTTTCGCAGTAGCGCGTCCAGGACCGGGGCTTCGGCGATGTGGGAGAAGACGGTTCCAAAGTGTTGGCGCAATTGGCCGTGCGTGGCGCCCAGGAGAAACGCCTCGACGTGTTCGGCGGCGGGGGTTTGCTGAAGCCGGCGGACCATCGGACCCTGGCCGCCGTGCTTGGGCGTGTGCAGGATCATCAGCGTCTTGCTCTTGGGCCAATCGGCCAGCAGCAGGGCCGCCCGCAACAGTTCCTGCGTTTGCTTGCCGCGATGCACGTCCAGGGCTCGCGCGACGGCGGCCTCGATCTCAACCCGCTGTTCCATCACATCTTTATAGATGGCCTCGAAATCCGGGCGGGCGGCGCCGGGCTCCGCCGGCGCGTTTGGATCGGCGGGCGGGCGGTATTGGTCCTGCAGTTGCCGCGACGTTTCCGAGACCCAGCGCGACAACGAGACGATCGCCTCGACGGCGGCTTTGCAGAGGGATTCCTGCGAATCGTGCAGGTTTTCCGAAATGATGTAGGCGAGTTTGCCTTCGCGGCTCAGGGCGATGAGTTTCATCGTCGCCAGGCGCAATTCTGCGCGTTCGCTGCGGCCGCATTCGCGCAGGGCGTGGTGGAAGACCCGGATGTGGCGAAGCACCTGATTCTGAAGGCGCGGGGGAAGCTGGTCGTAATATTCGATCACGCCCCCGAGGCCGCGGGTGGTTTTTCGGGCCATGAGGGCGTCGAGCATGACGGCTTTTTCGACCTCGACGCCGAGGCGCAGGCCTTCGAGGAGCAGCCCGTCGGCCGCTTCGTTGCGAGTATTGACCAGGGCCTGCAGGAGCTGTTCGTGCATCTCTTGTTATTTATCGGACGATTTCGCCCCTTATCTTGAGGGCGGCGGGCCGGGGAATAGGGAATTCAGTTGTTTTGACCCCCCGTCCGATGGACAATAACGCCCGATTGATTTGGCCCCTGGGGATTGTCTGAATAAGCGGAGGCTGTTTGCTACGGATTTGGGTGATATTGACGCTGGTCTCGGCCTGCTGCCTGATCGCGGCGAGCTGCGCGGCAACCGCGCCCGTCGAGGCGGTCAGTGCAGCGGATGCGGCGGAACAAGCCGCGACGGTTGCGTCCACCCAGGTGGAGGCCGCGGTGGACGCGGCGGCGACGCAGATTTCCGCGGCGATGGCGTCGGCGACGGGCGGGACTGGCAAAAACAGCCTCCCAACGCCGCCGGGGGCAACGCTTATCCAAACGCCGGATTCTTATATTCTGATTCAAAATGGGCAGGCTACGGTCATCAATAAATCGCAAATCTACGGGTATACGGGGACCGGAAACGGGAAGTAGCTGCGACTTGTTTCTCAGATCAGATCGCGCAAATCCTGAATAACCTGGTCGGGGCGGTGGTCTGCCGCGATTGCTTTCAGATCGTCGGGGCGAGCCACGCCGGTTAGGGTGAGGATGGTCGCCATTCCCATTTGTTTGGCTCCCCAGATGTCGGCCTCCAGGTTGTCGCCGATGAGGATGCAGCGCTCAGGGGGGACGGCAAGGCGGCGGCATAATTCGGCGAAAAATACTTTTTCGGGTTTGCCGCAGTAAACGGGTTTTGCGTTGGCGGCATAGGTGAGCATCAGGGTCAGCGCGCCGCTGCCGAATTCCCAGCCTCGCGGACTGGGGTAGATTCGGTCGGCGCAGACGCCCACGGCCAGGGCGCCGTTTCGCATGAGACTCAGGGCGATTCTCTGCCGCTCGAAATCGGCGTAGCGATTGGCGGGAGCGCCGATGATGATGGCGTCGCATTTTTCTGAGTCGGTTTGAACCCAGTGTCCGCGGCCTTCGAGCATGTCCTGGACGCCTTCGGTGGCCAGGTTGAAGGCCCTGGGGTTGGGGAACCGCTTGACGACGTAATCCACGGCAGCGGCGCCCGCCGTATATATCTGGTCGGGGGTTACGGTGATTCCCATGCCGGCCAGGCGCTTGACGACCCGCTGGGGGCTGGTGGTGCTGTTGGAAATGCAGGCGAATTTCGTGTTTTCGGCTTGTAATCTTTTGATCAAATCGACGGAGCCGGGAAGGGGGTGGTCTTCAAAATAGACCGTGCCGTCCAGGTCGAGGAGGACGGCTTCATATCGGGAGAAGTCCTGTGACATTTTGGCGAACTATAACGGGTGTTGAGGCGGCCATTATTGAAATGGGAATTTTTTTGAAATTTTTTGTCCGGGTGCGGACTTTAATTGGGGTCTTTTTTGTCAAACCCGACTGGCGAGTGGGATTAGGCGATGGATGGGGCGCACCCGCCGTTCGCGAGGAAGGTCACTCGGCTTTCTTCTTCGCGCTCTTCGCGCCTTCGCGTTAAACCGAATTTTATTTTTACCGCGAAGAAACGAAGGGCGCGAAGAAATTCATGTTGGAGGATGCGGGATTGCTGGTTTCTCTTGCCACGGCCGGTCTCGCGCCGGATAGTGCTCATCCGCCGCATGACTCCGATTACTATTCAACAAGCCTTTGCGCTGGCCAATCAGCACCACGAGGCCGGGCGGCTGGCGGAGGCGGAGAAGATGTATCGGCAGATTCTGCAGCAGCAGCCCGGGCACGCGGACGCGCTGCATTATCTGGGGCTGATTGCACATCAAGTGGGGCAGAATGCGGCCGCGGTGGATTTGATTCGGCGGGGGCTTGCCATCAATCCCAATTTGCCGGAGGCGCATAACAATCTTGGCAATGTTTTGAAGAATACGGGGAAGCCGGATGAGGCGATTGAATGCTATCGCCGGGCGATCGCGCTGAGGCCGGATTTTCCCGCGGCGTATGGAAATTTGGGGAGCGGGCTCAAGGAACGGGGGGAAATGGATGAGGCGATCGCCGTTTATCGGCGGGCGATTGAATCGTTTAGCCGGGAGAATTCCAGGGGGAGCAATCATGCCTATGTGCACAGCAATTTGGTTTATGCGTTGCACTTTCATCCGGATTACGACGCGGGGGCGATCGCACAGGAGTATCGGCGCTGGAATCGGATGCACGCGGCGCCGCTGAAGGGAATGATTCAGGAGCACCGAAACGATCGGGAGCCGCAGCGCCGGCTGCGGGTTGGGTATGTTTCGCCGGATTTTCGATGGCATGCCGTGGGAAGGAATTTGCTGCCGCTGCTCAGCAACCACGATCGGGGGAAGTTTGAGATTATTTGTTATGCGCAGGTGCTTCGGCCCGATGCGCTGACGAAGCTTTTGCGCGAGAAGTCGGATGGATGGCGAAATATCGTGGGGATGCCGGATGAGCAGGTGGCGAAACAAATTCGCGACGACCGGATCGATATTCTGGTGGACCTGGCCTTGCATACGGGGGACAACCGGCTGCTGGTCTTCGCGCATAAGCCGGCGCCGGTGCAGGTGAGCTATCTTGGATATTGCAGCTCGACGGGGCTGGAGACGATCGATTACCGGTTTTCCGATCCCTATATGGATCCCGCGGATTTTGATGTGAGTTGCTATAGCGAGCGGACGGTTCGATTGCCCAGTACATACTGGTGCTATCAATCGACTCGGAGTACGGCTGATGAGGCATTTGAAAAGAAGCCGGGGGAAATCATCTTCGGGTGTTTGAATACGTTTTCGAAAGCTTCGCCGCAAGCGCAGGCGTTTTGGGCTCGGCTGCTGCTGGCGGTGCCGGAATCGCGGCTGGTTATTCATGCGGCAGAGGGGACTCATCGCGATAACTTCAGCAAGCGCTTCGCCGCGGCGGGAGTTGATCCGGGGCGGATTGAGTTTTTCCCGACGATTTCCTACGACGCCTATATGCAGATGCATCGGCGGGTGGACGTGGCGCTGGATCCATTTCCCTATGGGGGCGGGATCACGACGCTGGATTGCATCTGGCAGGGAACGCCGGTGGTGACGCTGTCGGGGCGGACGGCGGTTGGGCGCGGAGGACGCAGTATTTTGAGCAATCTTGGGCTGACCGATTTAATTGCCGCGACTCCGGATGAATATGTGCGGATTGCGGCGGATTTAGCGCGGGATTCGGATCGGCGCGCCCAGCTGCGAAAGACGTTGCGGACACGCTTGATGGATTCGCCGCTGCGGAATGGGGCGGGGTTTGCGCGGGATGTGGAGGGGGCATATCGGGAGATGTGGAGGCGGTGGTGCGAGAGGGGCTCAACCGATCGAGCTTGCCAACCGATGGAAAGTAAGGGATCATAGGTTTGGTAAGGATATTATTTTAAGTAGGGAATTTATGACAGTGCATTCGAAGGTCACCAGTAAAGGACAAACAACCATCCCCCGGGAAGTGCGGGAGGCGCTGAATATCAAG
>JBEKPV010000060.1:0-16949 GCA_049520395.1 Tepidisphaeraceae bacterium
CCTCCACGGCCGAAAGAATATCTTCCTCGATATCGTGGGCCGGCGCCGCGTTCTCCGCCCCCAAAGCGCGTCGGACCACCTCATCGGTGCGATACATAAGTTTCGCCACCGGCGAAAACACCCAGTACAACCCGGCCAGCATCGGCGAGAAGAAACCCACCAGCTCCGCCGCCGCGTAGCGCGCCCCCGCATGCGGCAGCGCAATCGAGCAGAAAATCGCGATCACCACCGCCACAATAATCGTCAGGCCGTATCGAAGCAGGGGGTTCAGCGACGTCTGCTCAAACGCCGCAAAGGTGAAGACCCAGATCGTGACGTTGCAAATCTGCCGCACCACCGCGGTGAGGAACGCCAACTCGGACGAATGTTCCGTCACCGTCTCGAACCATTTGTCGGCGTCGCGTTTGCCGAGATATTCAGCCAAGCGCTGCCGCGAAAATTCGCGCAGCGAGTAAGTCAGCGACGAAAACAGGAGCGAAACCAGCGAAGCAACACCCACGCCGGCGATGGTCAAATAAAGTTTCATCGTGCGCCTCGCGAGGTACCGGAAACGCCGGACGCAAGGCGCCCCCCGGGCGGGCGAAAAACCCGGCCGACCCCCAGGCGGATCAGAATCTCGTCCTCTTTGGCGTGCATGGCTTGGAAACCCGCCTCGGTTCTATCGTCCCAGCCGCTCAAGTGCAATAATCCATGCAGCGCGTATAGCAGCAATTCCCGGCCAACCGCCAGCCCCCGCCCGCGGGCGCTGCGCCGAGCCACGGGGAGGCAAATCACAATCTGCCCGGCCAAGACGTTTCCATGACCATCGGCATCCAATTCGAAAGATAGAACGTCGGTACTTGACGACGACTTCAAATATCGCCGGTGCAACTGCCGCATCAGCGGCTCGTCCACGACGGCAACCGATAGATCGCGCACGGACGATCGAAGCATTTTGTGGGCGGCGACGAGATGTTTATGGAGATACCCGGCCCATCGGCCGCCCACCAGCGGACAGACCGTCAATTGAAAGGATCGTTTCACGCGGATTTTGTCGCCGCCGCACCATCCGACGAAGAAGCAGGTGGACTTGACGTAACCGAACTGGTGCTCGGATAGGCGATTCGCCCGTGATAGATGCCCTGAAGCGTTTTGGACAGCGATCGCTCGATTCGCTCCAGATCCCGCATGGTCAGGTCGCACTCGTCGAATTGCCCGTCGTGTAGGCGTTTCATCGCCAGATCGTGAACGATCGTCTCGATGCGCGCCGGCGTCGGTTCCGACATCGCCCGTGCGCAACTTTCCACCGCATCCGCGATCATCACCACGGCCGATTCCTTGCTCTTGGGCTTGGGCCCCGGATAGCGGTACTCCGCGTCATTGATCTGCGCCGCCAATTCCGCCTGCTGGTCCTGTTGATTCATCGCTTGGTGGTAGAAGTATTCAACCAGCGTCGTGCCATGGTGCTGCTGGATGATGGGCAAGAGGCTGGTGGGCAGGCCATATTCGCGCGCCAACTCCACGCCGTCCTTCACATGCGAGAGAATGATTCGCAGCGACAGGCTCGGGCTCAGATTCAAATGGCGGTTTTCGCCGTCCATTTGGTTCTCGACGAAATAATCCGGCTTGTTGATCTTTCCGATGTCGTGGTAATAACTGCCGACACGGCAAAGGAGCGAATTGGCCCCGATGGCGTCCGCGGCCGTTTCAGAAAGCGTAGCCACCTGAAGGCTGTGGTTATACGTCCCCGGCGCTTCCAGCGCCAGCCGGCGCAGCATCGGCTGACTGGCGTCGGCCAATTCCAGCAGAGTCATACTCGTCGTAATCCGGAACGCCTTCTCGATAAACGGCAAAATCCCCAGCACGATGAATCCCGCGAAAAGTCCGCCGCCCCCGACGCGCAGCGCATTGGCCTCGATAAACCGCACCGGCTCCATCTGCATCGCGCCGACCGCGATCGTGACCAGGATCATCGCCAAAGCCGCCGCGCCGCCCACTTCGATCAATTTGCTGCGGGTGCGAATATCGTCGAGTTGATAGCAGGCGGTCAGCACGCCCGACCAGAGAATGAAGAAGAACCCCAGGTTCTGGTCCAGCGCCGCCGTCACAACCATCGCGTGAACCGTCGCAACGCCGATGGCGAACCGCTGGTCATACGCGATCGTCAAAATCATCGCTGCCAAAATCGTCGGGGTGATGGCGAAAATATAGAGCGAATCGCTTCCGATGCCCGCCAGTTGCGACACCAAAAGCATCGACAACAGCAGGGCGGCCAGCGCCATACCCCGGGTATGATTCCGCACGCACCGCGGCTGATACCGCACGACGTACGCCGAAAGAATGACGGTCACAATCGCCGCCATCAGCACCAAACCCAGACGATATTTCCACATGGCGAACGTATCGGAAGTCAGCGCTCGGTAATACGCCTGGTTTTCCGCCAGCAGCACCTGCCAATCGCGGTCGCTGATGATTCCCTGCTGAACGATCACGCCATTGCGGGGAAATTCAAAATTCGCCAGCGTCGGATCGACATGATCCCCCGCGTTGTTCTTCTCTTCCGCGGTCGCCAAGTCGTCCAACTCATACGTCGGATGCGCCCGCAATTCCGCATACGCGATGTCGGCAATCTTCGGCCCCAACCCCAGATCAAAATCGCGCGCGTAATCCAGAAGCTGCGTGTGCACCGCATCCGGCAAATTCGCCGGATACGTATCGTCAACCACATCCACCACCTGATCCGGCGCCGTCGTTCCCGCCGCCGGATTGGCATTCTCCAAATCCTGCGGCGAAGCCCGCAAAATGATCTTCCGATGCGGCTGGTCGTCCGCAAGCTGCCCCGCCTCGTGGTCCCAATCCTCCTGCTTCAAAATAATCAGCGGTCGCCCGTCGCCCGGAATATGCTTCTGGGCATATGCGATGAATTGCCGAACATTATCCTCATAGCGCCGCCGGTCCGCCCCCGTCCGGCTCTGGTCCAATTGCGTCAGCGCGCCGCTGTCCAATATCCCATTCAACGGCGGCTCCAATTCCTGCGGCGCCAGCCCGTGCACACGATCCGGCAGAGCGACCAAATCCTCCTGCAGCGAATTCCAAACGTCCCCCGCGGTGGCGCGGTAAACGTGAGGGGCCGATTTGCGAGCCAAATCGACCAGCCGGTTGTATTCATCGCGGTCGTTAAATTGAAAATCGACGCGGGCCGTGACGTCGTGCGCCACGTATTGCCCCGGACGGTAGGGCACCACTTCCTGTCGAAGAAGGAAGAGGCAGATGAGCACCCCGCAAAAAATCCCGGCAATCCCCAAAGAACCAAGCCCCCCGCGCTCGCGCAGAACATGCCACGCCGAGACAGGCGCCGTGCGCCCGTCACGCAAGGAATAACGACGCGGTCCGACCGACGTTTTTTTCTCCAACCCGAACACCTAAACTTCCTCTCGCTCGGGAGCCGATTCGGCAACCGAGCCATGCCGAACCTGCCCGTTGCGCTCATAGGCGTTGACAATATTCTGCACCAGCCGGTGCCGAACAATATCCGCCCGCTGCAGCTCTACCGTGGCGATACCTCGAATTCCAGACAGACGCTCCATCGCATCAATTAGTCCACTGCGCACATCCCCCGGCAAATCCACCTGCGTGGTGTCACCCGTCACAATCATCTTGGATTCATGTCCAAGGCGAGTTAAAAACATCAGCATCTGCGCGGCGGTCGTGTTCTGGGCCTCGTCCAGGATTATAACACTTTCGTTCAGCGTTCGCCCACGCATGAACGCCAGCGGGATCACTTCGATCACGTCGTTGATCATAAACCGTTTCACCTGCTCGAAATCCATCATATCGTGCAGGGCGTCAAACAGAGGTCGAAGGTAAGGATTAACCTTCGCCTGAAGGTCGCCCGGCAAGAATCCAAGCCTCTCCCCCGCCTCGACGGCGGGTCTGGCAAGGACGATCCGTTTCACCTTCCCATGCTTCAGCATGCTCGCCGCCGCCGCCACGGCGAGATACGTCTTACCCGTCCCGGCCGGACCCGTACAAAACGTCAAATCATGATGAAGGATGGCCTCAATATATTGGCGCTGCCCGTCGGTCCGAGGCCGGACCGCGTGCCCGCGCGTATAAACCTCAATCTCATCCGCGGTATGCTGAATCGATTCCTGAGCCGCCAGACCAATCGCCCGGCCGACTTCCTCGGCGCTGAGCCAATCCTGCCGCCGAAGCGCCTTTTGCAGATGATCAAATACCGCGGCGGCCTTTCCGACTTGCTCTCGCTCACCACTAAGAGTCACCAGATCGTCATGCCCTACAATCTGCACTCCAAAGGTCTGGCGAATCATCCGCAAATAACGGTCGGCCGCCCCAAACAAGGCCAGCTTCTTCTCGGGTTGATCCAGGGAGATGTTCAGTTGCACAGCTATGCAATTGTGACCAGAAATACAGAAAAAAGCGATAGACGCATAGGCAAAACGCAATTTGATATAGCGGCGCGGTTTGCATCGCAGAGGGCTAAAACAGACTAAAGAGCAGATAAGCCGCTGGCGCAGCCAGGAGAGGACTATCCAGGATATCGAGCAATCCCCCAAACCCCGGAATGACGTTGCCGCTGTCTTTGACCTGGGCATCGCGCTTGAAAAGGCTTTCGAGCAGATCGCCCAGTTGGCCCACGCCGCCGATAACGACGCCGAAAAACAGGGCCTTGTACCAATTGAGGGTGGACAGCGACTGATGCCATATGAGCGCGCAGATCAGCCCGATCAAAGCCGCCGTCGCCAGTCCGCAGGCCAGGCCTTCCCAGGTTTTGCCCGGACTGAGCCAGGGAATGAGTTTGCGTTTTCCCAGGGCCCGGCCGCCAAAGTAGGCGCCGATGTCCGTGAATTTCACCACCAGCAGGATCATGACCACCGCCTGGGTCGAGCCTTGGTAGCCGTGCACTTGATCCGCCGAATGCTTGACGCGCAGCGCCATCAGAAACCATGCGAGTCCGCCAAGGTAGAGCATCGAGAGCACGGTACCCGCCATTCGCGTGATCGCCTCTTGAGTATGTCCCGCCCCCGCGCGGCGCGCGGCAGCCAGCACCATTGTCAGCACAATGATGAACGCCATCGTCGAAGCCGCGATATGCTGAAACCAGGGAAATTGCGTTAGAAACCCGTGCAGGACCAGCAGTCCCGACCCAAACGCGGCCAATGCCCGATACGGGCGCACGCGCTCAGCCGTCAAAAGCTGGGCCATCTCCACCGTCGAAAGCGGAAGCAGAACCAGCAAAAGAATCGCCAGCCCCGCCCCCCCCAAACCCTGCCCCGGAACCGGATGCAATATCGAATGATCCAGTCGCCCGGCGGTGACCTTCTCGACCCAATAATCGAAGTAGAGCGTCCCCAGCAACCCCGCCAGCATGAGCGGGCCATAGGTCAGCCGATTTCGCAGCGATTCCTGCATGAGCCATCCTTTATCCGATAACGGTCATCGGCACCCGTCGCCCCACCCGATGAATCCGAATCCCGCAGCGCCGCGCCCGACCCAGCGCAATCTTTGGCGCAATCACCTCAATATAAAACGGATTTGTCCGATGCGGCGAATTCTGCGGTCCATAAATCCACGCGCGATGCCTCCTCGCCCGCGCCCGCCCGCCGATCAACTCAAATTCGATCCGCGTGAAATGAAAAACCTCCTTCATCTTCCCCCAATCGATCCGCCGGGTAACAAAATCCGGCCGATCGATCCGCAGCGGCGTATCCAGCAGCACATTGATCGAACCGCGATGACAAACTTCGATCTCGGGAAATTGCTTCGCGATCAGAGGGATTTGAATTTTGAGATATCGGGTCGCCCAGCCGTAGCCGCGCACGATTTCGCCTTCGATCCGAACCATGAATCCTGATGATACATCGCGCCAAGTCGATAACAATCGAAGCCAAAAAAATCTGTCGATTCCATCCGCTTCCTCTTTTTTCGCGTTTGGAATACTCCTAAAATGCGAGGCGCATGGAGGACGAATGACCACAGACTTCCGCCTTCGCCTTCAGTTGGACGAGGCACTCGGTTCCATCAATCGCTGGTTTTGTTCCGAATACTACGGCCGCGAAATCGACGATCACGAATTGCTCGTTGAGTATTACGTCAAAAGCGGGGGGGCTTGCGATTTCGCACGGCGTTTCAATGAAGCGATGGGGAAAGAGAATCGCTGGTACTGTTCGCAGTTCTACCGCCGCGACATTCGCAATCCGGAGATTCTCTGGGACTACTATATGAATCATGCCCCGGCCGGCGCCGTCGGGCGAGACCGGCGAAGTGAGCCCAAAACAGTGGAATCCGAACTGAGCGTCGCCTGCTAGTTCGCTTCAAAGTGTCCGCTCCGTCAACCGCAGTTGCGGCTGGTGAGAATTCGGCTCCGATCAGTGGCTACACTTGGAACCAGGTCTTGCAGGCTCGGTACGGTGCGGCGAATGTCGAATGGGTGCCGCCGACGTTGCCCGAGTTCACGGGAAGTCCAACGTATGGCATGCTGAGGACGCCCTCGGGCGATTTCGAGTAAACGAGCGGTGTGGGCGGACCGGGAAGCGCGATGCCACGGGGCGCGTCGGGTTTCGACCTGTTGACCCGCACGCACGTCGAAGGTGACGCGGCGGCGGTTATGCAAAACCAGGGCATCAGCGAGGGCACTCTTTATATCAACAACCCGCGCATTTGCCCGAATTGCACGCGGAATCTGCCCTATATGTTGCAGCCAGGGCAGACCCTTAATGTCGTGCTGCCGGATGGCACTGTTGTTCCATTTGCCGGAGAATGAGGATCAGATGACGGCCGTATTTCAGGATCTTGAGGACAATCGCAACGTGAAGAACGGAACCTGCATCACCGACGAGCGGGATCTTAATGCGCTCTTGCAGTCACTGCGACATCGCGCGCCTTTTTCCTTCTGGCTTACGGGTGATGCCGGTTTCACGTTGACGATCGGTTGGAGCTCAAGCATGGGATTTGTGCAATATGCTCGCAGTGATGGTCGGCCTCCTTATTGGGTGGCTATTGCGGATCGGGACGTTGACCCGGAGGAACACGTGAATTTTTTGTGTGGCGGCACCCAGACGCCGATTTCAAAACGGTTCTGCATGCCCGTGGAAAGGGTTATGGAGATCGTGCGGCATTTTCTCCAGAACGGCGAGCGCTCGCCTGATGTGGAATGGGAACAGATATAGCTCAATTCTGCGCCGGCGAAACGACTTGCTCCTCCGCCCTCCACGCATCCGGCATGAACTGCCCCAGTTCGCTCAGCGTCGTCTGCCCGACCTTGGCCCGCCACCAGTAGAAAGCATGCTCGGCACAATCGTTCTGCCGGCACCAGGCCCGTACCGATTGTCCGCTGGCCTGCTGGGCGGCGATATGTTTGCGCCAGGCATCCGCTTTGCCGCTGGTCTTGGGTTCCATGAGCACCTCCCTGTGGTGCGCCCCATGTTGCCAGATCAAATCAGCGGCGTGGAGATGTGGTTGGTCGAACGGACACCTTCAAACCTGCAACGTATTTGTATTATCCAGCGCCCCAAACCGCCGGTGCCGGCAATGGTATTCCTTAATCGCCTTATGCAGATCAGCCGTTGAGAAATCCGGCCAAAGCACGGGGCTCACCACCAATTCCGCATAGCTGATTTGCCAAAGCAGATAATTGCTGACGCGCATTTCCCCGGCGGTGCGGATCAAAATGTCCGGATCGGGCATCCCAGCCGTATAGAGATGATCGCTGATCGTCTGTTCCTGAATTTCATGCGGAGCGATCGAACCCGCGGCCACTTTTTCCGCGATCGCCCTCACCGCGTCGGTGATCTCCGCCCGGCTGCCATAGTTCAGCGCCAGATTCATCTGCAACCCGTCGTTCCCCGCCGTTACTTCCAGCGTGCGGTTGACCTCCTCCATCACTTCTTCCGGCAAATTCTCCAGCCGCCCGATCTGCTTGAAACGGATGTTGTTGTCCATCATCGTTTTGGTTTCCGAGCGCAGATATTCAATATACATCTGCATGAGAAACGAAACTTCGTCGATCGGCCGTTTCCAATTCTCCAGGCTGAAGGAATAAAGAGTCAAAAAATCCGGCCCACCCTTCTCCCGCCGGAGCTTGGCGCATTCCGTAACAATGTTCCGAACCGTTTTCGCCCCCTCCTGATGCCCGCGAACGCGCGGCAACCCGCGCTGCACCGCCCAGCGCCCGTTGCCGTCCATAATCACCGCGATATGCCGCGGCATCGGAGGCGAGCTTGCGTCATCGGTCGAAGCCATATAGCCCAAGTGTATGGACTGCCCGTCGGGGATTCTACGGGCTAAATAACTATTGTCCCCGACTCACCTATGGATATCTACGCATGAACCTTCGCGGCCGATTCCTCGCCGCAATGGATCAAATGATAGTCATACGCATCCACCAGTGCCTGCCAACTGGCGTCGATGATATTACCGCTCACTCCGATCGTGCCGAACGTCTCTTTCGTCCCGTTAGCCCGGTCTCGGCGGCATTCGATCACCACCCGCACCGTTGCCGCCGTCTCGTCGCGGGAATTGATCACCCGCACCTTATAGTCCGTCAAATGTACTTGGGCGATTTGCGGATAGTGAAGTTGCAATGAAGCCCGCAACGCATTGTCCAGGGCATTGACCGGACCATCCCCCTCGGCGATGCGATGCTCCTTCTTTTCCCCCACGCGCAGCTTGACGTCCGCCTCCGAAGTCGGCTCACCGCCGTTCTTTTTAACCACCGAAACCCGATACCCTTCCAGATCGAAAAAAGCCGCGCGCTTGCCGATCTCCCCCCGAACCAGCAATTCAAAGCTCGCCTCCGCCACTTCAAAATGAAACCCCTGGTTCTCCAATGTCTGCACCTTCTCCAGAACCCGCCGAAGCACCGGCTTGTCATTCTCGATATTAAATTTCTTCCCCGCCTTGGCCGCGATATTGCTCGCCCCCGACATTTCGCTGACCAGGATTTTCCGCGAATTCCCCACCGCCTCCGGTACCACATGCTCGTACGTCGTCGCATCCTTCTGCACCGCATGCACGTGCATCCCTCCCTTATGCGCAAACGCGCTTCCCCCGACATAAGGCTGCCCGCTCACCGGATTCAGATTCGCCGTCTCGTAAACAAATCGACTCACTTCCGTCAGATGCCGCAACGTGCCGGGCCGCAGACAATCCAGTTTGTATTTGAGCTGCAGATTGGCGATCAGCGGCACCAGGTCCATGTTCCCACAGCGCTCTCCGACGCCATTGATCGTCCCCTGCACATGATCCGCACCGCTGTGCACGGCAGCCAGCGCATTTGCCACCGCCAGGGCGGCATCGTTATGCGTATGAATACCAATCTTCGCCGACGTCTGCTTTTTAACTTCGCCCACAGCCCGCGCGACAAATTCCGGCATGTTCCCACCGTTGGTATCGCACAGAGCCAGCACCGCCGCTCCCGCCTCCTGCGCCGCCAGCAGCGTCCGCATGGCGTACGTCGGATTCTCCCGATACGTATCGAAGAAATGCTCGGCGTCGTAGATCACCATTCGCCCCGCCTGACGAATGAACCGCACCGATTCCCCGATCATGGCCACGTTTTCCTCCGCCGAAACCCCCAGCACTTTGGTCGCCTGAAATTCGCTGGTCTTCCCGACCAGTGTCACCACCGGCGTCTCCGCCTCCAGCAGCGCGCGCATTCCCGGGTCCTCCTCCGCTTTCACTCCCCGGCGGCGCGTCATTCCAAATGCCGAGATGCGGGCGCTGACCAGCTTCTGTGATTTCATTTCCTGGAAGAATGCCGCATCCTTCGGATTGGAAAGGGGGAATCCGCCTTCGATGTAGTCGACGCCAAGCTCGTCGAGCCGCAGTGCGATCAGAATCTTGTCCTGGAGGGATAGATTGAAGCCTTCCCCCTGCGTACCGTCGCGAAGGGTCGTGTCGTAGATTTCGATCCGTTTGGTGTCCATGGTTCCGCCTGAAAACAAAAAAACCCTGCCGTTTGGGCAGGGCCTCGCAAAATTAGTCTGTAAACAACCGGCCCTACCCAAGATTTAGCGGGGTAATAATAATCCGGCCGATCGTGGTGCTCGTCTTCATGACGCTATTTATTTTATCGACATATTCCCCGGCGTCAATCAGTCTAATCCTCCTGCCCCAGCGAGCGGACAAACTGCGATTCCATCTCAATAGGGCCCAGCGCCTGCCGTATTTCGCAAATAGCGAAGAGGATGCCAATGAAAAACGAGGTCACACCCGCGGTAAACGCGACGGGCGCCGCCAGCTTGGCCATGGCGTGCGCCTCGGCAAATAGCGCCGCGACCCCAAGCGCAAACGAACAACCGATCAGGCAGAGGATCCCCGCCAGCAGACACGTCAGCGTCGCCCGAATCAGCCTCGCGCGCTTTAGAACGGCCGCCGTCTGCCTTCCCAGCATCTCCACCACCTTCGCATGCCGAATGCGATCCGCCTTCTCGGTCGACTCCGAGACCCGCGAAAGCCAATCATGTTCCGCCAATTGTTCGCGCTGAAACGCCCGCAAGCGCGTCACAATCGCCGCCAGCCGGTTATAGAAGGCCAGGCAGAGCAGCGATGCCGCCGATATCAGCGCCACCGGCACCACCGAAGCCGCGATTATTTTCGTTGGATCAATTACCAATATTTCTTGTCCTTACGCTTGCCGCCAGCGGCAATTAATCGCAGACTATAATGGATAAATCGCATGGAGGCAGTATGAGCATTACCGAATTGGACAACCAGACCACCCAAAAGCCGACCTCCGCACCCGCGTCCGGAGCACTCCCGCCCGGCGTCCCCTGGCAAGTCAAATCCTGGGTCGACGAATGCATGCGGCTCGTTCAACCCAGAGACGTCTTCTGGTGCGACGGCTCCAGCCAGGAACGAGCCGCTCTCCTCGCCCGCGGCGTCAAAGAGGGCGTCTTCATCGCCCTGAATCAGCAAAAACTCCCCAATTGCTATCTCCATCGCAGCAATCCCAACGACGTCGCCCGCAGCGAGCAATGCACCTTCATCTGCACCCCCAGCCAGGACATGGCCGGCCCCACCAACAATTGGATGGAAACCCGCCAAGCCTACGCCAAACTGCGCCCGCTTTTCAACGGATGCATGAAAGGCAAGACGATGTTCGTCCTGCCATTCGTGATGGGCCCGATCGGCTCGCCCCTGGCCAAAGTGGGCGTCCAGATCACCGATTCGGTTTACGTCGCCGTCAACATGGGAATCATGACCCGCATGGGCCAGGTCGCCTGGAAACAATTAGCCTCCACCGCCACCCCCGACGGCGACATCGAATTCACCCGATGCCTTCACGCCGTCGCCGATTGCGATCCCCAGCGCCGATATATCTGCCATTTCCCCACCGACAATACCATCTGGAGCTTCGGCTCCGGCTACGGCGGCAACGCGCTGCTCGGCAAAAAATGTCTCGCCTTGCGCATCGCCAGTTTCCTCGGCCAGCAACAGGAATGGATGGCCGAGCACATGCTCCTCATGGGTGCTCGCAGCCCCGAAGGCGAAAAAACCTACGTCGCCGCCGCCTTTCCCAGCGCCTGCGGCAAAACGAATTTCGCGATGCTCATCCCCCCCAAAAAATATCAGGACGCCGGCTGGAAAATCACAACCGTCGGCGACGACATCGTCTGGATGTGGGTCGACGAATCCGGCCGCCTCCGCGCCATCAACCCCGAGTCCGGCTATTTCGGCGTCGTCCCCGGCACCAATCACCAGACCAATCCCAACGCCATGGCCGCCATGTCCCGCGACACCATCTACACCAACGTCGGCCTACTGCCCGACGGCGACGTCTGGTGGGAAGGCAAAACCCCCCAGCCCCCCGAAAAATTAATCGACTGGACCGGCCAGGAATGGACCCCCTCCAGCGGCCGCAAGGCGGCCCACCCCAACAGCCGATTCACCGCCCCCATGACCAACAACCCCGCCCTCGATCCCGCCGCCGATGACCCCGCCGGAGTCCCCGTCTCCGCCATTATCTTCGGCGGCCGTCGCTCGCGCACCATCCCCCTGGTCTTCCAAGCCTTCAATTGGGTCCACGGCGTCTATCTCGGCGCCACTCTCGGCAGCGAAACCACCGCCGCCGCCAGCGGCCAAACCGGCATCGTCCGCCGAGACCCCATGGCCATGCTCCCCTTCATTGGCTACAACATCCGCGACTACCTCGTCCATTGGTTCCGCATGCGAAAAAAGATGACCGACTGCCCCCGCATCTTCCACGTCAATTGGTTCCGCAAAAATGACAAAGGCGAATTCATCTGGCCCGGCTACGGCGAAAACATGCGCGTCCTCAAATGGATCATCGACCGCTGCAAGGGCCGAGCCTACGCCCGCGAAACCCTAATCGGCTGGATGCCGCGCGCCAGCGACATCGATTTGGAGGGCCTGTCAATCCCCATCGAAAAGCTAGAGGAGCTTCAGTCCATCGACATCAGTGACATCAAATCAGAATTGCTAAGCCAGGAAGAGCTATTCTTGAAGCTAGCCGGCGATCTCCCCAAAGAAATGATTTTCCAGCGCGAACTGCTAGTCAGCAGACTATAAAAAAAAGCCGCCAAACCCCAAGACGCGAAAATGTCCCGAATTCCATTGATTCATTGAAATTTAATTCGTCATTCGTCATTCGAATTTCGTCATTACCCCCAAACCCGCCAACAACAACACATCACCCCCCAAATTTGTAGAATATCCTTCATGCAAGGCGACATCGATCGCATCTTGATCTCTCGCGAGGAACTCGCCCGCCGGGTCCGCGAACTGGCCGCTCAAATCACCGCCGACCAGGCCTTCGCGGCCGAGGATGGCGGAATCACCATCGTCCCCATTCTCACCGGCGCCATGATCTTCTGCGGCGACCTCATGCGCCACATCCCCATCGCCATGAAAATCGGCCTCATGGCCGTCAGCAGTTACCCCGGCCGTAGTCTCCGTTCCCAGGGCGCCGAATTCCTCGCCAGCCGCATGGCCGACATCCGCGGCCGCCACGTCCTGGTCGTCGACGACATTCTCGACAGCGGCGGAACCCTCGGCGTCGTCGTCCCCGAACTCCAAAAACTCGGCGCTGCAACCGTAAAAACCTGCGTCCTGTTGCGAAAAGACCGCCCAGCCGCCAAAGCCTTCCACGTCGATTACCTCGGCTTCGAAATCCCCGACGTTTTCGTCGTCGGCTACGGCCTCGATTACAATGATTACTACCGCAACCTCCCCGAAGTGGTCACCCTGCGGCCCGAAGCGATGGAGAGATTACACTGATCCCCCACACCCATCATCCCACGGAAGCAGGGGGCGCAGGCGCCGGAGCCGCCGACGCTTCCGCAGGCGCTCAGCCCCTGGTCACTTCGATGGCGACCCTCCTCGCCGCTCACATCCTCCGCGACGGCGAGATCATCATTTTCGTCCTCAAACCCTCGCTCTGGTTCATCGTCTTTTCCTCCGCACTCTTCAGCGGCGGCGTATTGTTCGCGTGCCTCGGCGCGGCCGTATTGAATCACCGCGTCCATGAAAACCTCTATTTCGAAGCCGCCGCGCTCTTAATCGCCGCCCGCCTCATGTGGGCGTCGCTCCAATGGATGGGCCGGCTCTACGTCCTGACCGATCATCGCGTCCTTCGCCTCGGCGGGGTCTTCGTCATCGACGTCTTCGATTGCCAACTGCGGAAAATCGTCCGCACCCGCAAAATTTCCACGGTGCGCGAAAGAATGGTCGGCGTCGGTTCGATCGAAATCATTCCCCGCGACGAATCCATGCCCACCGCCGTTTGGCAAACCATCGCCCGGCCGCGCGAGGTCCACCAGCGCCTCATCGCCGCGATCAATCGCGCCCGCCAAAGCGGGATCGGCGGGGAATGACTATCGCCACCCAGGACACCTCCATTGCCGCCGCCGCCATGTCCCGCACCATGCGACGGCTCATCCCGCTCCTGTGCCTCCTTTTCCTGGTCAACTACCTCGACCGAACCAATGTCGCCATGGCCAAGCTGCGCATGCTCGCCGATGCCAACGTCACCGACGCCAGCTACGGCACCGGGACCGGCCTCTTCTTCATCGGATATTTCCTATTCGAAGTCCCCAGCAACCTGATTCTCCAGCGCGTCGGCGCTCGCAAGTGGATCGCCCGCATCATGATCTCCTGGGGAATTATCTCCGCCTGCATGATGTTCACGCGCGGAACCACCAGTTTCTATCTCCTGCGCCTGGCCCTCGGCCTTGCCGAGGCAGGCTTTTTCCCCGGAATCGTGCTCTATCTCACCTATTGGATTCCCGCCCGCCACCGCACCTCCGCGATGGCCGCCTTCCTCACCTCCACCGCCATCTCCGGACTCGTTGGCAATCCCCTCGGCGGATTACTCATGAAAATGGAGGGCCTCGCCGGCCTGCACGGCTGGCAGTGGCTCTTTCTCCTCGAAGGAATCCTGCCGGTGCTCCTGGGAATCGCCATTCTGATCTTCCCGCTCCTCCCCGATAAACCCGCCGCCGCAAGTTGGCTCACCCCGGATCAGCGCCGATGGCTCCAAGAACAACTCAGCAAAGATGACGCCCATCCCCAGGCGAACCACGTCGCCGATTTACTGGCGGCCATAACCGACAAGCGACTCTGGCTCCTCAGCGCAACCAATTTCATGCTCGTCTCCGGCTTATACGGATTCATTTACTGGGCGCCTTCCATTGTGAAATTAATGAGCGGCGCGACCGATGCACGGGTCGGACTGCTATCCGGAATTCCCTACGCCCTGGCCGCCGTCACAATGGTCATCATCGCCATCCGAGCCGACCGCGCCCGCCGGCCGCGTCTCTACGGGGCGGCCTGCGCGCTCCTCGGATCCATCGGAATGGTAGCCATTTGCCTCGTCCTCAACTTCGCCCCGACCGTCTCCTGGGGATTGCCCGCCCTTTGCCTCGCGGCGGTCGGCATATACGGCGCCCTGGCCCCTTTCTGGACCCTTCCCACCGCCTATCTAAAAGGCAACGCCGCGGCAGGGGGGATTGCCATCGTGAATTGTTTTAGCGCGCTGGCCGGCGCCGTTGCTCCCGCTCTGATCGGCTGGACCAAAGAGTCCACAGGGAAATTCACCGCCGGCTTGCTCTACCTCGCCGCCGCGCTGGCCGCAGGCGCGGTCCTTTTCGCCATCGTCCCGCATCAGGAGGATCGATACCGGGTTTGACCGGGCTGCGGGGTTCCAATAGGATCGCGGGGCACTTTGGGTATTGCGGCAAATCGCCACCGGGCTTCGCGATTGTCGTAAGTGGAGCGGAATTTCAACGTGCCGACAAATTGCAGGCGCATTGTGTTGGGTGTCGCGATCGCTCTGTATCTCGCGGCCATCCCCTTTGTCTACCGGTTCAACGCCCTGCGCGCGATGAACCCGGATCCATTTATTTACATCCAGTCCGCCCGCGACATGCTAGCGGGCAAGCGCCTCTATTCGCAAACGTGGCAGGACAAGCCGCCGCTCGCCTTCGTGATCTATGCCATCCCGGAATTCCTCGCGCCTCGCTCCTATCTGGCGCAGGGATTTTTCCTGGGCGTATGGATCGTCGCCGAGGGACTGATGTTTTTCGCCGCTTTTCGCCGCGATTTGCCGGCCGCGTGCTTCTGCCTCATCTTCACCACCCTGGTCCCCATGATGCATTCCCAGTGGTGCTGGCCCTCCACAGAGCATTTTTCCAATCTAACCATAGCCCTCCTGCTCCTGCTGGCGTACGCGATCTTCCGCGACCGCCGTTTTTCGATGTGGCAATGCGCCATCATCGGCGCGACAACCGTCGTGACCTTCAATATCCGCCAAAACGCCGTGCTGGCCGGAGTCCTGCCGTTGGCGGCCGTTTGGTTGGCCCGCGAATCACTCCGCCGGAAAATCGAAGGTATCGCCCTGATGGCGCTAGCGGCGGCCGTCTGCTGGGGATTAGTCCTCTTGCTGCTTCTGCGCATCGGCGACCTGCACGGATATTTCTATACGGTCTTCCAATATCCGCATCGTTTTCTCGGCGTATACCCCTTCGGCTCCGCCATCCGACTTCCCCGCCACATCTTTTTCGCCCTGAGCCCCCTGGCGCTCGTGCCGCTATGGTTGCTCGCTCGCCGCAGCGGTCATCCCTGGTTCATCTTCTCATCCCTGCTCGTCGGCGTCGCAGTCTGCATCCTTCCTAACCGCCCATGGACCGCTTACTGGGTCAATCTCTTTCCCTTCCTGTCGTTGCAATGTGCGCTACTCCTGCGGCGGCAAAGCATCGGTTCCCTATCCGCGCAATGGATCGCCGTCTCGGCACTGCTGCTCCTGGGCATCGCAAACGTCGGATACCAATTCATCCACGTACGCCAATCGATGAGCACCCTGTTTTACCAGCAGGTCGCCGCCAGGGCCGACCAGCTCGCGCCGCCGCGCTCGTCCATGGTTGTTTTCGGAGAAATGCCCTGCGAGGCCGTCACTTACTTTTCGCACCTCGCCGAAGCAAACACCTTCGCCTTTACCTTTCAATATGAATGGCCCTATTCGGTTTTTCTTCCCAAGCCCCTGACGACCATCTTCGACGAATATCTGGCCTCCCCGCCCGGCGTCATCGTCGTGCAGCAGAAATTGCTACAGCCGCCTTCCGATCCAAGCGACAGGATCAACTCAAGAAAATTGCTGAAGCTCCTTTTCGACGCATATTCCTACCATCTGGGCGCAACGCTCCGCGATTATTCGATCTACGTGCGCGGCGACAGTTCGCCCATGACAACTTCCAGCCCATCACCTTGACGCAAAAGTCTGTTCTCCCGATATCCAGACCGATAAAGGCAGAACCTCCGTTTCGAGGATCTCCTTAAGCGGATCATTGCCGCTAACCGGAAACGCCGTGATATCCGCGTCAAACCCCGGTGAAAGCAACCCGCAAACCCCAGACAATCCCAGCGCCCGCGCCCCCCGTATCGTCGCCAATTCCCAAATCTCCCCCGGTTCAACTTCCGGAGATTCCCTGTGA
>JBEKPV010000061.1:0-16818 GCA_049520395.1 Tepidisphaeraceae bacterium
AGGTCAATTCCGGGGCTCTCTTGCCTTGAATTTCGGAGCTGCCGGGCGGCGTTTGGCGTTTTTTGATGAAATCGGCCAGAATCATCATGACTCCATTGGCCACCAGCACCACCGCCACGACCCAAATATATTTGGGGTCCTCGAAGAGTTTGCGCAGTTTCTTTTCAAACGCCAGGCCCACGGCGCCGACGACCACCGTGCCAGCGACCAGGAGCCAGGCGAATTTGCTGGCCTCGTCGTAAACCAGTTGACCGCGTTTGGCGCTTCCGATCCAGGCGAGGAAAACGATTCGCCAGTCTTTCCAGAAGTAAATGAGCAGGGCGATGGCGGTCGCCAAATGCAAAAGCACGACGAACGCCAGAAAATCCGGATTCTCGCGATTGCTCATATCCCATTTCAACAGCGCCGGCAGCAAAATCGTCTGCGCCAAACTGCTGATGGGAAAGAGTTCTGAAAATCCCTGAAGGGCCCCAAGAATAAGCGCTTGCAAAAGAGTCATAGCGTGAAGTCCTCGCCAATTTTCCGCTGAGCCGCGGCAAGAGTAAGGGACTTGCGGGGTTTTGGCCAGCGTGGATGAAATCAGGCGCGGGCAATGCTACGATTTTGTTTGTGGAAGACGCATCCCAGGACGAACTAGACGGCGTGCGCATCCGGAAGCTAGCGGCTTTACGCCGCGCCGCGTACCGCAGCCGATCGTATTGCATTATCGCCGGTGTCGCCTGCGGTGTTGGAGTTGTCCAACTGCTCGACGATGCGCTTCACGATTGGGATTACGATCCGGACCATCTGCGGCCGGTGGCTTACTTCGCCGCCGCGATGGTTCTAGTGGCTTTGGGAATCGTCTTTCTTCGCTGGGCGATCCGATTGAACCGCGAGGCGAAGCGGTCATCCCTTGCGCCGCCAGGCAAGCCGCCCGATTTTTCGACACTCAGCGACGGGAGCCAGCGCGCGCGAAATCTGGAAAATATGTAGGTCAAGGCGCCGCGACCGGGGGCAGAAGCTGATCAAATTTGGGCTCCAGCCGCTGCAAATCGTCGTCCGACAGCTGGGAAATCAGCTTATCGCGCAGCTTCGCCAGCAGATCATCCATTCGCTTCCGCTGCGCTTCATATTCGGCGTCGGGTACATCCAGACGCGGCAGGCTTTCCGCCTCGGCCTGGGCGTCAGCCAATATCTTTTGGCAGGCCTTCATCTTCGCTGCATCGGCACCTGAGTCGTCGAGCATCATGCCGACATTTCCCAGGATCGCCCGCGCCTGCCCGCGCATCGACCGCATCATTTCGTCGAGCAATTGGCTCTGGTCCGGGCCGATCAGTTGATAGAGTGCTTGCTGTGCCGCGCGCAACCGCGCGGGTTCCCCGAGCACCTTCATGGCCGATGGCATTGGGCCGTTTTGCATCTGGGACACCAAATCATCCACTTCCTTCTTGCACGACTCGACGATTTCATTGGCCTGGGTGCGCACGGGAGGGTCGAGCGTTAGATCGTCCAGCGTCCGCCGAACCGTGGCCATCCGCAAGGACAATTGCCGTCCGATGGCGATGTAAGACGGCGCCACCGCGGCTGATACCGGGGGATCGTCCGCGTCGGCCTGGGTCGTCGTATCATCCGCCAGGGCGGCCGTCGCGCACAATGCGACCAGGAGAGCAATTATTTTCCAGCGCAACATGATGCCGGCAGTTAAATCCGAAAACTTGAGCGTTGACAACTTAATTGCAATTTTTTTGTGGCGGCGCCCGGGCGGTGGGAGGCGCCGATCGCGCAATCCTGCGGGGTTCAGCAATTACCCTCGATCTGGCTGATCGGCCCGGATGGGAAAGTGATCGCCAAGAATCTGCGGGGGATGCGATCAAGGAGGCGGTGTCCAACGCGATCGGCTTGTGAGCCAACCCGGTGTGTGAACCTAGACGACCGACAATCTGGCGTATTGGAGAATCAGCGTCTTGCGGCCAATTCGCTCAAATTCCACCTCGGCCTTGGTGCTGGAAGCCGACCGCATCATGTTTACGATGCGTCCCAGGCCCAGAGTCGGATGGCGGACCCGCTGGCCGATTTGGAATTCCAGTTCCGGCTCGTCATCGGCAAACGAATGCGACGTTAAATCGGTATCCCCCGATCCTGCGTAATCGACAATCTGCAAATATTCCGGGGGCATTTGCGTCAAAAATTGGCTGGCGGCGGTCCGCTCGCGCCGGCCGCGAATGGTGCGGTAGGCCGCCTTGCTGAGGATCAGGCGCTCGCGCGCGCGGGTGATTCCCACGAAGCAAAGCCGCCGTTCTTCTTCCAAATCCTCGGGGTGTTCCTGGGCGCGAGAGTGGGGGAGGCATCCCTCTTCGAGGCCGATGATGGCGACGACCGGGAATTCCAAACCCTTGGCCGCGTGCAGAGTCATCAGCGTGACCGACCCGCCGGCTCCTTCGACTTTGTCGGCATCGCTGACGAGGCTTACCCCCGCGAGATAATCGGCCAGCGAGCCTTGCGGATTTTCCTTGTCATATTCCGCCGCGGCGGAGATTAATTCCGCCACGTTGGCGGCCTCATCTTCCGCGTCCGGGTCCTCGTTGCGAAGCATCTGCTCCAAGCCGCTTAAGCGCACCGTTTGCTCCATCAGCGACTGCACGCTTCCCGGCTGGTGCGCCGCGGCCCGCAGGGTCTGAATCATCCGCACGAAACCTGCCGCCGCCCCTTGCGCACGGGCCGGCAATCCCTCAACGGCGCTGGATTGCTCAAACGCCTCCCAAAGAGTGATTCCCATGCCGACGGCATGCGCACTGATCAGTTTGAGCGAATTGTTGCCAATCCCGCGCGTCGGGACGTTCACAATGCGCTCGAGGCTGACCTCATCGGAAGGATTGGCGATGACGCGCAAATAAGCCAGCACATCCTTGATTTCCTTGCGGCCGTAAAATTCCACGCCTCGCGCGATCTGATAGGGCACGCCGGCGTGCCGCAGCGCGTCTTCCATCACGCGCGACAGAGCATTCATGCGGTAAAAGACCGCCATATTGCTCCACGGAACCCCCAGCCGATTCAGTTCCGTAAACTCCTGCGTAACGGCCTTCGCCTCTTCGTGTTCGTCCTGGCAGAAGTAAACCTTCGCCTTTTCACCTTGCCCGTTTTGGGTCCAAAGCCGTTTTTCCTTTCGTCGCTGGTTATACGAAATCAATTTCTCAGCGATCGCCAGGATGGTTTTGGTGGACCGGTAGTTCTGCTCCAGCCGCACGACCGTCGCGTCGGGGTAATCCTTCTCAAAATCGAGAATATTGGCCACATCGGCGCCGCGCCAGGCATAAATTGACTGATCCGGATCGCCGACGACGCACAAATTCCGATGCTTCAGGGCCAGCGCGTGCGCGAGAATATATTGGGCGTGATTGGTGTCCTGATACTCGTCGATCAGGATATACGAAAATCGCGCCTGGAGTTCCTTCAGAATATCGGGATGATCGCGCAGCATTTGCGTCGCGCGCATCAGCAGGTCGTCAAAATCCATGGCGTTATTATTCTTCAGAAGCTGCTGATATTTGGTGTAAATCCGGCCGACCGCGCGCGAAAAAAAGTCTCCCGCCTGCTGCGAAAAAGCCGCGGCGTCGATCAGCTTATTCTTGGCGTTACTGATGGTTCCGTGCACCGCTCCGGGCGAAAAATTGGTCGTCGACATCTCGAGCGATTTGATTGCCTCTTTAATCAGCCGATTCTGATCCGAAGAATCAAAGACGCTGAAATTGGGCGGCAGCCCAATCCGAGGGGCGTAAAACTTGAGAATCCGCAAACAAAGCGAGTGAAACGTACAGATAATCGGAAACGGCTGATCCAGCCTGCCCCAATCCCGAATCGGCTGCGGACTGGCGGCCGCGATGCGCTCCTTCATTTCGCCGGCGGCTTTATTTGTAAAGGTGATCGCCAAAAGCGAACTGGGATCGATCCCCTGGCCCAGCAGATAAGCCACTCGCCGGGTGATTACGCGGGTCTTGCCGCTTCCCGCCGCCGCGATGATTAAAAGCGGTCCCTCCCCGTGGGTTACGGCCAAACGCTGCGGCTCGGTCAGGTCTTTCAGGAGTTCGGAATCGTCGGAATTCATGCGCCGCCTCACTATAGGCGATTCGTGGGGAAAAACTAAATGCCAATGGAGGGGGTTGAACCCGGCGTACTTGGCGTTTTGGCGGTTCGATCATCTTGATTGCATTTGCGATGCAAATTCCAACAATTCCCGCCATGGCCAAGCTTCGCGATGTCCGCCCGGTCCTCCGCTCGGTCGGAGCCTGGACGTTCACCAAGCGCCTCTTCCAGCAAATCGGCGAGGACAACGTCATGGTCTGGGCCTCGGCCTTGGCCTACTCGTGGCTCTTCGCCATTTTCCCGTTCCTGATTCTTTTATTGAGCCTCGTGCCGTATCTGCCCCAGCACGCCCGCGATACGGCCAGGGCGTCGGTCAGTCAGTTCGTGCACGACACGCTCGGCAAAGCCGCGCCGACTATCAACGATAACATCAACAGCGTTCTGAACGAGCCACGCCATGGTTGGCTGTGGCTGGGTCTTATTTTCAGTCTTTGGGTTGCCAGCGGCGGAATGGCGATGACCATGTCGGCGCTGGACAAATGCTACGACCTTAAAATTTCCCCCCCGTTTTACAAACAGCGCCCGTTTGCGATGCTGCTGACGATCCTGGTCACCGCGCTGGTGATTCTGGTCTTTTTGCTCCTGCCGGTCGGGCTTGCCGCCAAGCACCTGCTTGAACATTTCCACGTTCTAAGCCCGCTGATCATTCTGGGTTTCGATATTCTCAGATATGTCATCGCCATCATGGTCATGCTGATGACGGTCGCCCTGATTTATCACTTCGGCCCCTCGATCCACCAGCCCTTTCGCCTGGTCACGCCCGGCTCCATCTTCAGCGTCACGGTCTGGGTGGTGCTTGACCTCGTGTTCCGAACCTACATCGACCGGTACGCGCGCTACGACCAGACCTATGGTACCGTCGGCGGAGCCGCCATTCTGCTTCTGTTCTTTTATATTGTGGCCGTGGTTCTCCTCATCGGCGCGGAGATCAACAGCAAGATCGACATGGAGATTCTTCAGATCCCGCCCGGCTCAAACGATTACATGCCTAAATTGAGCGTCGTCCCCAAGCCTGGCGCATCCTTGCCCAATCAACTGGGCACCGACACATCCCCGGGGGGATAGCCGATGAACGAATTGCTCACCAAGTCGGCCGTATCGCCACTCGCCGCGGCCTGAGAGCCAATCGCCGATGCGCCGGCGGCGCTGAACGTATTGGAGTAAATCAACGACAGCGGATCATTGAAGACTTCGATGGCATATTGCGTCGCCGAGATGAGGTTGTGCTCAACGGTCAGGAGCGTGTCGCTTCCCCAGCCCTGCCAGGCCAAATCGATTCCGATCACGGCATCGGTAATGGTGTTGTTCCGCACCACAACGCCGACAAAATTCGGATCGGTGGAATCGGTGGGCATGGCCATGCCTATTCCGACGCCCTGGTATTGGGGATCGTTGAACTGGTTGTTGATGACCTGGTTGAAATAGGCCGGATTGTTCGCCGTCACGCCGTCGCTGGTCATGAGGACCGGCTGATTGAGGTTATACGTTGTATTGCCGTCAAAAATGATCCCGTAGGCGCCGCAGAAGATTTCCAGGGCCTTGCCGTAGAACAGATTTCCGCCGGACCCGTCGGGCCCGGAGGCGTCGGAGAATGTGTTGTCATAAATCGCCACGTTCGAGCAGGTATATCCGACAAAGGCATGGCTGCTGGAATCGGGCGCGACGTTCCAGGGCACGTCGAGCGCCAAAGTTTGCGACAGCAGCGTGCCCGCCGAGCTGTAATTGTCGATGACGCCCGTGACATATCTCTTCTGACCCAAGCCGGCGCCATCGGTGATGATGACATCATCGCCGCTGACGTAGGCGCTGGGATTACTGGTAAGAAAGGTGACTGAATCCGCGGTCGCCGAGGCGACAATCGTATTCGCGCCCGATCCGGCGCTCTCGTAATCGATCTGCGCCCCGAAATTCCCGGGGGTTTGCATTTGGAGATTAACGGTCCGATTGTTGGCGATGTACTGATTATAAATATTGCCGTTACGACTGTTGTTTTCCAAAAAGCCCGCCGTCGCGCTGCCGTCGGCGACTGAATCGTTGTAATCCTGGACGGTGCAATTGGTGATGCTCCAGTCGTAAGACGTTCCGTAGTTGGTTATCCCGCATTGCCCGCCGCCGGCTTCCTCAAACGTCGTTTGATTGATGAACAGATTCGTCGTCCCCAGCGCGGCGACGTCCAATCCCTGAATCACCGAATTGTCGATGGAGACATTATTCGCCCCCTGTATATTCAGCGGCCGGATGCCATTGGCGATCAACGAAACATCGTTCAGCGTGATATCGAATCCGGGATAATAATTCGCGGCCAGGAGGGTCGAGTCCGTGGTTTGGCCGCCGGCATAGTTCAGCGTCAACCCGTCGATTTCGACGTTATTTGGGCTGAGCCAACCCATCTCGAATCGCCCGAACCCGTCGTTGTAGGCGACGGCTCCCTCGAACAGGAGCGTCGTCTGCCCGCTGCCGGCTCCTAAGACTTGAGTATCCTGGGGAAGCAAAAGCTGCTCGCCGCCGCTGATCAAATAGGTACCGGCTGGAAAATAGAGCGTATCGCCTGGCTGCAATGCGGCGATGGCTTTGAGGATCGCGTGCCCGTCGTCGGTTGTGCCGCCGCCGGTGGCGCCGTAGTTCATGACGTTGATGATGGCGCTGGGCGCAGTCGACCAGTTCGTGATCGCCGGGGGCGCGGCTGTTACCGTCAAAAGCATCGGCTGATCGTTCTGCGTCACTTGCGACCAGCCATAAGCCCCGCCAAGCCCGTTATTGACCCACACTTGGTACGTTCCGGGGGTGGAAGCGGTGAAATCGACCTTGTACGGGTTGGCCGCGCTGACGGTTGCCCACTGCCCGGGGCTTCCATCGGTCGGCTGCAAATAAACCCACGACTGAGGGGTAGCCGCCCCATTGGACATGTTCGTTCCATACACGGACATCGTCGTGCCCGAGGTCATCGAGACCGTGGTCTGTCCGCTGGTTGTTTGAACCTGCTGGCCGGCGGCACCGATCCACCAGGCCTGCGTCTGATTGATCGCCACGGGCGCGCTGGCTCCGGACGCATTGACGGCCCAGACCAAATACATCGAATTCGCCGGCTCGGAAGCCGCGATCGTGACGGTCGCCCCGTCGGCTGTGGCGACTTGCGTTGTTGCGTAGTCGGTGGTCGCGTCGGATGCGCCGGTTTGCCCGTATACGAGATATTGAGTGGAAGGATCGCCGATCGCCGTTCCGGTAACCGTGATCGTATCATCCGGGCCGGCTGACGGACTCGCCACCGCAATCACGGGTGCGGCGGCATTGGGAGTCGCCGCTGTAAACGTCGGCGTAAACTGATTCATCCCCGCCGGGAGAGTTGGGCCCGACGCCGGGGTCGAATAATTAAACGCGGGCAGTACCAGGGAAGCCGGCGCGGGTGTGGGAGTCATCTGGGCCAGCGACGTAGATACATGTGAAGGCGTGGAACTAACAGGTACGGGTGGGGGATTCGCCGCTAGGGGAGTGGGAGCCGAGGGCGCGGGAGAAGACGAAGCCGCCGGCGCGGGGGAAGACAAAGCCGCCGGCGCGGGTGAAGACGAAGCCGCCGGCGCGGGGGAAGACGAAGCCGCCGGCGCGGGGGAAGACGAAGCCGCGGCCGCGTTCGTCAGTTGCTCCAGTGCCGTACCCTTTCTCCAATCGAACCAAAAGTGATCTTGCTGACGCAGGCTCGCGACCGCCGCGGCGGTCACCTGGGCGCTTAAAAGCTGGCGATCCTCCAGCTTCTCCACAACCGCGTACGAATGGACAACAGATTTTTGCCGCTTCCAGCGCATTTCCGATTCTTTCTGGTGGAATACTCTTCCCCCGTCTTCAGATTCGGGAAGGCTGCGTGGCGACGTGATTGGAAAGCTGTTGAATTAATCCGCGGCAATCTATCGAATATTCCGGCTGACCTGATTGCGCTGCAGTTCAGCCGAAGGATTGGCCCTAAAATGAGGGTTGCAGTCAGGACAGGTTCAATCCGAAGTACCGGGCAAGTCCCCCCCGGCCGCACATCCGGTCCTGCTTCAAGCACGCCCCTGCTGCATGATGCTCCCCCAACCGATGCGAAAGGTTTACCGATGACCTAGTGACCGGCGCCGCAGGGTTCATCGGCTCACGCGCGACTGAGGCCCTGCTTACACAAGGCCACAGCGTCGTCGGCTCGATGAATGTGATCAACGAGTCCGTTAAATCATTGCGGAGCATTCCAAATTGCGCGAAGTCTTCGATTACAAACCGAGTTGGCCCCCAAAAGATCGGTCTGAAACACATGGCCGATTGGGCGAGGCGCATGGGACCGCGCCCGCTTAGTCAATTTTCCGGGATCGAAGTAAGAAAGGATCTCCCCGGGGAGCTGGAATCTTTAGCCCAATTCTTGGCAGACGGCCCGGCATTGAGCGACCGACCCTGCCGGTAAGAATGGCTTGAGGTGCGCGCAAATCTCGTCAATCGATGCGTATCTTCGCCACCGTCCATATAGTTCGCGGAATGGAATCCATCTCCCCTGTAACATGTAAATTGAAACCAGTTGCATGAAATGGAACGTCTGGTAGGTATAACGATGAAGCTGATCGAAGATCGGCCCAATCTCGGCATCGGGAACGTGCCGCCAGAAATTTCCGAGGCCGTGAAATCCAAATGTCGGCCAATTTGGCGCCGCGTTCTCGTAGGAGAATGCAGCTCCGGACCTGCCTGGCGCCGCGTTCTCGTAGGAAAATCTGTCGGCAGTTTCCGCTGGGGCAAATCGAATCCCAAACGCGTTTTCCAGCCTCTCCCGATAAACGCGGCAGATCAATTCATCCTCGCCAATTCCGGGCGGAATCTCGAAATCATCTCGCGCCGTGATCTCCATCAGCCGCCGCGAACGCAATGAGAATCCACCGTTGCCGACATCTTTGCCATCATGAAAATCTGGCCACCGCGCCCCGATATAGTCGTACTGAAGAAACCCATCGTTCCACGCCTCGGGCTCCAGCACGTAACCGTCATACTGTATGGCCAGGATGAAGCGCGTCTCGATATGCCGGTACATTTCTTTCAGGATGAAATGGTTATAGACCTCGGCAGTCGAAGGCGGCACCTTCTTCACATTCCGAAACGCCCGCCCCGGCAGCGGCTCGTGACAAAACAGAATGGCATCGCCGAACGTGCAATGGCCCATCGAAATTTCGAGGGCTCTGGCAGCGGGATATCGCTCCACCGCCGCGACCGTGCTTACCGTGACATCTTTCAGTTCCCGTTTCACTCCGGTCCCCCTGCGAGCATTTGCTCGCATATTTCCTTGCACTGTTCGAACTGGTTCGCCGCCGCGAACGGCTCGATCATCTCGAATACCTCTTGAGCGGAGACATGTTTTCGCCAGCGACGATAGAACTCCCGCAGGGGAACCCAACGCTGCCGGGCATAGTAGGCCCAGGTGAGCGCTCCGCACTGGATCTTCGATAAGAACACCGATCGCGGCAATTGGTCGAGAATCGCTCCAAGTTCCGCATCCGGAACGTGCCGCCAAAAATTCATTAATCCATGAAATCCGAACGTCGGAAACGCCGGAGTATCGATCTCATAAGCAAAACGATCCGCGATCTCGGGCGGCGCGAAGCGAATTCCAAACTCCCGTTCCAACAGGGGCCGATATACGCGGCCGATGAGTTCATCCTCTCCAAATCCCGGCAAGATCGGAAATTCCCCCGCCATAATTTCCATCAGCCGCCGCGACCTTAGTGAAAACCCGCCGTTGCCCACTTGAAAGGGGTCGTCGCGAAATGTCCACCGCGCGCCGATATAGTCGTATTGCAAAAATTCATTCCGCCAGGCCCGCGGATCGACCACATACCCATCCCATTGGGTAATCAGAACGAACGGCGTTTGAAACAGTCGATAAAGCTCTTTCAGAATGAAACGATTGTAAACCCCAATATCCGCCGGCGGCGGCTTCTTCACGTTCCGAAACGGGCCGGGCACCTGGTCATGCGAAAATAAAATCGCATCGGCGAATTTGCAGTGGCGCATCGAAATTTCCATCGCCCGCGCCGTCGGGCCCAGGTCGAACGACCCAACGGCGCAGAGCGTCACGTCTTTCAATTCGAGCATCACGAAGACTATTTTCCTCCTCCATCGCTGGAAGGCAAACCGGGAAACCCTCTATAATCGCCGGCGATGCCGACAACGGATCCGGTCTCCTTTACTTCCCTATGGATGCTGATCGCCGCGCTGGTTCTCGCCGCCGCCGCCGCGGGCGTTTTTTTCGTTCGCCGGCCCGATCTTCCTCCAACGGCCGCCTGGATCGCGCTGGCGGGGCTGCTCTCGCTGGCGCTGGCCGCGGGCCGGCCTGTCTGGCATCATCCGGCGGAAAAAACGGTCGCCGTCATGGTCGATCTCTCCCCCAGCACCCGCGGGGCGACCTTCCGCGACCCCACATTCCTCTCGCGACGTCTGCGCGATCTACTTGGGAAAACCCCGTACCACGTGTGGGGTTTTTCCGACGGCTCTCCGGTGGAGTTTCCCCAAACCCTCGACGACATGCCCTGCGACCAGACTAAATTTTCGCCTGTCGACGCGGACGCGATCGTCCTGTTCAGCGACTGCCAATTTGATTTACCGCAGTGGAGCCCGCCGATCTATGTCGTGGTTGATCCCAACCTCGAGCAACCGGGCGACGCTCGAGTCGACGGCCTGCAAATCAACGGCGGCCGCCTGACGGCCAGCATCAGCAACGGCGGCGTGCCCCGCGTTGCCACCTTCGACGGCACCACCGGCATCCCCGACGCCCCGGCTCCCACGGGCCAAAGCCAAATCAGTCGGCCCATGTCGCCCGAAGCCACCTCCGCCTCGGTCCAACTCAACGGCAACGACCCCTGGCCGGAAAACGATTCCATGACCATCCAGAATTCCCCACCCTTCGCCGCCGAATCCTGGTGGGTCGGCTCCCGCACCGCGACAGACGCCGGCGGCAAACCGCTGCCGCAGTGGCGCTTCATGTCGCCCTTGCGGTTGCCCCATAGCCCGGACAAATATCTCGCCCCGGCGGTTATCGTGCTCGATAACGTGGCCGCGGCCGATCTGGGCCCCACGGCGACCGACGATCTAACCCAATATGTCCGCGACCTCGGCGGGTCACTCCTGATCCTCGGGGGCGATCACGCGTTCACCATCGGGGGCTACATCGGCTCGCCGCTCGATACCCTCTCGCCGCTGGCCAGTTGCCCGCCCGATCCATCCCAGCGCTGGATGCTGCTGGTCGATTCCAGCGGGTCGATGAGCACCGAAATCGGCGACGTGACGCGCTGGCAAGCCGCCAGCACGGCGGCGGTCCGAATTCTGCCCCTGCTTCCTCCGACGGACGTGGTGCAAATCGGACAATTTTCGTCGGATTTACAATGGTGGTCCAAAGGCAAATCGGCCGCGGAGACTGCGGGCTTGTCGCTTCCTCCGTCCGATGCCGCGCCGATCGGCCCGACGGATCTGGAAGCCGCGCTGGACCACATCGCGGCTGAGACGGATGATTCGATGCCGACCCGATTGCTGGTCCTCTCCGATTGCGATGCCGAAATCCAGCAGCCGGATCAGTTATCGGCGCTACTGAAGGCCAGGCGAATCCAACTGTTCGTGCTGGCCATCGGCAACGGCAGCGGGCTGGATACCATCCGCCAAATCTCCGTCGCCACGGGGGGCTCCGTCGTCGAACAAGACGACCCGGGCCAATGGTTCGACTCGCTGCTCAAACTCGGCCAATCCGCCATGCCTTCCAACGAGATGGACACGCCCATCACCTTGCGCGCGGTCGGGCCCCCCAACTTCGGCGACGGCGTGACCATCGCCACCTGGAACCGCACGTGGCTGAAGCCCCACGCCCGCGAAATCACCCGCGGCATGTTCCAGGAATCGGGCACTTCCATCGTCGCCGCCTGGCATTTCGGACGCGGCTCGGTCACGGCGGTCGCCTTTTCGCCCGACGTCCAACCCGCCATCGACCTGGCGAATCAAATCGCCCTGAAACCGCGCGACCCGCGGTTCACCATCACCTGGAAGACCGGCGTGTCCGTCGGCGCCAGCGTCGTCGCCGCCGATGGAAGCATCCCCATCAACGATCTGCAGTTCACGATGGAATTGACCGGCGACGCCGAGTCTGGGGGACCGCAAACTCTGCCCGTGCCCCAAACCGCGCCGGGCCGATACGAGGCGTATATGTCCGCGCCGCGCCAGCCCAGCATCGCCACCCTCCGCTGCGGAGAAAGAATCGTCGACCGCATCTCCGTCCCCGGCTGCTACGCCCCGGAATTCGCCAACATCGGCAACAATCACGACAACATGCGAAAACTAGCCGACCAGAGCGGCGGAGAAGTCATCTGGACCGGCGACAGCACCCGCCTGGATTTCCATTGGCCGCCAAGACAAGAACCGCTTTCCCCGTGGCTAAATGGCGCGGGCGCCGCCCTTATCGCGGCCGCGCTGCTGCGGTATCGCACGAGCTGATCCCGGATGTGCGCCTTCGAAGCAGCCGGACTGCCAGATATGAAAACGAGCCGAGGCAGAGCAGGAGCATGAGGACTTGCAGCCAGCGGGCGGTGGAGACGGAGATGCCGACTCCGGTGAACAGCGCGAAATAGGCGACCACGCAAAGCGGACACTTGGGCATAAGGGCCAGGAGCGCAGCCGGGAAGAGCCATTGTAAGCCGCGCCCAAGCCGGCGGGCGAGGCCGGGTTTGTCCGGAGCCGCGGTTTTCTGATCGAGACTCTGCGACTCATCGGGATTGCAAAAGGGGCAGTTGCTCATGACTGGATTGGCGCGGGGGCTATTTTTCTCCCGGGCCTTTGGAGTTTTCGGTTCCATATTCATCGTGCCGGCGCCACCAGAAGGCTTTGCCGCGCCGGCCGCCGTTGGGGGAGTCTTCCCATTCCTCCTGCCGCCCCAGCGGCGTCACATCCAGTAACGTCAGATTGGTCAGCCCTTCGGTTCCGCGACCGGTCGTGTGGTAGTGGCGATAGACGATGTCATTATCGTCGTGGATAAAGGCGCTAAGTCCGAAGATTTCGTTTTTGGGCGTGGTGAGACCCAAGTCCTTGTTGAAGTCCGATTTTTCGGAAGAGTACCAGGCATAAGGCCATCCCATCCGGTCTTTATATTTCTCCAGGTTTTTAAGCGGAGCCAGCGAGATCAGGCAGAAGGTCGTGTCGCGGTTATTGAGATGGGTCATGTTTCCGAATTGATCGGTGACCATGGAACACCCGACGCACCCCGCCTCCGGCCAGCCTGGGACGGTGGGGGCGAACATGAAGTGATAGACAACCAGTTGCCGTCGGCCTTCAAAGAGATCGAGGAGCGTCACTTGTCCGTTTGGCCCGGCGAAGAGGTAGTTCTTTTCGATTTTGACCATCGGCAGCCGCCGCCGCTCCGCGGCCAATGCATCCCGAGCCTTGGTGGCGGCTTTCTCCTTCACCAGCAGAGCGTCCCGGGCCTTCTGCCACTCGGTCGCGGCGACGACTTTGGGGTAGTTGATCTTCGGCGGGTCGGTGTTTGGCATGATTGGGCTCCTTTTAATCTTTGAATTTATTATATTCCCATAAAGGAATATATCAAGAAAGAAATTTCATTTTTCGGGCCGTTAATAGGTGTTTGTCGGGAAAGACAGGGAGGGAAGAACGTGCCGGTTCAAATTTCGGCTGGGTGAAGCGTGATTTTCAGGATTTCGGCGGGGGCGTTCACGCGAAGGGGGAACCAGTTGCCGACGCCATTGGAGACGATGAGTTTGGAGTTGGGTTTTTCGTAGAGGCCGGACCAGTAGCGGAATCTTAAGGGGCCCAGGCCGATGGTTTTGCTGAGCATGATTTGTCCGCCGTGGGTGTGGCCGGAGAGGACCAGGGGCAATCCGCGGGCGGCGGCTTCGTCCCAGCAATGGGGGTGGTGTCCTAAGAGGATGGGGAAAGAGTCTGGCTCGCCTACGCTGGCGAGGGCGGCGACCTTGGCGACGGTGAAGTCGATGGCTTCTTGTTGCTGGACCCAGCGTGTGCCGAGGATTTGGATGGGGACGCCGCGGGGGGTGATGGTGGCGACTTCGTTGACGAGCAGATTGACGCCACGACGGCGGCAGGCGGTGTTGAAATCTCGCTCGGGTTCAACTACGTCGTGGTTGCCTTGGATCATAAACAGGCCGTTGGGGGCGTCCATGCGGGTGACCATGTCCAGGGCGCTGGGGAGATCGGCATGGGAGAGGTTTACGAGGTCGCCGCCGAGGAGGATCAGGTCGGCGCGGATGTCGTTGGTTGCGGCGGCGATGTCGCTGAGCATCTTGGGGGTGGTGAAGATGCCAGTGTGGACGTCGGCGACGAGGGCGATCGTGAAGCCGTCCAGTTCTTGATGCCAGCCGGGGAGAGACAGGTCGTAGGGCTGGATGCGGAATTTGCCGCGTTGGGCGAGGGCGATTTCAGAGAGGGAGAAAGTCACCAGGGGCGGGACGGTGAGGGCGGTTGCGGCCAGGAAATTTCGGCGGGACCAGAGGGGCTGGGGATTCTGGGCCGGCGGCGGGGGCGTTCGTGGATCGCGGCCGAGGCGGCAGCGGGCTTCGCGATAGGCGGCTTTTAACTTCTGAATTGCCAGTTGGGCAAATAGGAATAGGGCTGTGGGGAGGAGAATCAAGAAGTGCCAGATGTAGATGTAGGCGCCGGCGAGCGGGGGGACGTACTGGTGGGCGCGGGCCATGCGATGGAAGGCGAAGACGGTGAAAAACATGAAGAGCATGGGCGGGGTCATCACTATGCCGAGGAGCCAACGCCAAAGGATCGCGTGGCGGACGGGGCGGAGGAGCTGGTCGATGCGCAGCCAGACCAGGATGTCGAGGCAGACGAAGGCGGTGAGGATTCCGAAGAAGGATATCATTAAATTAGTTGCTAGTTGCTGGTTGCTAGTTGCTAGTTAAGTCAATTCGGTAGTATAGCCATATTGTTCGCTGGGGTGTCCTTGTGGAGGGGCGGGTGGGGTCTATACTCTTCTCCTTAATGAACATGCGCGCTGGCGTTATTGGTTGCATGGTTTGGCCGTTCCTGATTGGGGGTTGCGTGGAGCGGACTTTATCGGTTAATTCGGATCCGCCTGGGGCACTGGTGTATCTCAATGATCAGGAGATCGGCCGAACGCCTATGGAGCATGATTTTGTGTGGTATGGGAAATACGACGTGGCATTGCGTATGGAGGGTTACGAGACGCTGAAGACGAGTCAGCAGATTTCGATGCCGGTGTATCAGTTGCCGCCGATTGATCTGCTGGCGGAGTTGGTTCCTATCACGTTTCGGGATGAGAAGAGTCTTTTTTACCGGCTGACGCCTCAAGCGGCGACGGCGGAGGATGCGGGGGCGCTGGTGGGGAGGGCGCTGGATGCGAAGGGGCAATTGCAGTCTTCGAGACACGCGGCGGCGACGCGGCCGGAGTGAATCGGGGTTAATCCCAACGGATGGCCATCCGTTGGCTTTCTTTTGGCGAGATGACGAAGAGTTTACTTAGTAATCAGCTTGCGCCTAAATGGCCTAGCCAGATTCCGATTGCGAAGACGATGGAGCCGCCGAGGATGACCTGGATGATGGTTTTGACGAGCTGGGTTTTCATGTAGCGGAAACGGATGTAGGCGATGAGCAGCAGCTCGAAGATGACGACGATGTAGGCGAGGTGCAGGGCGTTGCGGAGGTTGGAGAGTAGGAAGGGGAGGGTGTGGAGCATTCCGCCGATGACGGTGGCGACACCGGTGATGAGGCCGCGGAAAATGGGGTGGCCTCGGCCGGTGACTTTTCCGTCGTCGGAGAGGGCTTCGGCGAGGCCCATGCTGATGGCGGCGCCGACGGAGGCGGCGAGGCCGACGAAGAAGGCGTCGATGGGGCGTCCGGTGAGGCCGGCGGCGGCGAAGATGGGGGCCAGGGTGGAGACGGAGCCGTCCATCAAACCCAGGAGAGCGGGTTGGACTTTTTGTAGAACGTAGACGTGATCGGCGTCGCCGAGGAGATGCTCGCGGGCGGCGATGGGGCAAGTTTGGCAGTCGGGAGCTTGTGTGAGTGTCATGGGGTTGTCCAATATTATATGGCGAGTGGGCGGTCGTAATCGCCATCGCGCGACGGGGCGGATAAGATTGCCGCGGGATTAAGAGGCGGCATGAATTCATCATCGGTTGAAAAGCTGCTGGGGCTGGCAAAAGAGCGATTTCGCGAAGGGAAATTTGCTGAGACTGAGTCGCTGTGTCAGGAGGTCATTTTAGAAAATTCGCAGAATTCGCAGGCGCTGCATTTACTCGGACTGGTGGCGCTGCAATCGGGGCGAAATGCCGAGGCGGCGGGGCTGATTCGGCGGGCGATCGCGAGCGATCCGGGAGTGGCGAGTTATCACAGTAACCTGGGGGCGGTTCTCACGAGCCTGGAACTACCGGAGGAGGCGATCGCAGCCTATCGCGCGGCGATCGCGCTGAATCCGAATATGGCGGAGGCGCATAACAATCTGGGGAGCGTGCTGGCGACGATGGAACAATTGGATGAGGCGGCGGCGGAATGCCGGGCGGCGCTGAGGCTGCGATCGGATTATGCGTCGGCGCATTTTAATTTGTCCAATGCGCTGTTTCGCCTGGGGCGGGTGGAAGAGTCGGTCGGGCACCTTCGGCGGGTGCTGGAACTGGATCCCTCGGAGGCGGGGACGCATAGCATTTTGATCTCGGTGCT
>JBEKPV010000062.1:0-16575 GCA_049520395.1 Tepidisphaeraceae bacterium
GTCATCAGCCACCACGGCACCGCGTGTGTCTTCATCATCTCCAGCACCACTGCCGGCGTCAGCGGCGGGGCGTCGCCCTTGAGCATCTCATATTGGAACGATCCGATCGGCTGGATGCTGCCCATCGGATACGGATAATCCTTTTCCCCGAAATAGAAATCGTTGATCCCGAAGGTCTTCATGTACTTGCTGGGATTCGGCGTCATGGAGAGCGCTACCATCGCGCTCGAATTGTGGAACATGAAGTGGCGGCCGACCATGTCAGAACTGTTGGCCAGACCCTTCGGATGAAGTTTGCTGGCGCTTCGGAGCAGCAGCGCAGCCGAATTGATCGCACCACATGCCACGACGATGATGTCGGCGGAAAATGTCGCGGTTTTATCCGAATCGTCGAGGGCAACTTCGACGGACTCCACGGTGGATCCGGTCGCATTGGTGGTAATGCGAGTGACCCTAGCCCGCGTCCGCAATGTGACATTGGGCAGATCCATGACCGGCCGGATGCAGTTCATCTCCGAGTCGGACTTGGCTTCGACGAGGCAGGGATAACCGTCGCAAGTATTACACCGGATGCATGCACTCTTGACTGGATCCGCCTCGTTGAGCTTGAGTCCTAAAGGAATCGGGTATGGCCGATACCCCAACGCCTTGACAGCATCGGAGATTTCCTGCAAGCGCGGCTCATTCGAGACCGGCGGATAGGGATATGGCGCGCTTCGCGGCGGCTCGGTGGGGTCGATTCCGCCTTGTCCGTGCACGCAGAAAAGTTCTTCGGCCTTCGCGTAATAGGGCTCAAACTCATCGTACTTGACCGGCCATTCGGGGGAGATCCCTCCTTTATGTCGCAGGACCTCGAAATCCTCTTTTCGCAGACGGAACATCGCCGCCCCCGAAGACCTTGGTGTTTCCGCCTACCCAATAGCCGGTGCCGGGGTGGAGTTCCTTGCCGTCTTTGTCCGTCCAGACTTCCTTGGTGTGGTAGCGGTTATCCAGGAAGACCGCGGTGGTGTTCCAATTCTCCTTTTCCCTGGGGAGAAAGCTGCCACGTTCCAAAACCAGAATACGTTTGCCAGCTTTTCCCAATTGATGCGCCAGCGTTCCGCCGCCGGCGCCGGTCCCGATAATGATGACGTCGTAATGTTCAGCCATAGAGACGGGTCCGTGGGCAAGCGGTTTCGTGAATAGTCCCAAAAATGCGAAAAGCGACTTCGGATGCTCCGCATTCCTGCTATGGGCGCAGGCGGGCGTGTTCCACCGCAGTTGGAAGTGCGGACCTTCACGCTAGAGCGGTGATTTGGAAATGGCAACGGGCAAACTGAGAGATTCGGCGGAATCGCCCAAAAAATCCCAGTCTCCTATTCGCTCATCCGAACAGCAATAATTCAGCCACTTTGAAACCGAGTATTTGGGACGTTTGCGCCGCGGATTGGAGAGAATATCATGTTGATGCTCGCGGAGCCTTCAAAGAACCGGCTCCTGGAAAACCTATTCGATCACTCGGATGACTAGATAAAGGGTAATCTGGCCAAAAAGTTGGGAGACCGGATAAAGAGTAAGCAGACATAACCAAATCCCGAAGCCTCGGGGGGTGGTTTGAGTCGGCTTTTTTCACGTGCCGTCGTCGCTCACAGGAGATGCGTCATTCCTATCTTCGAACCTGCTTCTCCCCAAGCTGCCGCGATTTCCGATCTCTTCATGGTGGTGCTCGCCATTTGCGCGGTCATACTGGCGATCGTCGTCGGCATCGTTGGAATAAGTCTGATTCGATTCCGGCACCGGCCGGGTTCTGAGGAGCCGCCACCGTATTTCGGAAATCGGAAGCTCGAAATTATTTGGACCGTCGGACCGATTCTGATCGTCATCTGCCTTCTCGCCCTCACCGCACGCGGGATGCGTCAGTCAGATCCCCCAGTGAACCAACAGCCCGATCTCATCGTGATTTCCCATCAGTGGTGGTGGGAGGTGCGTTATCCGAAAACCGGCGTGGTGACCGCGAATGAAATTCATATTACGGTCGGTAAAAAATGGCTCGTCCGCCTGGAATCGGGGGATGTGATCCATAATTTCTGGGTGCCGCAATTGGCGCGCAAAATGGACGTGGTTCCCGGCTATCCGAATCACATCTGGCTGGAAGCCGACGCGCCGGGCAAATACGCCGGTACTTGTGGAGAGTATTGCGGCGCAGAGCACTCCTGGATGCGTTTTTCCGTCGTCGCGGAATCGCCAGCGGACTTGGCTGAGTGGTTGCGCGCACAGGGAAATCTCGCCGTCATTCCAACGACGGATTCAGCCCAACGCGGGTTGGAAATTTTCCAGTCGATGACCTGTATCAATTGTCATTCAATCCGCGGCGTTTCCGTTGCGGCCAACGCCGCGCCAGACTTGACGCATTTGGCCGAACGCAAAACCCTCGGGGCCGGGGTATTGTCCAATACGCAATCAAATCTCTTTCTCTGGCTGAAAAATCCACAGGCGATCAAGCCGGGCTGCTTCATGCCCAATCTGAAACTAACCGACGCGCAGGCGCACGCTCTGGTGAGCTATTTGAGGACCCTCAAATGACTGATGCCGCCTCGGTTATCGCTGCGATTGACGCGCCGCCGGTGGACAGCGCGGCCCGCGGACTTTTTGGCTGGGTCGCCACGGTGGATCACGAGCGCATCGGCATTCTTTATTTGCTGACCGCGCTGGTTTTTTTTGCCGCGGGAGGCGTTGAGGCGCTGCTCATGCGCATTCAGCTCGCCCGACCCAACAATACATTTCTTTCTCCGGATGCGTACAACCAGATTTTCACCCTGCACGGCACGACCATGATTTTTCTTGTGGTGATGCCGACGCTGATTGGTTTGGCGAACTATTTGGTGCCGCTGATGATCGGCGCTCGCGACATGGCTTTCCCGCGGCTGAACGCGTTGAGCTACTGGCTCCTGCCGTGCGGCGGATTGCTGCTTCACTTTAGCCTGCTCGCCGGCGGCGCGCCCGCCGTCGGTTGGTTCAGTTATGCACCACTCAGTGAAGCCCCGTATGCCACGACGCCCGGCATGGACTATTGGTCGATGTCGCTTTTGATTCTCGGCATCGGCTCGGTCGCGGCGTCAATCAATCTGATCGCGACGATTCTGACGCTGCGGGCGCCGGGGTTGCACATCCGCCGGCTGCCGCTGTTCGTCTGGATGATTTTGGTCAATTCTTTTCTCATCATCCTGGCGCTGCCCGTCTTAAACGCGGCGATCGTGATGCTTTTCATCGATCGTCAACTGGACACTAATTTTTTTGTGCCGTCCCACGGCGGTTCGGCGTTGCTTTGGCAGCATTTTTTCTGGGCGTTCGGGCATCCCGAAGTTTACATCCTGGCGTTGCCCGCTTTCGGCATCATTTCAGAAGTCGTTCCGGTGTTCGCGCGGCGGCCCATCTTTGGTTATGAATTTGTCGCGGCTTCAACGGTGGCCATCGCGCTGCTCAGTTTCGGAGTTTGGGCGCATCACATGTTCGCCGTAGGCTTGGGACATCCGGTTGACCTGTTCTTCTCGGCGACCAGCATGTTGATCGCCGTTCCCACGGGCATAAAAGTCTTTGCCTGGAGCGCGACGATGTGGGGCGGTTCGATTCGCCTGACAACGTCCATGCTATTTGCCGTGGCTTTTCTGATCCAGTTCACGATCGGCGGCTTGAGCGGGGTGACGTTCGCGGTGGTGCCGATCGACTGGCAGGTGGCCCACACTTATTATTTGGTGGCGCATTTTCATTACGTGCTTTTCGGTGGCACGTTCTTCGCAGTCTTTGCCGGGCTTTATTACTGGTTTCCCAAAATGACCGGCCGGATGTTGTCCGAACGGCTGGGGAAGCTCAATTTCTGGACTGCCGTCATTGGCTTCAACACGGCGTTCTTCGTGCAACATTTTCTCGGTTTGATGGGAATGTCGCGGCGGATTTATACTTATCCCGACCTGCCGGGTTGGGGTTTGCTGAATTTCATTTCCACCATTGGCGCATTTTTGCTGGGCGCTTCGGTGCTGGTGTTTTTGTGGAATATCGTCGTGAGCCTGCGCCGGGGTCAACCGGCGGGCGACAATCCCTGGCAGGCGTGGACGCTGGAATGGGCCACGACCTCGCCGCCGCCCGCGCATAATTTTGACAGTGTGCCGCCAATCCGCAGCCGGCGGCCCTTGTGGGATTTGGCGCATCCGGAGAATCCGGATCCACCCGTCGGCGGTGCATCGTCGCGGGATGAATTCGTTCTGGAAAAAAACTGCGTAGCCATGGTCAGCTTTCTGATGTCCGAAGGCGTTTTCTTTCTCCTGCTCATTTTGGCCTATCTCTTTTACAACTCCCGCGCCATGAACGGGCCGACTTCCGCCGACATGCTGAATCCGCAAACAACCGGGGTTTACACGCTTTGCCTGCTCGCGAGCAGCCTGACCATCTGGCTGGCGGAAAAGAAATTGAAAGCCAACAGGCAATCCGCGTTTCGCTGGCTTCTGGCGCTAACCATCGCGCTGGGAATTGTTTTCATTTTCGGCCAGGGCCGGGAATATCTGCGCATCTTCCACGCAGGGGTCGTGGTCAATTCCAATTTATTCGCGACCACATTCTTTACCTTGACCGGGTTCCATGGATTGCACGTGTGCGTCGGCGTGACCGCGTTGCTGATCGTCATGGGACTCGCCCTGGCCGGCGATTTCAAGGAAGGTCGCATCGAAGCCGTGAAGTCCATCGGGCTTTACTGGCACTTTGTGGATGCCGTCTGGCTCGCGGTCTTTTCAGTGGTTTATTTAAGGCTTCTCTTATGACTACCGAGCATTTGTTAATTTCGGCGTGGAGTTGGAACCCTTGGGTTATCGCAGTTTGCGCCGCCGCGATCTTAACCTACATCGCGTGGCATGGTTCCCGTCCCCACCGACAACTCGGCTGGCTCCTGGCGGGAGTCATCATGCTCTTTTTCACGTTGGCTTCGCCGATTGACGCGTTGGCGGACGGATATTTATTCAGCGCGCATATGCTTCAACATCTGCTCCTTCTGTTGATTGTTCCGCCGCTAATTTTATTAAGCCTGCCGACTGCGCCAGTTCCCGACCGCTTTCAAAGCGGCCGCTGGAAATGGGTGAACTGGATGTTGCGCAATCCATTGGCCACCTGGTGTTTGGGCGTCGGCGGGATGTGGGTTTGGCACGCCCCCACTCTGTGCAACGCCGCGGTGTCCAATCCGTGGATTCATCGATTGCAATATGTCTCGCTACTGTTGATGGGCTTCGCTTTTTGGTGGCCCATCATCGGCCCGTGGAGCAAGGAACGGCTGTCGCCGCCGGCAGGAATTATTTATCTGTTCAGCGGATGTGTCGGCTGCACCATTCTGGGAATCATAATTACCTTCGCACCCGTGGAAGTTTGCTCGATCTATCTTCACCCGGTGGACCGGCTGGGCATCCTGCCGCTCATTCAAGATCAATGGGGACTGACGCGTGCCAAGGATCAGCAACTGGGCGGACTGCTCATGTGGGTTCCCGCGTGCCTGATTTATTTCTGCGGAATTCTCGGCTTGCTTGCCCGTTGGTTTGGAGAAACCGGCGGCGAAGGCGTAGTGTCTGAATCACAATCGGCAAACACTCTCGTGGGAACAACTCATGGCCGCTGAAACTTCAAAACCAGCGCCGCCACCGCTGCGCCCGGGATGGAATATTCCGCAGCCGGAAAATTTACCGGAACCGTGCATTTGGCCCGCGACCCTGGCGCTGGGAATTACTTTTTTGGTATGGGGACTGGTCACTTCACTGATGATTACCGGCGTCGGATTGCTGCTGTTTGCCGCGGCGTTAAAGGGATGGATTCGAGATATTCGCCATGAACGAACCAGACACTGAAACTCCTCCGGCCGGCGATCCATCTTCGCCAGAAGAACTTTCGCGGCGAAAACTGCTCGCGCGGTTGAGTTTGGCTGCTGGCGGAGTCGGCGCCCTGATCCTGACTGTGCCCATGGCCGGTTTTATTCTCGCACCGTTTTTTGAACGTAAGCCGCAAGTCTGGCGTACGGTGGGAAAAGTCGAATCCTTCAAAATCGGTGAAACGACCGCGGTGAAATATGAAGACGCTTCGCCCTTGCCATGGGCGGGAGTGACCGCGCGCAGCGCGGCGTGGCTGCGCCGCGTGGACGCCGACACCTTCATTGCCTTCTCCATCAATTGCACGCACCTGGGCTGTCCGGTTCGCTGGCTCGCCGATGCGAATTTGTTTATGTGTCCATGCCATGGCGGCGTGTATTACCAGGACGGCGGCGTCGCCGCCGGGCCGCCGCCGTTGCCCCTGCCGCGCTATCCGGTGCGCGTGGTAAATGGCGACGTGCAGATTCAAACCTCACCCATCCCCATCACCAAATAGCGATGTTGAAGCGAATTTTGCAATGTGTCCGGGATTGGGTGGACGACCGCACCGGCCTTCCCGGAATCATCGCCAAGACGGCGCGGCACCTTGTGCCCCCGGACGCCAAATGGTGGTATGTCTTCGGCAGCGCCACGCTATGCGCCTTCATGATTCAAGTGATCAGCGGAATTGCCCTGGCACTCGCGTATATCCCATCGGCCAGCCAGGCGTACTCGACGCTTCACTTTATCAGCGACGAAGCGCCGTTCGGACATTTTCTGCGCGGCCTCCATTACTACGGCGCGTCGGCCATGGTTTTGATGGTCGGCCTGCACATGGCGCAGGTGTTTTTATTCGGCTCCTACAAATTTCCCCGGGAACTGAACTGGGTGACCGGCGTGCTGCTGTTGGGATTCACGCTGCTCATGGGTTTTACCGGGCAACTTTTGCGCTGGGATCAAAACGCTGTCTGGTCCGTGGTCGTCGGGGCGGAGCAAGCCGGGCGAGCCCCGTTCATCGGGACATGGCTGGCACATTTCATACTGGGCGGCGACACCGTTGGCGGCGCGACCTTGAATCGGTTCTTCGTGATTCATGTTTTCATCATGCCCGCTTTGATCTTTTCCTTCGTTGGACTTCATGTTTGGCTTGTCTTGCACCACGGAATTTCCGAGCCCCCCAAACCCGGCAAGCGGGTTGATCCCAAAACCTACCGCCAGGAATACAAAGAGCTGCTTGAAAAAACCGGACGCCCATTCTGGCCCGACGCGGCTTGGCGCGATGTGGTTTTTTGCGTCGGAATGATCGTAGTCATCGCCGTGCTGGCCTTGATCTTTGGTGCGCCACAGTTGGGGCCGCCGCCCGACCCCAGCATTATCGCGGCCACTCCGCGGCCGGACTGGTATCTGTTGTGGTACTTTGCCGTGCTCGCCCTGATGCCGCACGGAACTGAACAATATTTCCTGGTTTTCGGTCCCCTACTGGCGGCGATTGTCTTAATTACGCTGCCGTTTATTTCCAATCGCGGCGAACGCAGCCCGCGGCGGCGCCCCTGGGCCGTCGCCGCCGTTGTAATGACCGTGGTGATGATCGCGACATTGTGGGTGGAGGGCGCCAACTCTCCTTGGTCGCCCAATTTCAAGGCCCAGCCTCTGTCGCCGTCAATTGTCGGCGCAACCAATGGTCCCGTCTTCACTGGCGCGCAATTGTTTGACGTAAAAGGGTGCTTGAATTGCCATTTGATTGAGGGAGATGGCGGCCGCCGCGGGCCGGATTTAACCGATGTGGGGGATCGTTTATCCAAAAATCAGATGATTTTGAGGATTTCCAACGGGGGCGTGAACATGCCGGCGTATGGCGGGAATGTCACGCCGGCGCAGTTGGACGCGCTCGTGGCGTTCCTGCAATCACGCAAAAATCAACAGCGTTAATCAAAAAGAAATGAGAAGCCAGCATGCCAGAACAACCCAAAAGAATTGTGATTGTGGGCGGAGGTTTTGCCGGAGTGACCCTGGCCCAACGCCTGGAACGCTCGCTGCCGACGCAGACGGAAATTTTCGTCCTCAGCGCCGAAAATCATCTGGTTTTCACGCCCATGCTCCCCGAAGTGGTGGGAAGGTTGGTCTCTCCGCTGCACGTCGTCGTGGCCGGCCGCCGGTTGACCCGGCGTGCGAAGTGGCTGGAGGGACGCGTCAGCCGGATCGATCGCGAAAACAGCGAAGCGCATTATGTCCTGAGAGACGGAACGACGGATTCAATTCGGTACAGCCAATTGGTGCTTGCCTGCGGATCGGCGGCAAATCTCGACGAGATTCCGGGCCTGGACTCGCGGGGTTATCCGTTGAAAACGGTCATCGATGCGATCGTCATGGGCAACGACCTGATCGGCAACTTCGAAGCCGCCGTGACCGCGCCGGAATCGGGGGCGCGCCAGCGGCTGCTCACGGTTGTCGTCATCGGAGGAGGCTTCAGCGGCGTGGAGGTGGCGGGGCAAATTGCGGACATGATGCACGCAATGAGCCGATTCTATCCAGAGTTAAAGAATGAAACTCCACGCGTCGTTCTATTGCAGAAAGGCGAGCGCCTTTTGCCGGAGTTGGATCACGAATCGTTATCCGAGTTCACGTTGCGAAAGCTGCGGAAAAATGGAATCGACGTCCGGCTTAACACATCCGCCCGGAACGCTGATGCTGACGCGGTGCATCTAACTTCTGGTGAGAGTATCGAGACGCGATTGATAGTCTGCACGGCGGGCACGGAGACGCATCCGCTCATCAAGAGTCTGGATCTCCCGCTGGAAAAAGGCCGACTGAAGACCCATCCGGACATGAAGGTTAGCGGCACGACCAATCTCTGGGCACTCGGCGACTGTTCGCTTGTCCCCAACGCCTTCGACGGCCGGCCGAGCCCCGCGACCGCACAGTTCGCGATGCAGCAGGCCCGGCAGTTGGCGAAGAATCTTAAATGCGCCTCGGAAGGTACCGCGACGAAACCATTTAATTTTCGTCCGCGAGGCATGCTCGCCTCCATCGGGCATCACAACGCCGTGGCGGTGATCTATGGAGTGAAACTTTCCGGCTTTGTCGCCTGGTTTTTATGGCGAGGAATCTATTTGGCGAAGCTGCCGACGCTCAGCCGGAAGCTTGAAGTGGCGCTCAATTGGGCTTGTGGCATTCCATTTCCACCGAATATCGTTCAGCTTCGGCTGTCGCAAAAGCAATCGCCACATAAGGAGCGCGAACGAGCAGAGACCATTTATAAAAAGGAAGTTCATCATGAATATCAAGCTTGAAGGCAAGCGCGCCCTGGTCACGGGCGGTAATTCAGGTATCGGCGAAGCGATCGTACTTGCTCTTGCGGACGCCGGCGCCAAAGTGGCGATCAATTACGTGGGCCATCCCGAAGCGGCGGTCGGTCTCGTGCAGACGATCAAAGATAAGCACGGCGAAGCGATCTCAATTCAAGGGGATGTTTCCGATCCGAAGGCGGTCGGGGATATGTTCCGGCAAATCGACGCGGCTTGGAGCGGGATCGATATTCTCATCAACAATGCCGGCATTGACGGAGCCCACGCTTTGGGCTGGGAGGCCGATATCGGGGCATGGCGAAAAGTGATCGAGGTTAATTTATTTGGAGCGTTCCACTGCGCTCGTGAAGCTCTGAAGCGCATGGTGCCGCAAAAAGGCGGGGTCGTGTTGAGCACCACGTCGGTGCACGAGCAAATCGCCTGGTCCGGCTACAGCGCCTACACCGCCAGCAAGGCTGCCGTCAGCATGTTGACCAAGACTCTGGCCCAGGAAGCAGCCCCCTTCGGAGTGCGCGTGCTGGCGGTCGGGCCGGGGGCAATCAAAACGCCGATCAACCGCTCCGTCTGGAGCGATCCGAAAAGCCTGCAAAATTTGCTGGAGAAAATTCCGCTGAACCGTATTGGCGAGCCTGAAGAGGTCGCCCGCATGGTGGTGGTGTTGGTCTCTGACGTCGCCTCCTATGTGACCGGGCGCACGATCTTTGTGGATGGCGGCATGACCGATTATCCGGATTTCGCTCATGGCGGCTGATGACCCCGCCATCGAGCAAGTCTGCATTCACGACATTGTTCCGCGCGACGCAGGCGGAAGGAAGGCGGCTCAATGAATTCCATCCAATTTAGCTGCTGCCTGTCCGACAAGTCGGTAGCCCTGCCGCATTTTTGGGAGCATACGGTTGGCAGCGGGCATGCGCCCCTGGCGCTGCGCGCGGACTGGCAGCGGCAGTTGCGACAATGCCACGAGCAACTTGGCTTTCGCCACGTGCGATTCCACGACACCCTCAGTGATGACATGGGAACGCTCATGGATGAGCGCGATCAGTTGCTCTACTCGTTCTTCAACGCTGATCAGATCATCGATTTCCTGCTGTCGGTCGGGATGAAACCATTCGTCGAATTGAGCTTCATGCCATCGACGCTGGCGTCCGGCGGCAAAACCGTGTTCCATTATGCCGCCAACGTGACGCCGCCAAAGGATTACGTCGAATGGGCAAAGTTTATCGGCAGGCTGACAACACATTGGGTCGAGCGCTATGGCATCGACGAAGTCAGCACCTGGTTCTTCGAAGTGTGGAACGAACCCAACCTCAAGTCATTCTGGACGGGTAGTCAGGGTGATTATTTTAAGCTCTATCGATTCACCGCGCAGGCCATCAAAGAGGTGAATAATCGATTGCAGGTGGGCGGCCCCGCGACCGCGAAGAATGCCTGGATCACCGAATTCCTGCATTTCTGCGAGAAGAACAACGTGCCGGCGGATTTCGTCAGCACGCACCATTATCCCACCGACGCGCTGGGTTCGATTGGTGAGGATACTGAGACGCAGCTCGCCCACAGCCAGCGCGGCATTCTACGCCAGTGGGCACAGGACACGCACCGCAAGGCGCGCGGCAAACCGCTCTACTACACGGAATGGAGTTCATCGTCGAACCCGCGAGACCACCTGCACGATGAACCCTACACCGCGGCCGTCATTATCAAGACCATGATGGAAGCCCGGGGGCTCGTGCAAGGCTACAGCTTCTGGGCGTTCACGGACATTTTCGAGGAAAACTACATGCCCGCGAACGCGTTTCAGGGCGGCTTCGGTCTCCTTACTTTGCAGGGGGTCGCCAAGCCCTCTTACCGCGCCTTCGAACTGTTGCACCGCCTCGGCGTCGAGGAACTAACTGTTGCCGGAGTGCACGAGACCGTGGATGTCTGGCTCGTGCGCGGTCGCAATGCCCTTACAGTTCTACTCACGAACCATGCAATGCCACGCCATCCGATTGAGACCGAATCGGTCAACATCAAACTGACAGGCCTTCTGTCGCCGCGCAACGTCTACATCGAGCGCATCGACGACAATCACGCAAACGCCAAACGACTCTGGATTGAAATGGGTAAGCCCCCTCTACCCACGCAGCGGGAGGTCGAACAGTTGCACGTGGCGTCCCAAATCGTACGCGAGCCTCTGGAGTGGAAGTACGAAGCCGGTACACTCCACTTCGAACTTGCAATGCCCCCACACGCAATCGCTGCCATCACGGTGGAGTTGGCGCCCCAGCGACCGAGCGGAAACTCTAAATCGTGAATGATCCAAAGGTCAGTCTCGATGTGTTGGAGGAGTTGCAACGCGCGACGTTCGACTATTTTGTCCACGAATCAAACTCGCATAATGGTCTGATTTTCGACAAAACCCAGGCGGGAGCGCCGGCAAGTATTGCCGCCGTCGGGCTGGCGCTGTCATCCTACCCCGTCGGTGTGGAGCGCGGCTTCGTCACCCGAGCGCAAGCGATCGAGCGAACCCTGGCGACCTTGCGATTTTTTCATGGCAGTATTCAAAGCACCGGCCCCGAAGCGACCGGCTACAAGGGCTTCTATTACCACTTTCTCGACATGACCAGCGGAAAGCGTGTCTGGAAGTGCGAACTGTCCACGGTCGATACCGCCTTTCTCCTGGCAGGCATGTTGACGGCAGCGGCATACTTCACGGGAAGCACCGACGACGAAAACGAAATCCGCGGGCTTGCCGATGAGCTATACCTTCGCGCCGACTGGAACTGGGCCCAGAACGGCGGCGCAACCGTTTCGATGGGCTGGCGTCCTGAAAGCGGCTTTTTGTCCTACCGCTGGGAAGGCTATGACGAGGCGCTGTTTCTCTACGTGCTCGGCCTCGGTTCCCCGTCCCATCCATTGCCGAAGGAAAGCTACACGCAATGGACTTCCACGTACGAGTGGAGAAAGATCTACGATTACGAGTTCTTGTATTCAGGCCCTTTCTTCACTCATCAAATTTCACATCTATGGATTGATTTTCGCGGAATCCAGGATGACTACATGCGCGACAAGAACATCGATTATTTCGAAAATAGCCGCCGCGCCACCTATGTTCAACGGCAGTATGCGATCGACAATCCGGCCAAATTCGACGCCTACGGGGCAAACTGCTGGGGCATCACCGCAAGCGACGGACCTGGCCCCGCAACACGAACGATTAAAGGATGCCAGCGGGAATTCTTCGGTTACGAAGCACGCGGCGTCCCAGACGGCCCAGACGACGGCAGCATCGCTCCTTGGGCGGTGGTCGCCTCACTACCTTTCGCTCCTGAGATCGTGCTTTCAGCGCTTGAGTATTTCGAGAAACTGAAGCTTCGCGAGAACAACCCTTACGGCTTCAAAGCGACCTTCAATGCAACTTTCGCCGACAAATCTGATCCGTCACAACGATGGGTCTCCCCGTTCCACTACGGTCTCAACCAGGGTCCAATCGTTTTGATGATCGAAAACTACCGCACCGGCCTGATCTGGCGTCTCATGCGTCAATGCCCTTATCTTGTCGCAGGGCTTCGCCGGGCGGGATTTTGCGGCGGTTGGCTCGGCGCAGAGTTCTAATTGTGAGAAACAGGACAAAGTATCGTCCTACCTACATCACTTGCCCGACCATGGCAATTTCCTTCCTTCCCCGATTCGCAGCCGCACCACTATGATATATGCGAGCCAACAAAATAGATCGGCTCCCGTCAGAATATCGAAGTCGTCGGATGGCTAAATAAAGGGTAATCCGGCCAACGGCCGGCGGACCCGCTAAAGAGTAAGCCGACGCAATTGAATCCAGAACCCTCGGGATTCGGTTGCGTCGGCATTTTTGTTTCCGTAAGGCAACGTTTCGCAAAGGAGATAGGTCATGATGTTGATGGGCATAATTTCTTGGATCATTTTGGGGCTTCTTGCCGGTTTTGTCGCGAGCAAAGTCGTTACCGGACAGAGTCAGGGCGTTGCGCTGGACATTGTATTCGGAGTTGTCGGCGCGCTGATCGGCGGATGGCTCTTCAATGCGCTTGGAGCGGTAAGGGCGACGGGATTTAACTTCTGGAGCCTATTTGTCGCCGTGATCGGAGCAGTCGTGTTGTTGGTTATCTGGCATGCCGTCCGAGGCCGGCTGTCCCGCACATGAGATGTCCCGAACCCTCGGGATTCGGTTGTTTCGGTTTTTTATTTCGTCGAAGCATCAAGTCGGCAAGGAGGTGCAGCATGTTCGACAGGTCAAGGAGAATAAATGATACGCGTTGGAATCGCCGCGGACCACGGAGGGCTTACCTTAAAAGAGCGGTTGGTGGAGTCGTTACGTGGCTCAGGTTACGACGTCGTGGACTTCGGCGCCCACCACCTGGACCCAGAAGACGACTACCCTGATTTCGTAACTCCCCTGGCCAAAGCCATCGCCGCGGGAAAGGTCGAGCGCGGGGTGGCGATTTGCGGCAGCGGCGTCGGCGCCTCCATCGCCGCAAACAAAGTCCCCGGCGTGCGCGCGGGACTCATCCATGATGTCTTCTCCGCGCATCAAGGTGTCGAGGATGACGACATGAACGTTTTTTGTCTGGGTGGAAATGTAATCGGATTTTCGCTCGCCTGGGAACTGCTTGAGACGTTCCTGGCCGCGCACTTCAGCGGAGCTCCGCGCCACCGACGCCGCGTGGCCAAGGTGCAGGCACTGGAGAACCAGAAAGTCGGACCTTAAAGGATTAATTCGAAATGCCTGCCAAAAAGCGGGCGACACGGATTCACAAGAGAAAGGAAAGCCAAATGGAATTAGGAATGATCGGATTAGGCCGTATGGGAACCAACATGGTGAAACGGCTGATGCAGGCAGGCCACCGGTGTCTTGTTTACGACATCCATCCGGAACCTGTAAAGGCACTCGTCAATGAAGGGGCGGTCGGGACAACTTCGCTCGAAGATTTCGCGCGTAAGTTGAAAAGACCGCGCGCGGTCTGGTTGATGGTACCGGTGGCCGTGGTCGAGCCGACGCTGAAGACCCTAATCCCACTTTTGGAAGCCGATGATGCGGTCGTCGACGGCGGCAACTCCTACTACCACGATGATCTCCGCCGCGCCGTCGAGTTGAAAGCGCAAAGCATTCACTATGTCGACGTTGGTACGAGCGGCGGAGTCTGGGGATCAGAGCGAGGCTACTGCCTGATGATTGGTGGCGAGGAATCCGTCATCCGCCGCCTCGACCCCATTTTCGCCGCCCTTGCTCCAAGCATCGAGGAAGCACCGCGGACGCCAGGCCGAGAAAAGGTTGGCGGTACTGCCGAACACGGTTATCTGCATTGTGGTCCGAGCGGCGCGGGCCACTTCGTCAAGATGGTTCACAACGGCATCGAGTACGGCATCATGGCCGCCTACGCGGAGGGGTTGAACATCCTCCGCCACGCCAACGCCGGCAAGCAGAAGCGCTCCGACGATGCCGAGACCACGCCGCTACGTCACCCCGAGCGTTACTCGTACGACCTGAACATGGCCGACATCGCCGAGGTCTGGCGGCGCGGGAGCGTCATCGCCTCGTGGTTGCTGGACCTGGCCGCCGTCGAACTGCTCAAAAGCCCGGACCTGGCACAGTTCTCCGGCCGCGTGTCCGACTCAGGCGAGGGGCGATGGACGATCGCGGCGGCTATCGATGAATCAGTACCCGCCCCCGTTCTCAGCGCCGCGCTGTACGAACGCTTCGCCTCGCGAGGCGAGGACAACTTCGCCAATAAGGTGCTGTCCGCCCTCCGTTTTGAATTCGGCGGTCACCAAGAAAAGGCCGCCGCGAAAACGGGAGGCGCCTAATGGGCACTTCCCGGTCCGACGCGCTGGTGCTCTTCGGCGTGACCGGCGATCTCGCCCATAAGATGATCTTCCCGGCGCTCTATGCGATGGCGAAACGAGGAACGCTGAAGGTCCCCGTCATCGGCGTCGCCTTCCCGAAATGGAGTCTGGCGCGCCTGCACCATCGCGTGACGGACAGTATCAAGCGATCCGGCGGGATTGATAATCCGCGTGCGCTTCGCAAACTTCTATCACAGTTCAGTTACGTCAGCGGGGACTATAACGACCGGAATACGTTTATCGCGATTAAGAAGGCACTGGGTCGTGCCAAACGTCCAGCCCATTACCTGGCCATCCCGCCTTCGCTCTTCGAGACGGTGATCAAAGGGCTGGGCGCCGCGAACTTGGCCGAGCACGCTCGCGTTATTGTCGAAAAGCCGTTCGGACGTGATCTGGCGTCGGCACGGGAACTTAACCGCGTGGCGCACTCGGTCTTTCCGGAAGACTCGATTTTCCGCATCGATCACTTCCTCGGCAAGGAGGCGATCATGAATATCCTCTATTTCCGATTCGCCAATTCCTTCCTGGAACCGATCTGGAACCGCAACTACGTGGCCAGCGTTCAGATCACCCTATCTGAGGATTTCGGCGTGAAGGGCCGCGGTGCTTTTTACGAAACCGCCGGCTGTCTGCGCGATGTGATTCAGAACCATCTTTTCCAAATTGTTGCGCTGCTTGCCATGGAACCGCCGGCCACCAGGGACTTCGGAGCCGTGCACAATGAGAAAGCCAAGGTCTTTGAGGCCATGCGCCCCTTGAAATCCCCCGACCTGGTGCGCGGCCAGTATGCGGGTTACCGGAAGGAGCCGGACGTGGCGAAGAACTCCGACGTCGCGACTTTTTGCGCCTTGCGGCTGTATATCGACTCGTGGCGTTGGGAGGGTGTGCCGTGGTACCTGCGATCCGGTAAATATCTGGCCGATACGGCGACCGAGGTCCTGGTGGAGTTGAAGGCGCCGCCGCAGAGGCTTTTCGCCGACTCAGCGCCAAAGACCGGCTGGCCAAATTATCTGCGATTCCAACTCTCTCCAAATTCTGCCATCGCGCTTGCCGCTCGCGTCAAGCGCGCGGGGAAGGAGTTCATCGGTGACCAGCGAGAACTCTACTTGCTCGAAGCGCAGCCGGGAGAGGAATCACCTTACGAGCGGCTATTGGGCGACGCCATGGCCGGCGATGGAGCGCTGTTTACCCGAGAGGACGCGGTCGAAGCCGCTTGGATGGTGGTCGATCCGGTCCTAAAGAGACATCCCCAGGTTCGCCCCTACAAGCGCCACAGTTGGGGGCCGAAGGAAGCGGACGCGCTCATCGCTCCCAACGGCCATTGGCATAACCCCAGATCCAAAATGGCACCCGGAAAATGAGCCTGCCAAGTTCTGCCTTCGTTCTCACTTGGATGGGAGCTGTGCCAACTCGCTCAGCGTGAGGCCTGGGGGATTTTATGGGCTCTTACCCTCTCAAACGGCAGTTTGCATTTCCGCCCAAGTCCTCCTCAGGCAAAATCATATGAAGATTATTTTGGCAGTAATCCTTGCCTTGATGCCGCGGAGGGATACCATCTA